>DATKUC010000001.1:0-11447 GCA_035530835.1 Spirochaetia bacterium
CGAGCTCTACAGCCTTTTTGTTGCCCAGCCAAAGATAACTGAACTGCTCGATGGGCTGTATGAAATCGGTCCGCGTACCATTGTTCGCGCCGAGACGCTTCACGCGATCATATCGCACCGCAGCGACGGCAAACCAATGACGATCGAGGCCGGGGTGGTGCGTGTCGCCGACGCGCTTGATATGAGCAAGGGTCGGTCCCGTATTCCGTTCGAGGCAGGCGTCGTGAACATTCATTCTCTCTCCGCGGCTTCGATCGAGCAGGTCGAGATCAATTCCGGCGCAGCAAAGCCAATTCACATTCACGTTCTCATGAGCAATTCCGCGGGCATCTTTCAGCTTGACCAGCTGTTGAAGGAGAAACTCAATCGCTCGGGGCTTGAGAAGTACGTGGAAGTCGAGGCAACCATCGAGGGCGAGACCGAGAAGCGTCTGGTCAACATGTTCAGAATGTGACCCGCCGCGGATAGTCGGGAGTTCAGCAGGCTCAGTTGCGCCGATCGTGCATTGTGTCGGGTCAGCCCGCAGGTGCCTGTCCCGTCGTTTCCCGCACGACAAGGCGGCAGGCGATGCGGGCGGACATGCGGGGAGCGGACTTGTCTTCCATGCGAGACAGAAGCAGTCTGAGTGCGGAATCCGCCACCTCTCCAGCATCCCTGTCGACCGTCGTCAGCCGCGGGACGGCGAATCGAGCTCCCGGCACATCATCGAAGCCGCATACCGACAGATCGCGGGGAACAGAAATGCCGAGATCAGCCGCGGCACGCAGAACCGACATAGCTATCAGGTCGTTGATGGCGATTATGGCAGTCGGACGGGCAGCCCGGGTCAGGAGTGTCCGCGCCGCGTCGTACCCTTCGGCAGCAGAGGTTCCGCATCGCGCAACAAGAGTTTCATCCGCAGGAAGTCCTCGCCGACGTATCGCTTCAGTGTAGGCGTCAAGGCGGTCCCTCCCGAGCTCCGGGGAGGCAACGCCGTAAACGAAGCCTATGCGACGGTGACCGAGCGCAAACAGATGCTCCATCATCTCGGCCGCGCCCTCGTCGTAGCTTGATATCACGCAGTCGAAAGGACTCTCGACGTTCGAAAGATCGACCACCGGCCGTCTTGTCGCGCCCAGATTGTCTGCCACCTCAGCGGAATAGGGAGGGAACGATGAGATGAGTACTACTCCATCGATCCGCCGTCTTCCGAGCTCCTGCAAAGCAAGCTCCTCCTGACTTCGCTCGAGCGCGGAATGATACACCAGAAGCGAGTAGCCACGTTTGTGGGCCCTTCGCTCGATCGCCTCCATCAGCTCCCAGAAGTGTGGGTTCTGCATGTCAGGCAGCAGGATGCCAATAATGCGCGTAGCGCCTGAAATAAGGGTCTGCGCCCGCGCGTCAGGCTGGTAGCCCAGTTCTCGCACCGCGTCGAGTACCTTCTGCCGCGTCTTCTCTGAAATGGGAACCGGAGATTCCCGGTTCGGACTCACCACATAGGAAACTGTTGCCCGCGACACACCTGCGTGGAGTGCGACATCGCGCTGGGTTGTCTGCTTCAATTCGAACGCCTCCCCGGCAACTCCATTCTATGCGCACTTTCCAGATTTTTGAAAGTTTTTCTTGACACGTGTAAGCTGGGCAGTGCCATAATGTGTCCAGAAAGGAGAAGAGTAACCATGATCAATGTACGTCGATTTGCGGCCTTTCTTGTCGTTCCGATCTTTCTTGTCGCCTCGTTTACGCTATTTGCGAACGGCGCAAAGGAATCCGCATCCGGAACTTCTACCGGTTCGCAGAAGTCCGCCACACCCATCACCATCCGAATTTCAACGACTTCGGTTGCATCCGACTGGCACACAAAAGCGCTTCAGGTCTTCAAAGACTACATAGACAAGAACTCGCCCGCCGGGAGCTTCGATGTGCAGATCTATGCGGGAAGCTCGCTCATTCCGGCAAGCGCCGAGTTCGCAGCCGTGCAGAGGAACAGCATACAGATGGTCTATGTGTCGGCACAGGACCTCGTTCAGCACGGAATGACCGATCTGCTCCCCCTAACCGCCGGTTATGTCGTGAAGAGTCCCGCCGAGCTCACCGCAATCTGGAAGAGCTCACTCGGTGAGAAGTGGGCCGCACAGATCGGACAGAAGTTCCAGCTTCACGTCCTCGGAGAGCTCTACCTCGGCACCCGAGAGCTGGACCTGCGCACTACGAAGCACATAAATACACCCGCAGACCTTGCCGGCCTGAAACTGCGAATGCCGCCCTCCCAGGCGTGGGTATTCCTCGGCAAAGCGCTGGGCGCCACGCCGACACCGGTTGCATTCAGCGAGCTCTACCTTGCGCTGCAGACCGGTACCGTGGACGGGCAGGACAACCCGCTTCCGACAGACAAGGCGGCGAAGTTCTATGAAGTTACCAAGCAGATCGTCATGACGAATCACCTCGTCGACGGCTTGCTCATGGTAGTGAACGATCAGACCTGGAACAGCATGACGCCGGAACAGCAGAAGGTGGTTCAGGCTGCAGCCGATCAGGCGATTGCATACAACAATTCGAACCGGATCAAGGAAGAGCAGGGGCTGGTTGAGTTTTTCCGCAGCAAGGGACTGCAGGTCTACTCACCCGATGTCGCCGCATTCAGAAAGCACGTGCTCGATGCGTACCTGAACGATCCTATCTCCAAACAGTGGCCGCCGAACATCATTCAGGAGCTCGACGCCATACCGGTACCTGCCGAAGGCAACTGACCGAAGGGATGAACACGGCCGCAGGTATCTGCGAACGCAGACGCCTGCGGCCACAGCAGGGAGGATATGCCGGTGGATGAACCTAGCGCACGCACAGCACTCGCCCGGGTGCTTGACGCCGTGTCGGCCGCACTGTTTTTCATCATGTTTCTCATGTTCATCGTCGGGATCGTATTCCGCTACGTTCTGGGCAATCCTATCACCTGGTCGCTCGAGTTCATCATGGTAGCGTTTATCCTGATGTTCTTCTGGACGATCGGACTGAATCTGCCGCTGCGCAGACATGTCGCGTTCACTATAGTCTATGAGGCGTTGCCGGCTCACGGTAAGCGCATTCTGAAGGTAATATCGACGGTCGCCGGGATTGCGATCCTCGTTCCTTCGCTTCCGGCAGTCCTGAGCATTACCATCTTCGAGCAGCGTGATTCGACGCCGATCATACACATTCCATTCTCGCTGATGTATGGTGCGTTCCTCATGTTTCTCGTCACCTTCATTGTGCGCCTCGTTTCGGCACTCGTGCCGATGTTCCGTTCCGACTGGCGCGATCACCTGTAATTCCGAGGGGGAACTCTGTGCATTTCGCCTTTCTCGCGATGATTGTCGTGCTCGTGGCCCTCACTGTGTTCGGTTTTCCGGTCGGCATCGCTATGCTGTGCAGCGGATTCCTCTATGTGCTCCTCGCCCACATGGATCCGGGCTTCGTCACCCAGCAGATAGTTGAAGGACTGTTCAGCAATTTTCTCGGACTTGCAATTCCGCTGTTCATCTTCTCGGCAAAGGTGATGAACTCCGGCAGCGTAACAGACCGGTTGCTGAAATTCGTTCTTTCAGTTATCGGAAGATTTCGCGGCGGACTCGGTCACGTGAATATTGTCACGAACATATTCTTCGCCGGAATGAGCGGGAGCGGAGTTGCGGACGCCGCCGGTGTCGGCGTCGTTCTGTTTCGCATGATGACCAAGAACGGGCTCTATCCGCCCGGTTTCGCCGCCGCGCTTTCATCCTCCGCCTCCACCATCGGCGCGATCATTCCCCCGTCTATCATCATGATTCTGTACGCGCTCGTTTCAGGCGCCTCAATCGGAGCACTCTTTCTTTCCGGCATTGTTCCCGGACTGCTCATGGGATTGAGCCTCATGGTGCTCGTATATATCGCCGCCCGTCGCAGGCACTTTCCGACGGAGCCCGCCGTACGTTTCGCTGTTGCGGTCCGTCTGTTTGTCGGTGCAATACTGCCGTTAATGACCCCGGTTCTTCTGCTCGGAGGAATCTACTCAGGCGTGTTCACCCCGACCGAAGCGGCTGCGGTTGCTGCAGCTTATGCCATCGTGCTCACGACAATCGTCTACCGTGACCAGAAATGGTCAGGACTCTACCGGATCATTGTCGATACTGCAAAAGACACGGCTGCCGTCATGATCATCTACGCGGGCGCGCTGGTGTTCAATTTCGTCGTGAACCTCGAGCAGGTGCCCGCGCACATCGGCATCTGGCTCAATGCGCTGCAGCTCTCCAACGAAGCGTTTCTGCTGGTCATCATGGTGGTGTTTCTGCTGCTGGGAGCATTTGTCGACGGGAACGCGCTCATCCTTATTGCGTTTCCGCTCGTGCTTCCGGCAATCAGGGAGCACGGTATCGACCTTGTCTATTTTGGCGTGCTCGCCTGTGTGAACGTCCAGCTTGGGAGCATTACGCCGCCCTACGGCATCGTGCTGTTCATCATGAGCAGCCTGACCGAAACGCCGCTCTGGGACATCATACGGAACATCTGGCCGTTCATCCTTGCACTGGTGATTGCGCTGTTCGTGATGATCTTTGTTCCGCAGGTGGTGACCTTCCTTCCGCATCTGGTGCACGTCGGCCTTTAGCGGCGAAGGGAGAGTCGGGAGAAGTGCGGGAGTCGACGTGCTGCATGTCTTGCTTTGATTTCTATACTTAAGTAATATACCGCCTCAGCGGCAGGTAGCACTCAATGCGAATTTGCGTTCTCGAAGATGCATACGTTGATTCGATTTCGCCACTCTCCGAACTGGACCCTCCCGCGGACCCGGCTTTCTATTTGCCTGGACATATCTGCGAGCGGCACACACTTACCAAGGCAAACGCTGTACGTACGATCATCAATCTCTCGCAGAGGGGTTTCGACCTCTTTCTGAATCTCTGCGATGGGGCGTGGGACGAGGATCGGCCCGGCATTGAGGTCGTTCAGGCGCTCGAGCGGCTGGGTCTGCCGTTCACCGGTGCGGGCTCAGCATTCTACGATCCGACGCGTGAATCGATGAAGGCTGTCTGCCGCTACAATGGTGTCGGTACGCCGAACGGCATGGTTGTGCGGGATGGCGACGATGTCCTACGGGCGAGCCGGGAACTTGCCTATCCCCTCATCGTCAAGCATCCGAACAGCTACTCGAGCATCGGCCTGACCCGTGCTTCCCGCGTTGAAAATGCGGAGTCTCTGCAGCTCATGGCGAATCGCATGATTGCAGAGTACGGCGGCGCGCTTGTCGAGGAGTTCATCGAGGGGCGGGAGTTCACCGTACTTGTTGCCGAGAATGCCGATGATCCTGAACAACCGTTCGTATATCGGCCTATCGAATTTCTCTTTCCGCCCGGAGAGTCGTTCAAGCATTTCGACCTGAAGTGGAAAGAGTATGGCGGGATGCAGGCGGTTCCGTGCGCCGATCCGGCGCTCGATGCCGTTCTCAGGGACGCGGCGCGCAGCCTGTTCGTCGGGCTTGAAGGCACCGGCTATGGCCGGTGCGACATTCGGGTGGACCGAGGCGGCGGTGTCTCCGTGCTCGAAATCAATCCGAACTGCGGGGTCTTTTATCCTCCCTCTCTCGAGGGAAGCGCGGACTTCATCCTCCTGAATGACCCTGCAGCACATGCCGGATTCGCGGAGGCAATCTTCAGCGCCGCATTGAAGCGCGCTGCAGAACGCAGGCTCAAGTGGCGCATCAGCTACCGCAAAGAGCTTGGCTACGGGATGATCGCAACCTCCGATATTCCGGCAGGTGAGGTTCTCGTGAAGTACGAAAACAGTCCGCACGTGCTCGTCACGCGACAGCATGTGCAGGCGCACTGGCGGGGCCAACTGTCGGAGTGGTTCGCGCGCTTTGCCTATCCACTCACCGATGAAATCTATGTCACCTGGAGTCCCGATCCGACTGAATGGAAACCGATCAACCATAGCTGCGATCCGAATGCGTGGCTAACCGGTCTCGATCTGACCGCCAGACGGGTCATCCGGCAGGGTGAAGAGATCACTGTCGACTATGCGACGTTCTGCGGCGAAACCATGGCAGCCTTCGATTGTCACTGCGGTTCACCTGACTGTCGGGGAACAGTCAGCGGCACAGATTATCAGGAACGATTCATTGAGCGATACGGTCATCATGTCTCGGATTACGTGAGTAGAAAGCGGCAGGAGAGAGTCCCGGGCCGCGAAGGATAGAAATTGAACATAGCCAGTCTGGTGCAATCGGGGGCCTATCGGAGCCTGCGCGCAGCGGTCGAGATAGAGCCTGATACCATTCTGTTTCGTTTGACAGGAAGCGTGGTGGCGGCGCCCAGCCGACACTCGATTCAAATATCGCAGGACAGGCACCTGCTACCGAAGCCGGGTGTGGAGCGTGAGTACCAGTGGCAGTACATGAATCACGCGTGTGATCCGAACGTCGCGGTGGACCTTGCTCAAATGGCGTTCGTCAGCCGCCGTGCAATTCGTGTCGGCGAGGAACTGGCGTTTAACTACAACACCACGGAGTGGGACATGGCCGAGCCGTTTGTCTGTATCTGCGGGTGCGCCAACTGCACGCATCTGGTGAGCGGCTTTCTTCATCTGGATATGGAGTCGCAGGCAGGTCTGCTTCCCCACTGCACCGAGCACATCAGGCAGTTGTACGAAATGATGGTATGCTGTGTGGACATCTAGGAAGCCGTTTCAGTCAACGAGCATCGGGAGCCGATCCGGCGAGTTCAGCCATCTTCGCGGCGATCTGCTTGCGGGCTTCCTGAATCTCTTCGGCTTCCGGTGCGTCGAGGTAGGATAGTTCATCCCGGTAGAGAGCCGCGGTACGGCGGCTCACGTTGCGCATTACCACGCCGACGAGCGAAGTGTCGGCGTGCGCAAGTGCGAGCGCCACGGTCCGCGGATCGAGATTCATGAGCAGTCTCTGCACCTCGAGAGGTCGCATGGCACGGATATCCTCGAACGAGTACATTCGCTCCTGTACCTTTGCGCGAATCGAATCCGGCAGCGCCTTGATGAGACGGGCGCGCGTAATGCCGCCAGTGCGGGCAATAGTTCGGCCAACGAGGTTGAGCTCGAACTCTGGGTCCTCCACCGGGGGCGCACCGCCTCCGAACGCTTTGCCAACGATGCGTTGTGCAGCAGAAGCCGCTCGTAGCCTGAGTTCGCGTTCGTAGTCGGCCTGCTTCTTCATTCGGCTTCCGTAAAGTTGCAGAAGCCGGCGGATTATCTGTACCGTATCGGTCTGTTGATCGTTGGCCATCTCAGCACATTATACGGTGTGCCTGCGCTCGGGAAAAGAGCGAATGCAGCGATCTATCTGGTCGACGCGATGGTGGAACGATTGCGCCCGTTCTGTTTCGAGTGATAGAGCGCCTTGTCAGCCTCGCGCATCAACTGGTCCGCCGCGCGAATTGAGTGCTCGGTAACGTGTCGGATTCCGAGACTGATAGTTGCGCTGAAGGTTTCACCGTTTTCGGTAAGCTGCAGACTGGCGACCTTCTCCCGGATACGCTCGGCCGCCAGACAGGCGTCGAGCTTCCCGCAGTTTGCAAGCAGGAGTACAAACTCCTCGCCACCGAACCTTCCGGCGATGTCCCCCTTTCTGACACTCTCCGAAAGGATCTCCGAGATCTTCAGGAGCAGCAAATCACCGGTGACGTGACCGTACGCGTCGTTGAAACGCTTGAAATTGTCCACGTCGATGAGGACGATAGCGAGTCCATAGTGATACCGTTTCACCCGGTCGAGCTCGATACCGAGACGGCTCATGACGAACCCGTGGTTGTAGAGACGAGTCTTGGAATCGGTTATTGCCCGCGTGTAATGGATGCTGCTCTGCAGCGCTTTCGATGCGAAATACATCAGACTCTCAACGAACTCGATCTCGTATTCATCGTAATCGCCGCCAAGGACTTTTGTTCCGACGACGATGAATCCATACACCTGTTCAAATCCAATGATTGGAACTACAAGGGCTGCTTCGACTGCCTTGAACGGATCGGAGAGCTCGGGATCCGCGATACTATATTGAAACTCTTTGAATGGGATAGGTTCCGGCCGCTGACGGAAGAAGTGCCTGTAGGGGACCAGAGAGGGAATACTCACCGGGGGATCGATCTGCTTCATTCGCTGATAGGTTATAATGCGCGGTTTCTCTCCACCTGACGCTTCTTCAATCACAAACATCAGATAGGATGGTACGAACCGGTCGAGAAACGAGCTGGCAACCTTATCGAGCATCGCCACAGTTTCCGGCTGGTTCACTATCTCCCGTGCCGATTCAATGACATATTGAAGGTTCATTATGCGTTCGTTTCGATCGTCGATGTAGTCGAGAATTCCGTTGTTCTGCAGAAGCTCGTAGTTTTCCAGAATGGCATTTTGAAATTTGTCACGCGGATCAGCTGCTGTCATTTTGTTACACCGCTTCGAGAGCCTAGTTTTCCCGACAGTATAGCCAGTCTTCAGGAGTGTGACGAGTGTTTTTTGCTACTCAAGCGTGAGTTCGGTATACCGGTTGCGGATTGCCATGAGCACCGGATGCACGTCATTGAAGGCAGTAATAATCTCCGGATCGAAGTGCTTGCCGCCCTCGGCTCCGATGGTCTCAAGCACTACCTTCTCATCCCACGGTTCCTTGTAGGTCCGCCGCGAGACAAGTGCATCGTATACGTCAGCCAGTCCGACGATGCGCGCAAAAAGCGGTATCTCCGCGCCTCGTTTTCCGGCGCCGAACACAATCGGATCCTGCTGGATGTCTTCGATGCGTCCCGGATACCCGGTGCCGTCCCACCGTTCATGGTGGTTGAGCGTGATCTCCGCTGCCAGCTGATCGAGAGGGGAATCCGCATCGCTGAAGAGCCGGGCACCGACAACTGCGTGTGTCTGCATGACCGCGCGCTCGCTGTCGGAGAGCGGTCCGGGTTTCTTCAGAATACCGTCCGGTATCGCGATTTTCCCCACGTCGTGCATCATCGCGGCCAGGCGGAGCAGGTCACAGTTCCTTCGCACTTCATCGGAGCCGATTCCGTGCAGCTCAGCCCATCTCTGATAGATCTCGACCGAATAGGCTGCGACTCGATTGACATGCGCTCCGGTTTCCTTCGGATCCCGGAGCTCCGACATGCGGATCATTCGCAGGATGATTCTGCGGGTCAGCGTTGCCCTTTCGACGGCAGCAGCGACATCCTTGCCGAACAGCAGGACGTACAGGATGTCGTCTTCTGAGAATGGAACCGGTCGCGCTGTTTCCCGATCAAGTGCATTAATCAGCTGCAGCACGCCAACGATTCTGCCGCGTGCAGATTTCAGCGGGATGGTGAGCATGGAGACAGTGCGGTAGTTCGCTTCCTGATCGAAGCGCGGGTTAAAAGAGTATGGTACCGTACTGTCGAGTTTGTAGGCGTCGTTGATGACGAGGAGATTCCCGGTGAGTGCTACGTAGCCTGCAATTGAGCGCTCGTCGATCGGTATGGTATGGTTCAGGTAGTTGTAGCGGTTTCTTCCGGTGTCATCGAGTGGAAGGGAAGCCGAGTGCGCGTTGTAGGCGAAGCGGAGACTGTCGCCGTCGCGAAGGTAGATGGTTCCCGAATCAGCATGAGTGAACGCACGCGCTTCGGTGAGGATTCGATCAAGGAGTGAATCCAGGTCATTCACCTGATCAAGTGCCGCCGACACGTCTATCACGCGTTGAAGGCGAAAGGCTTCGCTCGGTGCTGTCTCGTTGTTGTTCTGCGTGCTCATGCTGTCTGCTGCCTCTCGGTCACAGTCTACCACAATTGAATCATAAAATGTCGCAAAGATCGAGTCTAGTGTGCAATTCGGCCCTCAGTAATCCAGCTCGGGATGAGAACCTGGACCACATTCAGACCCTGCGGATCGGCAACGAACGCGTAGTCGCCGGCAACATCAACCGCGCTTGCGTACTGCAGGTCGGAAGTGCTGACCTTTCGGGGGTCTGACGGGTTCGAAATATCGAGGATCGTAAGTCCGCGGAAGCCGTCTGCAACGTAGAGGTAGGAACCGGCAACATGAACCTGTTCGGCTGAGTCGGTCGGGTAGCGGGCAACCACCCGTGCGCGTGCCGGATCGGTCACATCGATGATCGAAACGCCGCTCAAGCCGAGTACACACGCATACTCTCTGCCATTGCGGGCTGTATAGAGCGCGAGCGATGTTGCGCTCAATCCCGCCACCGTTCCGACCCTGACCAGCTTCGTCGGATTTCGTATATCCGCAATCACCAGTCCCTGTGCGAAGTCAGCGATGTACGCATCCTCGCCCGCTACTACAACCTGTCTCGGATCGGGTGTCGAAAGCGAAGCAATCTGCTGCGGTTGCTTCGGATCGCTCACGTCGAGCTCGATAAGTCCGGCCTTGGCGTCTGCAAGATAGATGTAGCGCGGGTCGGCACCAGGAGCTACCGAACGAACCAATCCATCAGTATTGAATCCACCAATCAACTTTGCCGAGAGCGGACTGCTGCCGTTCGCGGAGTCCGCTCTCGGCGCTGCTGAGGCTTCGAGCATTCGGCTTACATCGAAGAGCTTCACACCTGAAGTACCGTCTGCCACATAGAGAGTAGGTACTCCCGTGGGGCCGTCACCTATCGCGAGCGAACGGGCGTCCGCCGCGGGGATCATTCCAACAAGTGATTTGCGGCTCACCGTGAATGGGTCGGCCACCGAGAAGGCGCTGACCTCCTTGCCGGTGTCCGCTACAAATGCAACTGCCGGTTTGCCGTCGCGGGCGAGGACCGCTACATCAAGCGGACGCTCGGGTGTCGCGGTTCCACTTATTCTCAGCGATTGCCCCATATTGAACACGTCGAGAATCTTCATGCCTGCACTGCTTGCAATATATGCGTATTGACGGCCGGCAAGATCACGAGCCACCTGGACCGATTGAACTCCAGTCGAGGGAAATGAATCGAACAATGTCGGATGTGCAGGGTTCGTGAGATCGTAGGAGGCAACCGTTGCGGCGTTCCGCACAATGAATGCGTAGACTTGCGCATCGGCGGTGTCCGCAACTGAGACTGCGCTTCCGGAAGCATCGGCGACAGCGCCATCGGCAACAGGATGAAGCGGGTCGCGCATGTCATAGACACGCATGCCGGACGCGCCGACCGCGACGGCGAGAGATTTGCCAAAACCGTCATAGGTCGCAATGGCCCGTACGTTCGCGGAGCTATCGCGGAACTCAACCTTCGGTGCCGCAGGTGTGTTCAGGCTGTATACCACAAAGCCCGCGGGTCCACCCGCGCAGAGCATCTGGACATCACCGTGTGTCAACTGAACGCTTGATGTCGGCACATGCGAGAGAGTCCTCACCGTCGCATCCGCACCCGCGCTACCGTCAAGCACTTTCAGTCCGCCATCGCCGTCGGCGATGTAGACCTCGCGAGAATCGCCGTGCCCCATCACCGCGACGTCCACGGCTCCACCTGTCGGCCAGCTGCC
>DATKUC010000002.1:0-2616 GCA_035530835.1 Spirochaetia bacterium
TTCCGGCCTCTATTTCGCAATTCACCGTGTCGACCTCGGAATGCTCGGAGTCGCCGTGGTTGGAATATTCGCGGTTCTGTTTGCGCCACGCGTCTTTACCTTCATTGCCGCCCGGGAGCTCACAAAGACCGGCTCAGCCAAAGGCTGAAGCCGGTATAAGCAGGAACGGCGCTGGACTATATGCCGGTCCAGTCCGTCCACCAGGACAGATTGTATTGCTGGCCCGAGTTCGCTGGGCCGGAGATACGAATTGTGTACCAGCCTTGAGGAATGCCGCCCGAAACATACAACTCGACCGACTTGGCGGTAGCCGAACCGGTTCCGTAAATCGGATTCAAATCATTCAGGTCTCGCAATTCGAGATAGACGGGACCAGAACCGCCGTTGACGATCTGCACTCCGACGTGGAGCGTGTCCATGGTCGTGTCCGCGTATATCCAGTACCTATCCACGTCATTCAGTACCGCATACCCGGGGTAGTCCTGAGTGTAGAATTGATTCGCCAGGGCGCTCGGTGAGCTCGTGCTGTTGTAGTAATAGGTTGATCCCCGCTCCGAGGTATACAGCGTATACGGGTCATCGCCGTCGCCGTTGCCGAAGCTCGCCTCATACGCGTCATCCAGATAGACGGTGCCGGAGATCGGGGTGGATTCATAGCCGACCGCATCGCGGAACTTGGCGTAGAAAGTCTTCAGGCCAAAGCCGGTCGTCAGCGCGTGTTGATAGCTCGTACTGTAGGCAACCCAGCTCCCGTTTGTAAAGTTTGAGTCGTTGGATATCATCATCTGCGCGACGCCACTCGTGGCGTCAGTTGCGAGGGGCTCCAGTCTCACGCTGACATTGGCCACACCGTTGGGGTTCGTTATGTACAGCGGATATGAGGTACTCGCACCGGACACTTCTGCCACTCGAACTGAACTTCCTACCGGTTTCGTCGTGTCGTACTTGATGGTATCGCTGTACGGAATCGACTCGTTTCCGGCGACGTCACGGTACTTAACGTAGACCGTTTTTACGCCGTCGGCAGATGAAACGCCGGCAGTCAGAGGCCATCCGGACTTCGTGCTGGAATATGCCTCCCACGCTCCCGTTGCGAAGGTGCTTGAGTTGGAGATCCACATCTTCTCGACACCGTTGTTATCGCTTGCGGTGAGATTGAGCAGCACCAGAGAACTGTTGGTTGCAGCAAGACCACCTTCGATTGCGATTGCGCCGGTCGGGAGAATGGTATCCGAAGAGAATGAGCTCGAGCTCAGTGTGAAGGCAAAATCTGCACCGCCCGTTGCGTTTGACTTCAGCGTGATAGTCGTGGAGTAAGTTCCCACAGCTGTCGGGCTGAAAGTTATGGAAAATGATTCACTTGCACCGGGCAGGAGCGGCGATCCAGGCTCCGCTGAAGACAATGCGAACGCGGAAGAACCGCTGATGGTGAGCTTTGGGTTTGAGGTAATTTCAAGCGGCCCGTTTCCGGTGTTTCGCAGCGTAACACTTACCAGTCGTGACGAGTTTACGACCACCGGCAGGACGTTAACCGTAGAGTTGTTTGTGACGGTTGCGCCGCTTACGTCGACCGCGAGTGACGGGATCTTCGGCGTTGTTGAATTCCGCACATCCGTCTGGAGAAGACCGAGCATCTTGCTGTCACAACTTGCGAGCGTGAGCAGCACCAGGAGTCCGCATGCAGCGGCGAACGTATTCTTCTTCATCTGTCCCCCCAGGAAACACTTGCCCGCCCGGATGTGTCCGATGCCCGCCCTATCTCCTTGCTCTCACTGACAATGTACGAAAAGGGTGCAGACAGCTCGGGAGCCATTGCAACTGCCTTCCGATATTGAGTCTGCGCGTCGGCGTAACTGCCAATTTCATATTCGGTGCGCGCAATGGCGAGGGCTGCGAGAGGTTCGGTCGGATCGATCCTCTGCGCCCTGGTGTAGGTGGCAAGGGCCTGTTTGAAATCATTATTCAGAAATTCGATATTCCCGATGTTAATCACCGCCTGCGCATAATTCTGCGCAGCAGCCACCTTGAACTCGGCGAGCGCCTTGTCATACATTCCAAAGCGCGCATATACGGTGCCAAGCTTGTTCACAAGCCTTGCATTGCCACCGGACGCTGTGATGCGCGATTTCAGTTCCTCGACCTGCGGTCCGATCTGGCGCTCGACGAATTGCGTGAGCCTGTCCCGATATGCAACTGCAATCTTCTGGTCCTCAGGAAGCTTCAACGCCTGGATCGTCGAGGAAAATCCTGTCGGTTCATAGGTTTGCCAGGCCGTACGGACCCGGTAGAACGCGGCTTTTCCCGCGAGATCGGCCTCCCTCCACTCACGAGCCCCGGTTGACCAGGCCTGCAGGAAGTCCCTGTTCACCAGCGTAATTTCCACCGGGAGCCAGGCCTTTCCGTCGTGTTCGATGAAATCGGTGTTTTTTCCAAAGACGCGGGCCGCATCGGCCATCGATGTGCCAAGGCTGAACGCGGTGTAGATGTGCCCGGGAACCGTGAGAAAAGCCGATTCGATTCCGATCGCCTCAAGAAGCGACGCATAGAGCACCGAAAGATCATCACAGTCACCGGCCTTGAACTGAAGGGTCTGCACCGGAAACTGCACGTAGTCGA
>DATKUC010000003.1:0-6030 GCA_035530835.1 Spirochaetia bacterium
CCTTGGTCTGGACGATATCGACATCTATCCCGCCGCCAATAGCCGTTTTCTATTTTCTCATTCAGTTCAGTGTCCTTTCCGCGGTGTCTACATCGTGGGACTTGAATCTATCGAAATCAGAGGATACCTCGGCTGGTTCAGTTACTTTCTCCCGGCGTGGGTCAGAACGTTCTATGTCTATCCGCGCATCATTGAACTGAAGGGCCCGCCTTTCGGGGAGGAGGGGACCTCAGTTGCACTGCCGGGAATCACCCGCGGTGGCGAAGAGGATTACACTCTGCTTGAAAGCCTCGATCAATACCGACCCGGCGCGCCAGTCAGGCACATTTCGTGGAAGAAGTTCGCTTCCTTTGGGCAGCCTGCGCTGAAGAGGTACGAATCTTCATCCCAGCCCGGTGTCACGATCATCCTGGACACACGAGGATCGGGGGACCGAACTGTGAACCTCCTTGAGATGGAGGATTGCTCTGTCGAGATTCTGGTAGCCGTCGTGAAGTATTTTATCGATCGGGACGTGCCGGTACACGTGCTCGGAGAGGGTATCGAATCATTTCACTTCGGAGGACAGGACGAAGCGCAGTTCAGGAAGTTCCATCATGCAACAGTGGGTATCTTTTTCCAGTCAAAGATCCCGCCTGTCCAGGTACTTCAGGAACAGGTTCTTGCGAACAGGTTTGCGCCCGGATCAGTTCTTTTCATTACGCATCTGGCAGATCCGGACATACTCTCTGTCTGCGATCGATCCTCCTCCGCAATTCCCGCAGCCGCAATTCTCAACCTTTCAGGAATGAGCGCCGCCGAACGCGAGCGTGCCGAGAGCGGTACACTCTTCCTCCGCGACCGGGGAGGAATGATACGGGTGGTTCAGTCAGCAATGTCGATTGCCGAGGACCTCTGGAAATGAGAATCACAGCCCTTCGCTTCATCTTCAACTCGACTGTGGCGGCGGCATTCGTCGTGGGACCGGTGCTCTATATATCCGGCATGTACCATTCGGGCGGGCCGGTATGGAGCGTGGTGGCCACCGGACTTCTCATTCAGGTTCTCTATGGCGCAGAGGCCCTTGCCCGGCAGAAAGATACAAACCATCTACTCCGCGTTCTGCGGACGGTTCGCGGCGTGTTAGTCGGAGTGGGCGCGGGTATTGTATTCGTGAATATTGTTGTAGTCCCTCATTCGGCGTACATAACCTGGTTCGCACTCGCGGCCCGCGGGAACGCACGCGGCGTAGTCTCCTTTGTGTTTGTCGTTACCGCAGGCTTCTTTGGGGCCGTACTTGGCGGCCTGGTACATCGGCAGGGTGTCCTCCGATCACTCCCCGCCCTGTTTGTCGAGTGTTCGCTGATAGCAGCGATCGTTACCGGAAGCACGCTCGCGGTCCTCCTCTGCGTCGCATCCGGTCTGACTGGCATTCTCACGGTCTCCTGGACAAACCTGTCCCTGCGCCACAGATTGCAGATCGCCGGAGGAGTATCAGTTTTTCTCACCGTCGTGATCGGTGCAGGCGGAGTCGTGCAGGCTCTGGTGAAGTCCGGTGGGAATGCAACGGTGGACGCAGTGGTCTCTCCCGCGCTGCGGGAGGCACTTCTTTCGGTGCTTCCTCAGTTTCCCATTCTGTATGCTATTCCCGGGTACGGCTCCTCGTTTGACTCACTGCCGCTCGGAAGCTCACCGGTGCTTTCAGACACCGCGATGTTTCGCGTGAGTGCGCCGCAAGGTGACACCATCTACCTGAGAACCGCAGTCTACGACACATACGAGAAGAGCGATTGGTCGATTTCACCGGAGGCATACCGTGCAGCGAAGAAGGACGCCGAAAAACGGTTCCAGTCTCTGTATGACCGAGCACTTCGCAGACGGGGAAGCGAGGACATCGCGGTTACCGTACTTGGAGATTTCTACTCCTACCTTCCGAATGTGCTTGGTTTACGTGACTTCGGCTTTGTCCCATCCCGTGACAGGGAGACCTCTCGCCTATCGGCCGAAGACCCGCTCCGCTCGATTGAATATGGAAGTCCTGACACCGGTTTTCTCATGAGCTTCCCATTTGTCCATGGTGATGAGATTATTCTCCGCACCGGTGCGCCGCAACCGACCGGGAAACAGGTTCCGGAGGCTGATCTGCTCGAGGTTCCGGACTCCGTGCCGGCAGACGTTCGCGACGCCGCCAGAAGCTTCGGTGCGCCGCTCCACGTAACCCTGGAGTCAGACGCGAGAGGGGAGAGCACGCTGAGGGCGGAAGTGCTTGCGCGTGCACGGTCCATACGAGCGTATATTCAAGGCCGGACAACCTATACACTGGACACGCGGCGACCGCCGCCCGGTACCGACCTCGTTGCCTATTTTCTCTTTGATCACCGGTCCGGCTACTGCGTGCATTTCGCGACATCATTCGCGATTCTCGCCCGGCTTTCAGGAATCCCGACTCGTTACGTGACAGGATTTCTCGTGAACATGCCGGACAACAGCGATACCCGCGTGGTGACCGGCTATACCGCACATGCCTGGCCGGAAATCTGGGTTCCCGGTCAGGGTTGGACGACCTTCGAAGTCACTCCGCCACTTGAGGCATCCCGTTATGCGGATCCTGCCTACTACTATCGATTCGATACGAGCCGCTTCACCTCGCGGCAACTGCGCGCACTTGTCGGTGATCGAGTTGCGCTGCGAACTCAAACGCAACTCGATGGTACAAGAAGCGGATCGGGATGGCTGCATTCACTGGTACTTCTCGTTCTTGTGCTCGGGGCTGGAACGGCTGTTGTGCTCATCGCCGTGCGATATGTGCGTCCAGCGCTTGGGGGGGCGGAGCTGCAACTGAAATCCGCATGCCGCAGAGTAACGCGAATAGCCGGGGAGCTCGGTGTACCGTCCCCCGCCGCGACCGGCTGGAGAGGGTGGCAGGTCAGCGCCCGCATGCATGTTACGCTCCGCCGGAGGCGGAAGTCGGCCGAGCCGGAGCGTCGTGACGGAATCATATTCGGTCGAATGGTGACCCTGGCCCACCAGGTGTTCTTTGGCGGGAGGCAGGTGACCCGGCGTGACGCTCGATTTGCACGCACGGTATCTGCATGCATGCCGACGACTCTCAGCGTCAGGATCAGCAGAGTCCGACGCCACCGTCGAACCGACGGCGACTTGACAGAGAGTGACTGACGCGTCACTGTACTCGCAGCATGATCGTTTCGATCGAAAATACTACTTCAAGTTTAACCATTCATTTCAAGGAGACCGCGTGATTTCTGTTCAGGACGTGAGTCTGGCCTTTGGGACCAGAGTTTTATTCAAGGATGTCTCGCTGAAGTTCACTTCAGGAAACTGTTATGGAATAATCGGTGCAAATGGCGCCGGCAAATCGACCTTTTTGAAGATCCTCTCCGGGGAGATACAATCGGACAGAGGTGAAGTCGCAGTATCGTCGGGCGAACGGGTTGCAATGCTCAGACAGGACCAGGCGGCATTTGATGCTCATCCGGTAATTCACACAGTCATAATGGGGTTTCCGAAACTCTATGAAGTCATGAAAGAGCGGGATGCGATCTACTCGAAGGCTGACTTTTCCGAGGAAGACGGGATCCGCGCAGCCCACCTCGAGGCGGAGTTTGCCGAAATGTCCGGTTGGGAGTCGGAGGCCGAGGCTGCCGCCCTCCTGTCCGGTCTGGGTGTTCCCGAGGATCTCCACAACCGGAAAATGGAGGAGATCGAGCCGGCGTACAAGGTGCGTGTTCTTCTGGCTCAGGCGCTTTTTGGCAATCCTGACATACTTCTCCTCGACGAACCGACAAACAACCTGGATCTCGAATCGATCTCCTGGCTCGAGGATTTTCTCTATCGTTTCACCAATACAGTGATCGTCGTGTCGCACGATCGGCATTTTCTGAACAGGGTCTGCACCCATATTGCCGATATCGACTTCAACCGCATCCAGCTCTATGTCGGCAATTACGACTTCTGGTATGAGGCGAGCCAGCTTGCGGTAAAGCAGCGGAAGGACGTGCAGAAGCGTTCGGAAGACCGGGCGGCCGAGCTGCGCGAGTTTATCCAGAGGTTCGCTTCGAACGCGGCGAAGTCCCGGCAGGCAACCTCACGCAAAAAGGAACTCGAGAAGCTTAACCTTGACGACTTCCCGTCGACATCGCGGCGGTTTCCCTATGTCAGTTTCAAACCGGACCGGGATTGCGGACGGTCAGTTCTTGAGGTGACCGACCTTTCAAAGTCAGTCGAAGGGGAAAAGGTCCTCGACAGTTTCTCCATCGCAGCTAATCGCGGAGACAAGATTGCATTTGTCGGCCCGATGACTCTCTCGCGGTCGGTCCTGTTCGATATCCTCGGTGGCGAGCTTGAAGCAGACAGTGGCTCCTTCGAGTGGGGAGTCACGATTTCCACCGCCTATTTCCCCAAGGAAAATGGTGACATCTTCAATATCGACATGTCGATCCTCGACTGGCTTCGACAGTATTCGACCGACAAGGATGAGACATATATTCGTGGGTTCCTTGGCCGAATGCTCTTCTCCGGCGAAGAAGCGCTCAAGAAGACGAGAGTCCTCTCCGGCGGTGAAAGAGTGCGGTGCATGCTTTCGCGACTGATGCTGTCGGGAGCAAACTGTCTTATCCTTGATGAGCCGACAAACCATCTTGATCTGGAATCAATAACGGCGTTGAACAATGCCCTTATCGAGTTCCCCGGAGTAGTCCTTTTTGCATCGCACGATCATCAATTCGTGCACAGCATCGCAAACCGCATTATCGAGTTTACTCCGGCCGGCGTGATTGACCGTATGATGCCATTCGACGACTACATGCAGGATGACGCAGTGAGCAGACTGCGGGACGAGATGTACCATTCACACCTGCGGATGAGCCTATGACCGATGATGCGCCTGCCATTCTCATCGTCGATGATGATGAGCTTACTGCAGAACTATATCAGGCGCATTTGTCGGACGCGGGATTCGAGTATATCATCGTGTGCGCGGATTCGCGTGACGTCATGGATATTGTCCTTTCGAAGAGGATCTCCACCGTACTGCTTGACCTGAACATGCCGTACATCAGCGGGCAGCAACTGCTTGACCGTATGCGGGCGGAAACGCCGGATATAGCGATCATCGTACTCACGAGCGAGGACCGCGTTGATACCGCGGTCGACTGCATGAAGAAGGGAGCGCTTGACTATATCGCGAAGCCGGTCGAGCCGGGACGGCTGGTGAATGCAGTTCGGCTTGCCGCCACGATTCGCGAATTGCGTGACGAAGTAACCGTCCTTGCCTCCGATGCGTCGGAGCTCAAACACCCGGAAGCGTTCTCCGAGATTGTCACCTCAAGTCCGGTCATGCTTCGGGTTTTCAGTTACATCGAAGCTGTCGCCGGAAGTCCGAAACCCGTGCTGGTTACCGGTGAAAGTGGGACCGGTAAAGAACTTGTGGCAAAGGCGATCCACGCGGTTTCCGGACGAACGGGTGAGTTCGTTGCAGTCAATGTCTCCGGACTCGACGACGTCATGTTTTCCGATACGCTTTTTGGGCATATTCGTGGGGCCTACACCGGAGCTGATACCGCTCGGCGCGGCCTTGTGGATCGGGCCGCTGACGGTACGCTCTTTCTTGATGAGATCGGCGACCTTCCCGTCGGTGCGCAGGTCAAGTTGCTTCGCCTTCTGCAGGAGAACGAGTACTATCAGCTCGGCTCTGATGTTCCGGAGCATGCCCGAGTTCGTGTTGTGGCCGCAACGAATGCCGATCTTGCAGTGAAGCAGCGAGACGGCTCGTTCAGGAAAGACCTCTATTTCCGTCTCATGTCGCACCGTGTGCATCTTCCGCCACTTCGGGCCCGGACTGCCGATATTCCGCTTCTGGTTGAGCGGTTCCTTGCCGATGCAGCCGCGAGTATGGGCAGGCGGACGCCGACAGTGCCGAAGGAACTCTACACCTTTCTTGCCACCTACGATTTTCCGGGAAACGTTCGCGAACTGCAGGCTGTGACCTATGATGCGTTGAGCAGACATGTCCGCGGTGTTCTTTCCATCGAG
>DATKUC010000004.1:0-3655 GCA_035530835.1 Spirochaetia bacterium
GATAATCGAGACTTCAACACCTGTGCCGAATCCGATCGGGTGCATCGGCCAGAACAGTTCGGCCCGCAATCGGCCCCCGAGTCCATAGTGGATGAACTCGGTCAGCGCCCCGAAAAAGAGCGCTCCCTGTAGGGAGAACGAGGCGGAGAACTTCATGGGGATGTGCTGTTCGCCGGATTTTGGCTCCTGCTTCCCTGGGGCCGCCGACCCGTTCGCAGCCGGTTTGGCCGCGGCCGGCGGAGGAGTTTCTGGCGATGGATGAGACGGTGCAACCCGCGGCGCAGGAAGCGCTGCCGGCGGGACAGTCTGAACATGAGACTTCTCAGGCGGCGCAGTCGGAAGTGTGACCTGCGGCGCTGGCGAAGGCGTCGGCAGCAGGTCCTCGATCCGTGCATCCGGTGAGAACCTGGGCTGGATAGATGCACTTTTGAGCAGCATTTTGATTGCGGTTGCGATCTTTGCGTTGATTCCGCCGTCCACGGAAGCATCGATAGACAGGGCTGCGAGTGCAAGCTCCGGATGAGAAGCCGCGGAGAGGCGGTACTGGATGTGCACCAGCTGTCCACTCACCGCGTAGTCCGTCACGAGCAGGTAGGCAGCCTTGCCCGCCACCCTCGTGCTCGACAGTCCATCCTGCGCAAGAGCGACGCCTGCTGCCAGGTAGAGAAGATTCTCCAGAGGTTGTTCGGGAGTCTTTGATTCAAAGCGATGGAGGACCACATCCTGTGCACTGAGGCTGATCGGAGAGGTCGCGAGTAGAGCCACGGCGATTAACACGAACCCTAATCTTCCAGGCCTCCAACGGCAACTCGCATGGCATCCCTC
Organism: Spirochaetia bacterium; assembly: GCA_035530835.1. Classification (GTDB taxonomy): domain Bacteria; phylum Spirochaetota; class Spirochaetia; order DSM-27196; family DATKUC01; genus DATKUC01. The sequence goes on from DATKUC010000004.1 coordinate 826, forward strand.
CCGCATCATCGTCTCAATATTATGTCAGATGCCGCACAGCATGAATACTGGATAGGTCGGGTTTTCACATTGCGATTGCAGCTGCGCGATTTGACCGCTCTCAATCCGATCGGACAACGCGCTGTCATCGATGCCGAAAGACGTACAGCTCGTTGCTTCACCCTTACCGCTTACCATTCCGGTTCGGTAGCCACGCGTCAGAAGGCGATTTTTCCTGCCACGATCTATCGCTGAGCGATGCGGAAAAGCTGCATCGACGTCCATTGGAAAGATTCACGACCTGCATGGTGGTCCTTGTTCCGCAGAGTCCGGTGCCTTCCGGAGAAGCGACCTGAACGCAGTGTGGTTACCTTTTCGGTGAATCGAGAAGTCGCGGACGGGATTTGAACGTCAGCCGCCGCCTCAACTCGGCGTGCTCATGTTCCCGATCACGTCGTAGCTGAAACTCTGCTCGTCCTGATCGGTCCGGCGCGCCTGGACAAACTGGTAGCTCGGCGAACGTCTTCTTTGTCCAAACGGTTCACCGAGTTTTCCGTAGCGGAATTCCGTGATGCCTGATTCATCGCTCACGCTCGTGATGTTCGAATGATTGCGCGCATAGACGCCGATGCGAAAAGACTGAATATAGTCTCGTGAAGACTATAACTATTTCCTTCTTCAAGGCTCACATTTCAGAGGAACTCAAAAAGGTCAGGAAGGATGCACACCTTGTGATAAGCGATCGCGATAATCCTATCGCGGTCGTGCTCTATTCGGCAAACGCGAAGATGTCGGCGAACATCCAGCCTCCTGTGCGAGAGCCTTTTTTAATTCCTGAATCTTCGTACTGCACTGGGCAGGATTGCCCCATCTGATCAGGTGGGAACAAGTGACCTGATTCCGATTGAATGCAGGCAGATGCTTCAGCGGGGCCCCTTCTCCACCGTTATTGGAACACTCGACCCGATCCATCTCGCAAGCGCCATTCTCTGGCGTGAGGCAATCTCGGCCGGGGGTTTCTCCATCCACACATACAATACGCAGTTTGCACTTTGCGCACGCGCTCTGGGAATTCGAGTCGGCCGATCGGACTGCATGCGTTGCGCCACTGCTCTTCCAGGTGCAACCCCGGGAAACTCAATCCTTCGGTGAACTCGAGCGATACGTCCGGAATACACCGAAATTGACGCGTACTATTCGACTAAGAGGCGTATCGTTTCTCATCCGCATATACGCGGTCATTCTCATCGTCGGATTTTCGCTCTTTGCCCCGCTGTACGACAAGGAGAGTTGCGGTTCGTAATAACGAACAGCGATTGCTGGTTTCCCCGTGGTTGGACCACGGCTCCTAACCTCCGGCAACCTGGAGTCTGCACCAGGCGTACAGTGCATCATACATTTCGAATTGATGTGATAAGTTCTCGTGGTCGCATGGGAAACGCAGACTATAGCCAACCGCTATCGCTTCGAAACCTCGAGCGACAGGATCAGTGTCGATATCCGCGGCAACATCGGCAGCATGAATGATTTTTGACAACCGCATAAGTGCGGCATCATTAAGATCATATTTCAGAATGATCGATTCGAATGAGCAACGTCCCCCGTGATGACCGAGTTCAACTCCGGGTGCATCGAAGGGTATCGCTCCTGTCGCCTTTGCAACCTCATCGATCTGGTTCTTCGGCACGAACAAGAACTGCGCCTCGCTGTCAACGAATCGAGTGATAAGCCACGGGCACGCCACTCGATCAACATGCACGTGAGAACGGGTAATCCACTTCATACGCCCTCTGCTTATAAACTGCGTTGGCAATTATCGCTGGCAGGGTCGTTTCCGCCAATAACTGTTACTCAGTACTATAAGGTGATCCCACGGAGATCCGCAAGAGCATGGTTCTTCCCAGATGTTTGTTACTAGTGATGTCGGGCTGGGCGGATTTGAACCGCAGGCCTCTTGGTCCCGAACCGTTTACCTGCAAAACAAGCCAAAGAAAACCCCGGACAGGGCGTCCGTAGTCACGCAATACACAGGAATGTCTGGATTGCTTTTGCAGATTTCGGATCAAAATTGGTTCAAAAGGTCGGGTGGAAGATGTATGAAGCACGCGCGCAATTGGATGTTTACCGATAGCCGAAGGGGCTTACGGCGGTTATTTCATTGGTGGCATGAGTAAGTCCGGGAAAATGTCTGCACGCGAATTCCATCTTCGCATTCGACACTTCGCGGAGAGCTCGAAACGGACAAGCATCGGCGACCGCTGCCACGAAAGATCCGCTCCCTGGCAGGAAACGGATATTGGGCCAATACAGATGGTTTCCTGCGTATACTCCTGCCCGAGTCGAAGAGTGAGGAACTGGAGGTACCCTATTCTGCGTCTGTTGTCACTACAGCTTCGCGCAATCGGGCTATGTCCGCGGTCGGCGCACTGCCAAAGAACCGACCGTACTCCCTGCTGAACTGAGATGCACTCAGGTAGCCGACCTGGCGACTCGCATTGCCGGCATCCATGATCGTTGACAACATGAGGCGCCGCGCTTCCTGAAGACGAAGGGTCTTCTGATATTGTAGCGGGCTCATCGAAGTTATCGCCTTGAAATGCTGATGAAAGGTGGAGTCACTCATGTTGGCGAGCTCAGCAAGCTGCTCGATCTTTACTGGCTGGGAAAAGTTGGAGCGCAACCAGGAGATTGCTTTCGCGATACCCTGTACTCCTGAGTCGACAATACCTACCTGTGCTACTCGGAGGCCGACCGGGCTGCGAAGGAGTCGGATAAGGATTTCGTCAATCACCAGGGGAGCGAGGAGCTCAGCGTCACTCGGATGCGACATGAGCTCAAGGAGCCGCGTGGC
>DATKUC010000005.1:0-18015 GCA_035530835.1 Spirochaetia bacterium
CAAACGCCGAATCTCGTACCGGCGTATCGAGCAGGGAATCACGAGCTGCTGCGGGGTACGGGCACTCGGACGATCACTCGGGTGTTCACCCGGTTCGGTGTCAAACAGGGTCTCCCGACTCGCCCGGCAGTACATCGCAGCGCACGAGCGGATCCTCGCTACGGTCAGCCTTCGCGAACCGCTTGCCGCCGACGGCTTCCAGAGCTTCACGGTCAGTCAGTACTACCCGAATAACATTCACCTGCTCACTGGCTGTGATTCTCAGTTCCTCTATTTCATTGACTACGTGACGATTCGCCGTGCAGGTACGATGACCAAACGCCAGAAACGGCTTCGGCGTGCACTTGAGCAGCTCTATCGGGCCGATCCAGGCGGTATTCGCAGGAGTTTCGCCAATCTCGCGGTCGCTATCGCGAAGCTTGCAGACCGATCCGAGCTGCCACGCATCACCCTGTGGACCGATAAAAAGACCGCATACCGCAAGGCGTTGAGCAGTATTCCGGCGATCAGACGGAGAATCATCGATCACACCTTCGAGCATCCGACGGTGAGCTCGCGACGCGCGCGGGATGTGCACAATCCACTATTCCCGGTGAACTACATGGACCGTGAGTTTCGCAAAGGGCTTGCAGAACATGTGCGGGAGTCCACCCGATTCGCCCGCAATGTAAACAACAGCATGGAACGTCTGTGGGTCTACCTCGGCGTTCACAACTACAGAAAAGAATTTCGACTGAACATGCCGATCGCGGAACGAAGGGCTCACGCCATCGAAGCGGGAATCGAGAAACAGCGGATCGATGAGGCGCTTGCGAATCTCTATGCGAGGAGGCGATTCCTCTCGCTGGAATCGGTACGAGGATGCGCGCGAAACCTCTGGTTGCGCCGATACGCAACGCCACTTCGGGGAGAGGATCCGCAGCTTCTGGCAACGGTGCGGCGACTCGGGGCACAAGGGGAGATCAATGTTCAGAAACTGCGGCTACAGATAGGCGCTTCCAAAATCTCACGCCCGAAGCGCGAATATGTTCCCGCATATGCTTTTAGCTGAGGTGGACCACCAGGCTTTGTGACACTACTTGAATTTGACAACTATCATCTTCAGGTAGAACGGTAACGCCTTGACCAGCACGACATCGGGGGCTATCTGCCAGAAATGTCGATGGTCGTTCGCCATCGATATCGTAGCGTGGATTGAAGCGGGTTTCTGCATTTTGAGCGCATTGCCGGCATCGAGGTTCAGATCGGTATAGTAGGTCGGGTCCCAGACTGTGACATCCAGCTCCTGCCCGTCTGCGGTGGCCGGAACTTCAAGCGGTACGAAGAATCGATAGACCATGCTGTTGTTTTCGAAGGCTGCTGAGAAATCGGTAATTCCCTTTGTAGGCAATGCCTTCCCGTTCAGCACGATGCTCGTGAAATAGTTGTACTTTTCAAGATCATCGAAATATCCACGCTTCAGAGCCGGCAGTTCGCCGGAATCGATCTGGCCGTTCCCGTTCGCGTCGAACATCTGGAGAATTTCCCGAGAATGCACTTTGTCGAAGTGCCAGACTTCGTTGAATCCGCGGAGTCCCGCGGATGAAAAGGAGAAGTCGACGCCGTAGGTAATAATGATGACCGGATGAGCGAACGCCGCAACCGGTAGCGCGAGAAATGCAGCCGCAATGAGAAAACGCCGTGTCCGGAACCTGACCTTCAGCACGCGATTCACCGCTTCACCTCCGACATGACCCCGACCGCGTCGGTTCCGGTGAGGTACCGATTTTCCTTCGCGTACGAGAGTGCGTTCGCTCCGTCGACAGTCCGCCGCACTGGATCTGCACCGGCTGCAAGTAGTGTCGATATGATGTCCACGTTGTGCGTGTCGCGCGCCGCCCACATCAGCGCCGTCATTCCCGCCCTGTCCTGATCGTTCACTCGTGCGCCCGCAGAGATAAGCAGCTTGAGAACTGCAGGTATCGGGTTTCCTCGCGCCGCCCACATGAGCGGCGTGAGCCCATCGGAATCACGTGCTTCGACATCCGCACCGGCGGCGAGAAGCACCTTCAGGTTTGACAGATTCAGAAAGACCGACGTGGTATCGGTGCCGGTGTGAGTAACGGTTGCAAGCATGAGCGCTGTCGCCCCGTGGGCATCCCGGTCTTCAAGCCTGGCACCTGCCGCAAGGAGCGTGCGCGCGATAGCCGGATCCGGGTTCTCCATTACATCCCACATCAGAGCCGTTCTTCCTTCATGATCGCGATCTTCGATCCGCGCGCCGGAGGCCATCAGCAGCCGGAGAACTCCAGGTGCAGTCGCCTCCTGCGCCGCCCAGATGAGCGGCGTTCTGCCGTCGTTGTCACGCGCTTCCACGTTCGCTCCGGAATCGAGCAACACCTGTATGACCCGGGGATTCGGATTCTGATCAACGCCGGTCATGAGCGGCGTCCAGCCGAGTTTCGAGCGGTCTTCGATTCCGGCTCCCGCTTTGATGAGGAGTTTCAGCACGGCGGGGTTCAGATTGTTATGGGCCGCGACCATGAGCGGAGTAACACCGATTCGTGACCGATCCTCCACATTCGCACCTGCGGCGAGCAGCAGCCGGGTTACAGCAGCTACCGGATTCATCTCGGCGGCCAACAGAAGCGGCGACATATCGGCACGGTCCCTGTCCTCGACCCGAGCCCCGGCGCGGAGCAACGCGGCAATCACACCGGGATTCGAGTTCCGCGCCGCGGCGTACATGAGCGGGGTCATCCGCGCATTGTCTCGAGCCTCGACGCCGGCACCGGCGGCAAGTAGTGTCGTCACGACTGACAGATCGGGATTCTCTGCCGCGTACATGAGCGCCGTCATGTGGTCGGTGTCACGAGCATTCACCGCGGCGCCGGCGGCAAGCAGTGCTTCTATCGCGTAGTCATGGGACTGGGCGGCGTACATGAGCGGTGTCTTCCCTGCAGCGTCCGATAGCGACACGTTGGCGCCGGCGCGCAGAAGGGCGAGCAGCACACCAGCGTCCGGATTTCCGGAAGCTGCGTACATGAGCGCGGACTTGCCACCGTAATCCTGCGCGTTCACTGCCGCGCCGGCGGCGACCATCTCAGTGATCACCGCAGGATGCGGATTGCTGCGCGCGGCGTACTCGAGCACGGTTGTGCCGTCGGCATCGCGCTCGGTCATGTTCGCGCCGCCGAGGATCGCCGCGCTCATCTCCTGAGCCGTACCGGTGGCAGCACATGCGAAGAGCGCGACTGTCGTGCCGCTCGCAGCGCCGCTCGACCCGTCAGTTGCCGCAGAGACGCGGGTCGGTCGACTCGCACAGGATGCGAGTGCGATTACGGAAGTCACGACGGCAAGGGTTAGTTTAGTTCGGATAGACAAATGCAAAATCTGGACCTTTCAGTGGTTCGATACTTGTTACCTTTATGAGAGGAATCTTCGTCTCGAGCTGAGTATATGGATCAACATAGGAAGTTGTTGAGAGCGTTCCCCGAACCGATACCCACTGTTGCGCAGTAAGTCCGTTCGCCTGCGAAGACTGCGTATCGAAACCTATAGCCACCGCGTCCGCGGCGCAACACCACATGAGCTCGCGGGCCATGATGAATCGGTCTTTCGGCTCGGCGGAATCATGATAGACGAAACCGGTTGCCTCCACCGTTCGACCGGCATATGCGTCCGGATTATCGTAGACTTCCTGGTACGCCCGGTAGTAGTTCTTCTGATCGAAGACGATGGGCCCTGTCACCGGAATCGCGCCGTCTGAGGTCACCGGCTTCGGCTTTGGGGCCGGGAGAAATGGGTTTACCGCAGCGTGCAGTTTTGTCGTCAGATCGATGCGTGGCCCACCCTGCTCGAGCGAAATCCCGCGATTAACGGAAAGCAACGCGCTGTTGGTGTTCAGGGCGAGAGGAATGAAGGCGAACGGAACCAGAAAGAGCAGAAAGCCCCCGGATCGCGGTGTGTGAATGTCGCGCCGGACGAGTTGGGCTACCTGTGCTGTGAGAAGAACCGCCAGTGCTATCAACCCGAGAACGACGAATACCGTCATCCGCGGACTCACGAGGTCCTCCAGTTTGTTGAACGTAATCAGGTAGGCGAAATAGATCGCGTATCCGGCGAGCACAATCGCCCACAGATACTCCTTTATCCCTGCGTTTCGCCTTTGGGTCTGAGTGTGCTCACTCACGTTACGCTCCCAGTCTCACGTTGAGGAGATAACCGGAAAGGATGCTCACCGCGGCTATCAACGCCACCAGCAGCAGAATGAATCGCTTCCTGAACGCGGTGGAGAGCATCAGTGTGTTCTTCATGTCGATCATCGGCCCGAAGATCAGGAACGCGACGATTGCGCCGGCAGAGAATTGATTCATGAAGGTGCGCGCGATGAACGCGTCAGCCTGCGAACAGACCGACAGAACGTAGGCGGCAGCCACCATGATGACAACCGAGGCAAGCGGATTGTGCCCGATCGCGTAGAGTGCGTTCTGCGGCAGAACCGACTGGACTATCGAGGAGAGAATGACTCCGACGATGAAGTACCTTCCGATGTCGTAGAAGTCCGAACCTGCATGTTCGGCTACGGCTCGGATGTGACCCCAGAAGTCATGCGCTGGTTCATGGTGATGATGATGTGCTGAACTGTGGGAGTCCGACAGCCGCTCGATAACGCGAAGCTGCTTCTGTCCGTCGAAGAAGGACATGATGAGTCCGACAGCTATCGCCGCAGCAAGACCGAATCCAATGCGATAGAGGATGTACTTCGGATACTGATAGAAGGCAAACCAGGTGGAGAATATCACCAGCGGGTTTATCATCGGTACCGCGAGCATGAACGTTATTGCCACGTGCAGAGGGACTCGCTTCGCCACGAGCCTGCGCACAATCGGCACGGTTGCGCAGTCACAGACCGGAAGTACCACCCCCAGTAGCGAAGCGGCAAGCACGCCGATAACGGGGTTTCGCGGCACCAGTCTCGCGATGGTCTCTTCGGATACGTAGAGATGAACGACGGCCGAAAGAATGCTGCCGATCAGAAGAAACGGCATCGCTTCGACTGTCACCGCGAGAACCGTGATGGCAAGACGCTGGAGGAAGATCAGGTTCGCGGGGATGATCGCGTAACGGATGATGAAGTACAGGGCAGCCGCCGCAACGATTGGGTATAGAACGTAGGTTCGTATGTCGATCTGGCGCGGAAGCGCGGAAGTTACTGGCGCCTCATCCGCAACCCACTTCTTGATCTGAAGCATTCGCCCTATTCTTTTATTTCATACTCACCTTGTCAACAACCAATACAGCCTATGGGATGAGTGACAGGACGACCATTCCCGTTCGCAAACCGACGATTGACCCAACATTGGGAGCGGCAACTGCCCCTCCTGGCCCGAATTTGGTTACACTATTCCTCAAGGAGCACAGATGGCACATTCGACAAACAGACGGTGGCTGCTCGCAAGCAGACCCAGGGGCATGGCAACAGTCGCCAATTTCAGGTTGCAGGAAGAGCCGGTACGGGCACCGCAGAGCGGCGAGGTGCTTTGCCGAACGGTCTATCTGTCGGTTGATCCCTACATGCGCGGACGGATGAACGAGGGACGCTCATACGCAGATCCTGCAAAACTGGACTCGGTGATGGTTGGTGGGACGGTGAGTCAGGTTATCGAGTCACAAAGCAGTTCATTCAAACCGGGAGATTTTGTACTCGGGTACTTCGGCTGGCAGGAGTACGGCGTGTCGGCGGCAAATCACCTGACGAAGCTCGACCTCCCTGCGGACCTCCTTCCTGCGGCTCTCGGAGCGCTCGGAATGCCCGGGCTTACCGCATGGTACGGACTGCTTGAGATCGGCAAACCGGAGGCCGGACAGACGGTCGTGGTGTCCGGGGGCGCAGGCGCAGTCGGATCAGTGGTCGGACAGATTGCAAAGATCCGCGGATGCAGGGTGCTGGGAATTGCAGGCAGCGACCGGAAGACGGATTGGCTTACCGGTTCCCTCGGCTTTGATCATGCGTCAAACTACAAGAGCGCTGCCGATCTTTCGACCGAGATCGGTTCGAGCTGCCCTGACGGCGTTGACATATACTTCGACAACGTCGGAGGAGCTGTCACCGAGGCGGTGCTTCCTCACCTGAATACCTTCGGCAGGATAGTCGTATGCGGACAGATTAGCGGGTACAACCTTGTGCAGCCGCTACCGGCAACGTCCATTCTCCCGCTGCTTCTTACCCGCCGCGCAACTGCTCGTGGGTTCATCGTTGGCGATCACAGCGAGTTCTTTCCGCGTGCACTTGCCGACCTTCGCGGCTGGGTTGAAGACGGTAGCCTGAAACATGAGGAAACGATTGTTGAGGGACTGGAAAACGCGCCAACTGCGTTTCTCGGGCTGTTCGACGGCAGCAACATCGGCAAACAGCTTGTGAAGGTTTCCAATCCGGAATAATTCATAGCCAACACCCCAAACGTCGTGTACAATGGAGCATTCAAAGCAAACTCAGGATGTAGGTCAGCGTAGTTGACGCGTGAAACGCTCTTTTTGCACGAAAGAACTGATGGAGGTTGGTCCCGTGAAGGCTCTGGTTGTTTACGATACAGTATTCGGCAACACTAAGCAGATCGCACTGGCAATCGCTTCCGCATTCGGGGAGAGTACGGGCGTGCAGGCAATATCAGTGGCCGACGCTGATTCAACCTGTCTGCAGGAGCTCGATCTGCTCGTGGTCGGTTCGCCAACACGGGGGTTCAAGCCGACAGAGGCAATGACACGCTTCCTCAGGGGCCTGCCGAAGCGCAGTCTTGAAGGGACAAGGGCGGCTGCATTCGACACGCGCATTTCTGCGGAGGACATTCGGGCGGGGGTCCTGCGATTCATCGTAAAGTCGGGTGGATACGCCGCGCCCCACATTTCGAAGGGACTCACCGAACTCGGCGCACAGTTGATTGCGGCTCCCGAAGGGTTCATCGTTACCGCATCCGGCGGACCGCTTCGAACAGGCGAATGCGACCGCGCTGCGGACTGGGCGCGTGAGCTCACGGAACTGGCCGGCTCCTGATTCCTGCAACCTATAGCATCGAACGGGAAATTATAAATGGAAGAATCTCAAACGAACATTCAACGAACTGCCCTTGCCGTTTCCTGCGCGAGCGCGTTCATGACCCCCTATCTTTCCTCCGCGGTAAACATCGCGCTACCGGCAATCGGAGGCGAGTTCGCACTGAATGCTGCAGAGCTCGGCTGGATAACCACTGCGTTCCTTGTGGCGGCAGCAGCCTTCCTGCTCCCGTTCGGCAAGATCGGCGACCGCTCAGGAAGGAAACGGGTCTTCCTGATCGGTATCATCCTCTACACATCTTTTTCAGCAGTCGCGGCACTTTCCCCGAGCGGCGGTTTTCTGATCGCGGTTTCGGCTCTGCTCGGCGTTTCCGGTGCAATGATTTTCGCAACTGGTGTCGCAATGCTCACTTCAGTCTATCCCCCGAGCGATCGCGGGCGGGTCCTCGGGATCAACGTCGCTTTCACCTACGCCGGACTCTCGCTGGGACCGCTCCTCGGCGGGGTGCTCACTCACCTGCTCGGCTGGCGGAGCGTCTACCTCATAAACGTTCCATTCGGACTGTTTGCGATCGTCCTGGTCGTAACGCGGCTCAAAGGTGAGTGGCGCGGCGAAAGAGGTTCGCATTTTGACGCACTCGGTGCGCTGCTGTCGGTGCTCACACTCGCACTGCTCATCTTCGGACTCTCCCGGCTCCCATCGCTGAACGGTATTCTCCTGTTGGCCTCGAGCATCGTCGGACTGCTCCTGTTCCTGTGGCGTGAGCTTCATACCGAGGATCCACTGCTTTCGCTTTCGCTCTTTCAACGCAATCCGGTATTTGGAATGTCAAATCTGGCGGCACTTATCAACTACAGCGCAACATTCGCCCTTACGTTCTTCCTGAGCCTCTATCTGCAATATATCAAAGGCATGAGCGCGGAAAGTGCCGGCCTCGTGCTCATTGCCCAACCGGTACTCATGGTGCTCTTCTCTCCGATTGCCGGAAGACTTTCGGACCGGCACGAACCGCGGCTCCTCGCATCCGTCGGCATGGGAATCATGGCGGTGATGCTCGGACTTCTTGCACTTGCAGATTCGAACACTTCGCTGGTGGCGATCGTTGCCGAACTCGTTGCCGTCGGAATCGGCTACGCGTTCTTCTCTTCGCCGAATACGAACGCGGTCATGGGATCAGTTGATCGCAGGCACTATGGCGTCGCATCGGCAACGCTCGGTACCATGAGACTGGTGGGGCAGATGCTCAGTATGGGAATCGCAATGCTGGTGCTGACCCTGCATATTGGAAACAGTGTGGTCACGAAGGCGGTCTATCCGCAATTTCTCAAGAGTCAGCGCGCAAGTTTCACGATCTTCGCGCTTCTCTGCGTGGTCGGAGTATTCGCGTCACTTGCGCGCGGAAAACGCGCGCCGGTCGCTGATGGGAAACCGGACTGAGTGCGCTCTATCGGACCATGCTGAACGTATCACTGAACAGTTGCCGGGTGTATTCGTCGCTGGAGCTTTTCATGACATGCTCGACCGAACCACGTTCCACGATCTTCCCGTTGTGCATGATGAAAAGGCGGTCACTCACGTAGGCCGCAAGGCTGATGTCGTGGGTGATAAACACAATCGTCGGATTATAGGATTCATGCAGATCGAGCAGCACGTTCAGAACCGTAGCTCGGGAAGAGGCATCAATCATCGTTGTCGGCTCATCGGCAATGAGCAGGTGCGGTTTGAGCATGATGGCCCGTGCAATCATGACCCGCTGACGCTGGCCGCCGCTCAGCTCGTGCGGGATCTTTGAAAGCACGTCGTCGGGCGACAGCTTCACACTCTCCAGGGCGGACCGGATCATGTCCGATCGCTCCTGTTTGGTCAGCGGCTTCTCGGAAAGCCGCAGAGCGCTGTGAAGTACCCGCTGCACCGAGAAGAACTGATTGAACGATGCGAACGGATCCTGGAAGATCGCCTGCACCTTTCTCCAGTAGGCACGGTGAGCGTGAAGCCCGTGCATGTGACCAACGTCCTTTCCTTCGAAGGTGATTTTCCCGGAGCTTATGGGAAGTAAACCGAGCATCAGCCGTGCCAGCGTGGACTTACCGGAACCGCTCTCACCGACTATCGAGACGATTTCGCCACGCCGAAGTGAAAATGAAATATCGTCGACGGCGCGCACCTGGAGGGCCCCCGAACCGAACACCCGCGAAAGGTTTTCCGCGGAGAGAATTGTTGAATCGTCCATGATGCCCCCTAGGATTTCTTTGCAGCCGAAAGATTGTGCGCAACCCACCAGCAGGCGGCGGTATGGTCCGCTGCCGTTGATACAAGCGGCGGCAGGCTCGTGGAACACTGTTCGGTAGCCACCGTACACCTCGGGTGGAACCTGCAGCCCGGAGGCGGATCGGTGAGATCCGGAGGCGCGCCTTCGAAACCGGGTATTCGCTGGTGACGTGTTGTCGTCTCAAGTACCACGGTCGCGTTCATGAGCGCCTTTGCGTAGGGGTGAGCTGAATCGAAGATTACGCTTTCTGTGGGTCCGACCTCTGCGAGCTGGCCGGCGTACATGATCATGATTCTGTTGGCAAGGTGTCGGAGCACGGCGAGCTCATGAGTCACAAAGATGATGCTGCCGATGATACCTTCGCTGAGCAGCCGTGACAGAAGCGCGAGGAGAGCCCGCTGCGAACTCACGTCGAGCGCGGAGGTCGGCTCGTCGGCAATCAGTACTTTCGGATTGAGGAGTGTCGATATAACCGCCACTACACGCTGCTTCATGCCGCCGCTCAGCTGATGGGGATAGGCCTCCAGAATGCGGGATGGCAGCGAGAGTTGGTCGATCCGTGACTGGGCGCGCTCAATCGCCTGCTCTCGGGTAATCTCGGGAATGTGCGAGCGAAGGACATCGAACACGAAATCCCTTACGCGCTGCGTCGGATTCAGCGAGTTCATCGCGCCCTGCGGCAGCAGTGAAACGAGCGTTCCCCTGATCCCGGCGCTCTGGACCACGTCTCCGACTATATCGAGTCGCCTGCCATCTATGGATAGCGTGCCCGCCTTCACCATAAGCGGCGGCCGCGCGGTCAATGCGAGGACGCTTGCAAGCGTGGTCTTGCCGCATCCTGATTCGCCCGCGATCCCGAGGACCTCTCCTTCGCGGAGTGACAGTGAGATGTTATCCACAGCGTGCACCCAGTTGCCGTCAATTTTGCGATAGTAGGCGACGAGGTTCTCGGCAGTAAGTATCTCGCTCATGCGGCCCCCTTCTGCTGTTGAAGCCGCGGGTTGTACAATTCGTCCATGCTCGAGTTCAGAAGGAGCAGACCGAACGATACCAGCGCCAGCAGTATGGTCGGCGGCACAAACGTCCACCAGATTCCCTGACGCACCGCCTCCCACAGCAATGCCCATTGCAGAAGAATGCCGAGTGATATCGTGTTCGATGGCCCGAGACCCAGAAGGCTCAAACCGGCTTCGGTGAGAACCGCGCTCGCCAGCTGAAGGCTGAATGCCATTCCGATATACGAAAGTACGTAGGGAATAACATCGCTCAAGATAATCGAAAGGTCGCCGGCCCCGGAAAGACGGGCAATATCTATATGCTCGCGCGTCCTGAGGCTGCTCGTTTGAGCCGCTACGGCGCGGGCAGTCCAGGGCCAGCTCGTGACCCCTATTATGATACCCATCGCAAAGGTAGATCTCGTCCCAAGAGCAATTGAGAGCAGGATGAGGATGATGATGGACGGAATGGTGATGACGATATTCGTGAACCCCATCAGAATCTCGGCGAACACTCCGCCGTAGTAGCCTGCGAGTGTTCCAATTACCACTCCCACAATGACGGCTATGATCCCCGCGACTACGCCAATCTCGAGTGACGTACGCGTTCCATACATCAGCACCGTCAATTCATCACGGCCGAAGTTATCAGTCCCGAGCAGTGCCTTCGCCGATGGCCCCTGGTAGGGTCCGCCGACAATCGCCTGCGGATCCGCGCCCCGTATCATCGGTCCGACCACCGCAAACAGCACCACAAAGACAACCAGTATAACGCTCGTTTTGAACCGTCCGTTCCTGAGCGCAAGGTTCATGAATCGTGTGTTTGTTGCCATGACTATCGTTCTCCTGTTCGGGCTGCTCGGATTCGCGGATCAATGTAGCCGTAGGCGATATCCACGAGGAAGTTTGCCAGGAGTACACCAACCACGATGAGAAGCGTGACACCCTGAATCAGCGGATAATCGTTGGAAGTGATTGCATTGAACAGTAGAGTTCCCAGTCCCGGATATGAAAAGACAACCTCGGTGATGAGTGCTCCTCCGACGAGGGTACCGAGTGAAAGAGCAAGTCCCGATATTTGAGGCAGCATCGCATTGCGGAATACAAATGAGAGCACCCGGCTCTCCCGCACACCGAGGCCGACCGAATAGTTCACGTAATCGGAGCCAAGTTCATAGATGGCCATCGATCTCATTCCTACTGCCTGTCCGCCTATCGAAATGAGCAGCAGAGAAAAGAACGGCAGAGTGTAATGGGATAGAACATCGCCCATGAATGCCAGGCTGAACGACGGCATTGTTCCGAAGGAGTAACCACCGCCGGCGGGGAAGATCGGTATGAGCACCGCAAACAGGTAGAGCAGGATGATCGCGAAGGCGTAATAGGGAACGCTCGACATCGCCAGGGACGAGACAAAAAGTGTCTTGTCGAACATGCCGCGTTTGTACGCTGCTACGGCACCCAGAACGTTGCCCACTATCCAGCCAATCAGAATCGCCGGAAGCTGCAGTGACAGTGTCCACGGAAGTGCCTGCCTGATCAGGTCGGTCACCGGCGCGGGAAACAGGGAGAAGCTCTTGCCCAGATAGCCACGGAACAGATCACCGAGATAGACCAGGAACTGGCCGAGTAGCGGTTTGTCCAATCCGAACTCGGCGACAAACGCCTTGTACATCTTGTCGGCGCCGGTACCTGAGCCGCCGCCGCGCATGAACTGGGAAATAATCATATCCACCGGATTGCCGGGAATAAGCCGCGGAAGAAAGAAATTGAGGGTCACTGCGACCAGAAAGGCCGCAAGATACCAGACAACCTTATTCAGAATGTAGCGTCCCAGGGTACTTCGCACCGGTCGGCTCCTTGCAAGTTCAGTTACGTGAACAGCTGCGCATGATTGCGTCGTTCACAATGACCGTGGTCTGACAGGGGTTTTGGCAGTATGCAGGGATCAGGCACTCTCTGTGGAGAGCGGATGGGCCGAACGTGTTGCGTAACTTCCCTCCACGCCATGGTTTCTCCACTGTAAATCCACCCGTATCAGCTGTCAACAAAAATGTGGAACACGTGTAACGCTGCCGGAGTTGATTTTTCTGTGCGAACCGCGGGAATGGTATTAGAATGGCATTGGTCACCGCTTGCCTCAGCGGCGGCAGATACCGAATGGAGCCGGCCCATCGACTGTGCGCGCGACCGACTGGTTTCGGACGTAAGGAGCGGCAAACGGAACTGACACGTGAGCGTATTCTTGCTGTCGCTCGGGAACTTATCGCCACCAACGGCCTGTTTGACACCCAGATGACCGATGTGGCTGAACGGGCGAACGTCAGCCGGACGACACTGTATCGCTATTTCGCGGACAAGCTTGATCTCGCGCTGGCCGAACTCTCCCGCGTAACGGCCGAGATGCTCGATCGTGAGCGGCTCGCGTGCACAATATCCCGCCACTCCGGCATTGACCGTATTACTGAGTTCATTCGATCATCCTGGATGTCACCTGAATACGCAGCTCATGCCCGCTATCTGGCTGAGTTTGACGCCTACTTCTCCGGTAACCGCGTACCGCCTGATTTCGTTGCAAAGGTTGCCGCTGCAATCACCCGCACCCACTATCCATTTCTTGCGGAACTGCTGCGGGAGGGAATGACCGACGGCTCGGTCAGGCAGGATATTGATCCACACCTGACTGCTGTGACGATGGTGAACGCGATACGGGGCCTTCAGCAACGGCTCCTGCTGCGCAGCAGCGTTCTCGTCGAACTCGAACCGGGCGAAGGCGACCGGATGATGGATGAACTTCTCGACTACCTGATTCGCGGTATTCAGTCCGGAGCCCTTCAGACAAACATTGAAGAGGGTCACGCCGCATCTGTTGACTTTCAATACCGCTTGGAGTAGTGTCAATGGCAATGAAGAACGACAGTCTATTTTCAGACAAAGTCACCTCGCAGATCGCGGCAATCGCCATTAGTATTATTATTATTTGCGCGCGCGACCCAGGCTGACGGATACCAAACGAAATCCTAAGCCATGGGCGATCTGCCCATGGCTTTTTTTTTGCGAAGGAGACGGGAATGATCGAAATCATGGATACAACTTTGCGAGACGGCGAACAGATGAACTCAGTAAGCTACACCGCCGAGGAAAAGCTTACGATAGCGCGTATGCTCATCGAGGACGTCGGCCTGGACCGCGTCGAGGTGACGAGCGCTCGCGTATCGGAAGGCGAGCTGAAGTCGGTTGCGCTCCTTCTCCGATGGGCAACCGAGAATGGATACGCAGATCGAATCGAGATGCTTGGATTTATCGACCTTGACAAGTCGGTCGACTGGATTACCGAAGCCGGTGGCCGTGTTATCAACCTTCTCTGCAAAGGATCGCTGCGCCACGTGGAGAAACAGCTTCGCAAGACTGCGCAGCAACACCTTTCGGACATTCTCGCGACTATCGAATACGCAGACAGGAAAGGCCTTGAGTGCAATGTCTATCTGGAAGACTGGTCCAACGGCGCGCTCTCCTCTCCGGACTATGTCACCTTCCTTCTGGACGGCCTCGGGGTCGCCCCGATTCGGCGGTTCATGCTGCCTGACACCCTCGGTGTGCTCTGCCCCGATCAGGTTACCGGTTTCATCACTGACGTTGTCAGGAAGTACCCCGATCGCCACTTCGATTTTCACGGTCACAACGATTATGGCCTGGCGACCGCAAATACGCTTGCCGCAGTTCGAGCGGGTGCACGTGGGGTTCACTGCACGGTCAACGGTATGGGAGAGCGCGCAGGCAACACTTCACTCGATGAAGTTGTCGTCTGCCTGCACGATTTCGACGGACACAAAACAAGCATCAACGAGCTTGCTCTTCACCGAATTTCGGAGACCGTCGAAGTCTTTTCCGGACGTCGGATCGCCTCGAACAAGCCGGTTTCCGGACCGAACGTCTTTACCCAGACATCCGGAATACACGCTGACGGTGACAAGAAGGAAAATCTGTACGCCAATCCGCTGCTGCCCGAACGGTTCGGCCGCAAGCGCGAATACGCCCTCGGCAAACTCTCCGGAAGGTCAAACCTCGACTTCAACCTTGCCGAGCTCGGTATTGAGCTTGCGCCGGAACAGAAGAAGATAGTGCTCAAAAGAATCATCGAACTGGGCGATCTGAAGGAATCGATCACGAAGGAAGACCTTCCGTACATAATCGCAGATGTGCTCGATCAGCTTCAGGAGAAGAAGTTCGAGATCGACTCGTGCGTGGTCGTTACGAGCAAGGGAGTAAAATCGATAGCTAGCCTCAAGGCCCGCTACCGCAAAGCACCCGACGATGAATGGCGGGAGTTCGACACAGTGGGCCAGGGTGACGGCGGATACGACGCGCTCATGGACGCGGTCACCAAGATCGCCGCGACCATCGGCACTGAACTTCCGGAGCTCGTGGACTATAACGTTGCTATTCCGCCCGGAGGCAGAACCGACGCGCTTGTACAGTGTGCAATCAGCTGGCGGGGTGAGAAGACCTTTGTCACCAAAGGCGTGAACTCAGACCAGGTGCTTGCGGCCGCGGAAGCTACCGAAAAGATGCTGAACCTGATTCTGTGATCTCAGCGGCGGCAGTCCGCGTCAACCGATGCGGTTGGCGGCGGACCGCGCTGGTCACCGACCTGATATCTGCGCCTCAGGACTGTACAGTTGCTGAGGCCGCGGCGGCTGTCTCCTTCGCGAGCATTTCATTGATCGCGGCGGCCGCCTTTCGTCCCTGCCCCATGGCAAGGATGACAGTTGCCGCGCCGAGCACGATGTCACCACCGGCGTAGACGCGGTCGATACTCGTCTTGCCGTTTTCGTCGGCAATGATATTTCCCCATTTGTTCACGGTAAGTTCCGGTGTCGTCTGCCGCAGGAGCGGGTTCGAGTCATTGCCGATAGAGACTATGACAGTGTCCAGATCGATGACGCTTTCGCTTCCCGGCACCGCTACCGGGCGTCTGCGGCCCGATTCGTCCGGTTCGCCGAGCTCGTAGGAGATGCACTCCATGCCGGTAACATGGCCCGTATCATCGCCGATAATGCGCACCGGACTCTGCAGAAACCGGAAGATCACACCCTCTTCATCGGCATGATCGACCTCTTCAACACGCGCGGGCATTTCGGTGCGCGTCCGCCGGTAGACGACGTAGACCTGCTCGGCGCCGAGCCGGATTGCGGTGCGTGCGGCGTCCATTGCGACGTTACCGCCACCGAGGACTGCAACCCTCTTCGGATGGAATATGGGAGTATCTGCGTGTGCGTCATCGTACGCTTTCATGAGATTGCTTCGCGTCAGGTATTCGTTGGCGGTGAACACTCCGACGAGGTTCTCGCCGGGAATGTGCATGAACTTCGGCAATCCCGCTCCGCTTCCGATGAACAGCGCATCAAAACCGTCCTGCTTGATCAGATCCATGAGTTTGCGCGTTCGTCCGACCAGAAAGTTTGTCCGGATCTCGACGCCCATGTCCTTGAGTGTCTGGATCTCTTCTTCGACAATCTTTTTCGGCAATCTGAACTCCGGGATTCCATAGAGCATCACCCCGCCGGGTTTATGGAACGCTTCGAACACGACAACGTCGTGCCCGGCCTTCCTGAGATCCGCCGCGGCGGTAATACTCGCAGGGCCGCTTCCGATCACGCCGATCTTTCTGCCGGTGGATTTTGCGATCTTCGGCACCGAACGGCCGCCCTTCGCCCGGTCGAGATCGGCGACAAAGCGCTCGAGACGGCCGATTGAGACCGATTTGAACTGATCTTTCAGCGATTTACCGAGCGTGCAGTTCTCCTGGCATTGACTCTCCTGCGGGCAGACTCGTCCACAGATTGCCGGCAGAAGGCTCGCTTCCTTGATGACATTGATCGATCCGGCGTAGTCGCGATCGGTGATGAGCTGAATGAAACCCGGTATGTCAATTGAAACCGGGCAGCCGGCGATACAGGGCGCGTTCTTGCACTGAAGGCAGCGCTCGGCTTCGAGAATTGCCTGCGTCTCGCTGTAGCCGAAGGTCACCTCCTGCATATTGTGCCTGCGCACTGCAGGGTCCTGACTCGGCATATCCTGCTGTGGAATCTTCAGCCGATCGCGATTCTTGAGCCCTTCCGTCTCTTTTTTTGCAAGCAGCGTGTGCAGCTCGCTTTCCGCGGCGCTCTGCAGTTGTTCCGGTGTCTGATGGCTCATCGCTTTCCCCCCGCCTCTGATTCAGCAAGTCTATCCGCCTCAGCATCCATGAGGCAGCTGTGGCGCGCCTGCTCTTCCTGGCTGCGGTACGAACCGAGCCGTTTCAGCATGTTCTCAAAATCAACCTTGTGGCCGTCGAACTCCGGGCCGTCGACGCAGACAAACTTCGTCTCATCGCCTACGGTGACCCGGCAACCGCCGCACATTCCGGTCCCGTCAACCATGATCGTGTTCAGCGAAACGACAGTGGTCACATCGAAGGGCCGGGTGGTCGCGGCGCAGAACTTCATCATGATGGGTGGACCGATCGCCACTACCAGATCGGGTTTCGTATCGGCGGAGGCGCACAGCTCCTTCAGCGGCTCAGTTACGAGTGCCTTTCGGCCGTAGGAGCCATCGTCCGTCACGAGGATGAGCTCGTCGGCAATTGCCCGCATCTCCTCCTCCATGATGACAAGCTCCTTCGTTCGCGCTCCCATGATGATGACGACCCGGTTCCCGGCATTCTTCATCGCCTGCGCAATCGGGTGCATTGGAGCAACACCGATACCGCCTCCCACGCAGACGACTGTCCCGAATTTCTGGATGTGAGTGGGATTGCCAAGCGGGCCGAGCACGTTCGCGATCTCCTGTCCTTCCTCAAAACGAGACAGGTTGATGGTTGTCTTGCCGACCGCCTGAAAAATGATGGTGATTGTGCCGGCGACTGCGTCGGCGTCCGCAATGGTCAGCGGTATCCGTTCACCGAAGTTCGTGTCGAGCTGCAGAATGACGAACTGTCCCGCCTTGCGCTCATGGGAAATAAGCGGCGCTTCGATAGTCATGCGGAAGACTTGCTCCGAGAGCTGTCGCTTTTCGATTATCTTATGCATTCGCGTATCCTCTTCACCGTGGTGTGGTTTGTGGATTCAACATCCAGTCGATACCTTTTGCTGCCTCGTGACCGTTGGCGATCGCGCTGATCGCATCGCGGGTGTTGTTCGCGATGTCGCCTCCCGCAAACACCTTCGGGTCTCCGGTGCGGCCAAATCGGTCGATGACAACTTTGCCGCGTTCGATCCGCACTTTGCCGAGGAAACTCTCCGGCAGGAAGGAGTAATCAGCATCCTGTCCGATTGCGGAGACTATTGAGTCGACAGTCACCTCGAAGATTTCATCCTCGATGAGAACCGGTTCGGGTCGCTTACCCGGACCCTTGTCGACCATCCGGGCCTTTCCCCACACCAGCGTCACTCTGCCCTCTTTCGCATCGCGCACGCTGATCGGAATTGCCTGCGTGATAAGGTCGATGTGTTCGGCTTTCGCCTCGTGGACCTCTTCCTCGTCGGCAGGCATATCCTCCTCCCGGCGCCGGTAGTAAATCGCTACATCGCATCCCAACCGTCGCGCGGTTCGCGCCGCATCCATTGCGACGTTTCCGCCTCCGATCACCGCAACGTTCTGTCCAAAGGATGGCTTTTCGCCCCTGGTCACATCGTCAAGTACCTGTATGCCTGATAGGACGCGGGGGTGGTTCTCTC
>DATKUC010000006.1:0-2764 GCA_035530835.1 Spirochaetia bacterium
CTCATCACGGTGCGCAACGGAAACGAGCTGAGCCTGCAGTATTCCTACAAAGGCCTCATTGTAAGCACGGTGTTCGAGCGGGTCGATCAGAGTATCGACGGCCTGATAAAGGCCGAGCAGCAGCGCAGGGATGATGTCTACAAAGCCTTCCTCCAGAATGGAGACGTGCTCTCGAGCACCGCATACGGCCAGATACATTTTGCGGCGGACAAGAAGTTCACATGGACAGGTTACGCATCGTTGGGAACTGACATCTTTCCGCCCACAGCCGAAGGAACGGGAACTGTGAGCTTTCCGCTCTACCTTGCCGATCCGTTGAAGAACAAGTATGACGGCGTCATTACCTTTACCATGCAGGGAACAGATGCTGCCAAGCCGACAAGTTTTCTCTACGCCTTTGCAGCCGGAGGCGTGCGCTTCGTCTACGTGCCGCAATCCACACTCCAGGATAATATAGTCCAGCAGGAGAGTTTCTCGCCGCTCATCATCTTCTTTACCCAGCACAAAGCGGCAAACTGACACCCGCCTATGTCATTCGTACAGCTCGCCGGCGTGAGTATCGCGTTCGGCGACAGGGACATTCTGAAAGAGGTCAACTTCTCGGTTCGCGCCGGTGATCGCATCGCACTCACCGGCGCGAACGGCAGCGGGAAAACGACACTCATGCGAATTATCGCCGGCATGCAGTCACCGGATCGCGGTTCGGTCCACACCCCACGGGGAACGCGGATTGCGTATCTGCCGCAATCAGGGATCACGCACAGCGGCCGCTCCCTTTACAGCGAGGCCGAGCGGTCATTCGAATGGGTTCTCGAATACCAGCGCGAACTGAACGAGATAGGCAAAACGCTCGAAGTCGCAAAAGAACAGACTGACGGAACCCAACGCCTGCTCGAACAGTTCCACGATCTCCAGGAGCGAATTGCCGCAAGTGACTACTACAGCCGTGAGGCCACGATCGAGGGCGTCCTCGTGGGGCTCGGCTTCCGACGGCGGGATCTGGCGCGGGATACTCGCGAGTTCTCAGGCGGATGGCAGATGCGCATCGCGCTTGCTTCGATCCTCCTCGCAAATCCTGATATCATGTTGCTCGACGAACCGACCAACTACCTCGATATCGAGGCACGCGAATGGCTTGAATCGTACCTCATGTCGTTCGGCGGTGGAGTTCTCCTGGTTTCTCATGACAGGTTCTTTCTCGACTCGACAATGAATCAGATTGCCGAGCTTTTCCTGGGCCGACTCTCGGTTCTGAAGGGTAACTACTCGGTGTACGAGCAGCGCCGGCGCGACGAGCTTACAAGCCTGCTTGCCGCATACGATCTGCAGCAGGAGGAGGTGGCGAAACTTGAAGATTTCATACGCCGCTTCAGGTACAACGCGAGCAAGGCCGCGCTCGTGCAGAGCCGGGTCAAACAGCTTGAGAAGATCGAACCGATCGAAATTCCTGAATCGATGAAGCCCATCCACTTCCATTTTCCCGCCCCGCCCCACTCCGGACGCAACGTGATCCATGGGGAGGCGATCGGCAAGAGCTATCAGACGACGGAAGGCAGGCGCGCAGTTCTCAGCGGCGTCAATATCGAAATTGAGCGGGGTGAGAAGCTCGTGCTTGTCGGTCCGAACGGTGCCGGAAAGAGTACGCTCATGCGGGTTCTTGCGGGGCGGGACAGCGATTATACCGGAGCTTTGCAGTTCGGCAGTGGAGTCGAGGTGGCCTATTTCGCCCAGGATATGTCGGACAGTCTCGATGAATCAGTCACCGTCTTCGATGAGATTGAAAAGTCTGCGCCCACCTCGCTCTATCCGCAGTTGAGGGGAATGCTCGGCTCGTTCCTGTTCCGCGGCGATGACATCTTCAAGAAGGTTGCGGTGCTGAGCGGAGGCGAGCGCAGCCGAGTAGCGCTGCTGAAGATGATCCTCAAACCGGCAAATCTCCTGATACTCGATGAACCGACTAACCACCTCGATATGTCCTCGAAGGACGTTCTCCTTGACGCATTGAAGCAGTTTACCGGAACCATCATCTTCGTATCGCACGACCGATACTTCATCGAACGACTTGCCACGCGAGTAATAGAGCTCGTTCCGGATGACTCGGAGCGTGAAGCGTCGGTTGTCACCAGTTTCCCCGGGGACTACGCTTACTATCTCTTCCGCCGGTCGCAGACTGCCGGTGAAACGGTTCAACGCAGCGAACAGGCAACTGCGGCTGCGGAGCGGCAGCAGGGAAGCCGCGACAACTTCGAGGGCGACAAGCGCAAGAAGAGCGCAATTCGGAAGCTGAAGCGGGAAGAGGAAGAGATTCTCGCAACGGTAGAGAGGATTGAGTCCGATCAGAAGCGCCTCCAGCATGAACTTGCCCTTCCCGAGGTCTATGTCGATGGCGAAAAAGTGCGCAGCATTAAGGAGCAACTGGAAGCCCGCGCGGCCGAGCACGAGACCCTGCTTCTGAGGTGGGAAGCAGTCTCCCAGGAGCTCGCCGGGGCCGAGGGCGGCTGATACTCGTCCATTGACGCTGTGGCAGGCGACGCGCTTTTCTGCTACGATCTTCCAGGAGGGAAATGGTGACTCGACTGGTATCCTGGAACGTGAACGGTATTCGTGCAGCGGCGAACAAGGGACTGTTCGAATGGATGAAGAGCTCCGGCTTCGACATCGTCTGCCTCCAGGAGACCAAGGCACAACCGGAACAGCTCACCGAGCAGTTTCTTCAGCCCGACGGCTACCACTCCTACCTGCATTCGGCACAAAAGAAGGGATA
>DATKUC010000007.1:0-17070 GCA_035530835.1 Spirochaetia bacterium
CTGAACCGCAGCATTTCGCGATTGAGCGTCTGCGCAATCGAGCCCAACCGGTCTGCTATCGAGCTCACTTCGCCGACTGCGGCGAGTACACCCTGTGCGCCCCGCTGCATGGCCTCCATGCTCGCACGAACTTCGGAGCCGATCTCGCTGCCGGTTTCAGTCTCGCCGCGAATGGCCTTTACGTTCGCACTGATACTCATCGAATTGTCCCGCACGTGAGTTGATACCGTGCGGAGGGAACCCATCGCTTCGAGAATCTGAGCACTTCCGGACCGGAGCTCGGCCATGTTGCTGAAGATCTCCTGGAGTGACTCAGAAACCGACCGCACTTCCTGCGAAATTGAGTGAAACGCAATCTGCATCTGTTCCCCGGAACTTCCCGCGTCGGTAATCCGCTCAATGATAGCGCCAAGAATCTTTCGAATCTCCTCGCTGTTGTGCGCGCTCGCCTCGGCCAGTTTGCGGATCTCATCGGCGACAACCGAAAAGCCCCTACCGGCGTCTCCGGCATGAGCCGCCTCGATTGCAGCGTTCATTGCGAGCAGATTTGTCTGCGCACTGATCGAACGGATAATCGATACAATGCCGTGAATGCTGTCCAGACTGTCCTGGATCTGCCGGACAGTGCCGACCGTTCTGCCGATCTTCTCCTCGCCCTCGGATACGGACTCTACAAGCCGGTCGGTGACCTTCCGCCGCTCTTCGGCGATTCGGCTCACATTGTCCACCGACGCAATCATCTGCGTAACAGAAGCGGTTGACTGCTCAACCATGGTCGCCTGCTCCGAGATCTGTTCGTTCAGAGTTGTCACGTTTTCCGCAATCTGCACGACAGCCTTATCGGTAAGCGCAAGATTGTCACCGAGCGTGTGCATACGATTGTCTATTGCCTCTGCATCGTCGCGCATCGTTCCGGCAATGGTCCGGGATCGCTCAGTTGCATCGGTCAGCGTCACCTTCATGTTGACGTTTTCCGTAGAAGCGTTCTGCACGGTGACGATCGAATCGCTCAGCCAGCCGAGGAATCCATTCAGATCACTTGAAAGCGAGCCGATTTCATCGCGTGTGGTGACGTTGAACCTGCCGACAAGATCGCCGGTCTTCATCGCTCCGACGTTGGTGGTAATCGATCGAATTGATCGAACAATTCTGTTTGCAAGAATCAGCGCAATGGCTACGCTGAGCAGAACCAGAATCCCGATGACGAGCACCGCAATGAGCATGCTTCGTGACTCCACCCGGGCCACCTCTTTCGCGATCAATACCGTCTGGCTATCAATTATGCTTGATGACAGGGCAAGAGGAGACGCAATCATGTACATCTGGGTAAAGAGCGGATCGGTATCTGAGAGGACTGAACTTGCAAATGGAGGAAGGTGAACCAGATCGAAACCGGGAGAAAGTCCCTTCGTTCCGGATGCATCGGACAGCAGTTTGTCCGCCGAGGTCAGCAGACTCTGTGTGCTCGAACCAAGTGCTGATTCGAGCGTCTGAATGTTCCCCAGGGACTCGTTGATCTGCTTGCTCAGCCTCGGAAGGACCGTGAGCTTTTTGATGTCCGAAAGTGCGGTGGCCGTTTTGGCCGTGGCATCCTTGAAAACCTTCAGTTGATCGGCAAATGGGCTCCATGCGAGCTTGCTCGCCTGCAAGGTCTCGTTCTCAATTGCAAAACGCAGGTCAGTCAGTTTCTGCTGTTCTGCGCGTATTGCCCCGAGCGGCGATCGGGCACCGAAGTACACAGCGACCGCCGCGGCAAAGGCGAAGATCAGAATTGCAATCAGAACGATGAGCTTGACTCTGATAGACATTAGGTGCCGCTCTGCTCCCGCCGTGCTCGTGTGATGGAGTCGAGAGTCACCGCAAGCAGCAGTACAATGCCGGTCACAATGAATCTGACCGACGAAGCGAAGGCCAGGAGGTCCATGCCGTTTGCAATTGCGCCGATGACGAGGGCGCCGAGCAATGCGGACCAGGTGCTGCCGCGTCCGCCGAACAGGCTCGTACCGCCAATTACTGCCGCCGCAATTGCGTTCAGAAGAACATCACCACCTCCCGATGACTGGTTCACGGCATAGAGTCGCGAGCCTGCGAGAATACCGCCGAGTGCGGCGAGTGTCGAACCGAACACAAATACCGAGATGCGGACGAAATCAACGTTGATGCCGGCCCGTCTCGCCGCTTCGGCGTTGCCGCCAACCGCAAATATCGAACGGCCATACTGAGTACGGGTGGTGATGAAGTTGAACAGAACGATGATCACGAGCAGGATAATGACCGCAGTCGGAACTCCCTCAATTGCGATACTGCTTCTCGGATTGCGGTTGACGCTCATGATCGCAACTGCGGCAAGGACCACCACGGATATGAGGATTATCTTCGTGAGAAGCTGAGCAGTAGCCTGTGCCGGCAACCCGATTCTGGCCCGACGAGCGCGCTGCATAATGCTGTTTGTCACGAAGAATATCACCACGAGCAGGCCGATTCCCCATCCTGCCCAGAGGGTCAGACGGGTGTTCGCCAGTCCGACGATGAATGGGTCATTCAGGTTAACGGTTCCGGTGCTTCCGAGCACCCACAGCAATGCTCCCTGCCATCCGAGTGAACCCGCCAGGGTGACCACGAATGACGGAACACGCATCTTGGTGATCCACCAGCCCTGAAACAGGCCGATAGCGAAGCCGGACAACACGCCGGCCAAAATAGCTACGATACCGGGAAGTCCCAGCTTCACCGACAGCACGGCCATGACCGCTGAGGTGAAACCACTTACTGCACCGACCGAAAGATCGATCTCTCCGAGCAGCAGGATCAACACGACACCGACGGATATCGTTCCGACCGCCGATATCTGCACCATGAGGTTCGTGAGATTCAACGGGGTCAGAAAGTTCGAGTTCGCGATCTGAAAGATTATTGCTATGAGCACAAGCCCAAGGAGAACCGGAAGCGATCCGATGTCACCCTGAGAAAGCCGTCGCATAAGTCTTCGTCCGAGCGTATCCCCCTCGGCGTTTGGGGCCGCCGCTGCCTTCCGAGCTCCTTGCTTGGTTTCCATTACTGTCCTTCCTGTCCCGGCAGGCGTCCGAACTCGGCGCCGGTAATTGCGGCTACAACCTGCTCGTGATTTGTGGCATGCACGTCGAAACTCGCGACGCGTTTGCCCAGTCGCAGAACGACTATTCGGTCGGTTACTTCAAACACATCAAGGAGATTGTGACTGATGACCACTACTCCGAGTCCCTTTTCCCGAAGGCGCATGATGAGCTCTTTTACCTGTTGGGTCTGCTCTACGCCGAGCGCCGCAGTCGGCTCGTCCAGGAGCACTACCTTTGAGTTCCACATAACCGCGCGTGCTACCGCCACCGACTGTCGCTGTCCACCGGAGAGCGAGGCTATGCGGGTTCTCAGCGATGGAATGCGGACGTGCAGTTCGTCGACGAAGCTCTGAGCAGCATGTTCCATCCCTAATTCATCTATCGTGTTCAGCAGGCCGGGAATAAGCGGTCGCTTCGTTTCACGACCGAGATAGAGGTTCGCCACGACATCGAGATTGTCACACAACGCGAGATCCTGGTAGACCGTCTGTATTCCCAGATCGTTCGCGTCCGCGGGTCGGTTGATATCAACTGGTTTCCCCTCGAAAATGTACTCACCCGAATCCGGGCGATATGTTCCCGATATCACCTTCACCAGTGTGGATTTCCCTGCGCCGTTGTCTCCAACAAGGGCAACGACTTCGGCAGGAAAGACTTCGAAATCCACTCCGGAGAGGGCCTGAACCGCGCCGAAGCTCTTACTGATGCCGCGCAACTCCAGGATCGGAGCCCGATCGTGTGCTGGTTTATCCATGTTATTTCCTCGATAAGATGACGTACGACCCGAAGTCCGGGTCGTACGTCTGGATTGGACTTCTTACTGTAGCAGTTGCGGGCCGATCTGGGCAGCGGTCCAGAATCCATCTTTTATGATGGTGTCCTTCACGTTGGCCTTGGTAACCGCGACGGGCGTCAGGAGCACCGACGGAACGTCGATCTTTCCGTTGTTCACGGTCTTTCCGCCAGTCATGCTTGCGGGAACCGGGGTCTTCTTGAGAAGATCGTACGCGAGCTCGGCGGAGGCATCAGCTTCAGCCTTGATCGCCTTGTAGACGGTCATGTACTGCTCGCCCTTCAGGATTCGCTGAATTGCGGTAAGCTCTGCATCCTGTCCGGTGACCGGCGGAAGCGGGCTGAGTCCTGCTGAGCGCATCGCTGCAATTGCACCACTTGCGGTACCGTCATTCGCACAGTAGACGCCGTCCACCTTGTTGCCAAGAGCGGTAAGTGCCTGCTGCATCTCGTTCTGTGCCTGATCGGGGCTCCAGTCCGGAGTATCGTACTCTTTTGCAATGACGAGCTTTCCAGCTGCGACAAGTGGATCAAATACGCTGTGGGCGCCTGCTTTGAACAGCTTCCCGTTGTTGTCTGCGGGCGAACCGTTGATCATGACGATCGTCGGCTTTGTGAGGCCCATTGACTGCAGCTTTTCCACCAGACTCTGCGCCTGAAGTTTCCCAACCTCGAAGTTGTCGAAGGAGACGTAGTAGCTTACGCCGGTTGAGTTCAGGACCAGGCGATCGTACGCAATTACGGGAACTCCCTGAGCCTTGGCCTTGTCGGCGATAACAGCGGACACCGCTGAATCAACCGGATCAAGTACGAGGACTTGAGCTCCATTGGTAAGCGCTGCTTCGGCCTGTGAGAGCTGTACGTTCGCGTCCTGGTTAGCGTTGCTGTAGATGATCTGAACGCTTGGGTCAAGCGCCTTCATCTTGGCTTCGAAATCCGGGCGATCAGCAGTCTCGTACCGTGTGGTCTTGGTTTCCGGCAGAAGAAGGGCAATCTTTCCACCGCTGGTCATGGCTGCGCCGGAGCTTGACGACTCCTTTGAACCATTCGCAAACGCGGCCGATACGGCAAAGGCGAGAATCACCGTTGTGGTGAGCATGACACGAAACACTTGCCTCATAAGATCCTCCTGTATGAGTATACGGTCCTCTATATGCAATATCCGTGCCAAACGAAAGGCACACTGATCTTCCGTATTAAATTACTACATGTAAGAAACTTAGTCCTAACATCTTTTTAACAGAACCGTGAGAACGATACAACGATGGGTAAATGATGGGAAACTTTTTACCCACCGCAGTTACACACCGCCTACCCATTACCCGCTGCGGGGTACCGAAGATGTTCTCGCCGTTCCGTGACAGCTAATCGTGGTGTATAATGGCGCAATGTTCTCGAAGATACTCATAGTAGACGACGAGCTTGAGGTCTGCCTCTCGCTTTCCGAAGTGCTGCGCGGAAAGGGATACAATGCCATTCATTGCTCTGATCCGGAAGAGATTCTTCCGCTGCTCGAGCGTGAGCATATCGGCCTCGCAATCATGGATGTGCGAATGCCGACAATTGGGGGAATCGATCTCCTGAAGCAGATCCGTCGCCGGTTCGATCAACTGCCGGTCATCATGATATCCGGCTACGCGTCCGTGGAAAATGCCGTTCGTGCAATGAAGTACGGGGCGCTGAACTTCTATACAAAGCCCATTCCGATCCCTTCGTTGATGCAGGAAATCCGCAATCTCGAGCTTTCCGAACGTGCCTATCCGCAGGCCGACCGGATAATCACTCACAATCAGCGAATGCAGCGCATGATATCGCTTGTCGAAAAAGCGGCACCGACCGAGGCTTCAGTTGTTATAACCGGAGAGAGCGGAACAGGAAAGGAACTTGTCGCCGATATGCTTCACGCAATGAGCGGTCGACCCGATGCTGCGTACATCAAGATGAACTGCGCGGCCATCCCGGAGAGTCTGCTCGAAAGTGAAATGTTCGGACATGAAAAGGGAGCGTTCACCGACGCGAAGAGTCTCCAGAAAGGAAAGGTGGAACTGGCGGACGGAGGTACGCTCTTTCTGGACGAGATTGGCGACATGAGCCTGTCGACTCAGGCCAAGATGCTCAGGGTGCTTCAGGAGAAGCGCTTCACACGGCTTGGCGGCACCGAGCCGATCAAGACCGACTTCAGGATCATTGCCGCAACGCACCGGGATCTGCAGCAGATGATTCGTGAAGGTGCGTTCAGAGAGGATCTCTACTATCGTCTTTCGGTAATCACCATTCACCTTCCGCCGCTGCGGGAGCGGACCGAGGACGTACTCCCCGTGGCTCAGGAGTTTGTCCAGCAGTTCAATCGGGCATATGCGAAAACCGTGATGCGGTTCTCAGACGAAGTCGTGGACGTCCTGCAACGGCACACCTGGCCGGGAAACGTGCGTGAACTGAAGAATATCGTGGAGCGGGCTGTCATCTTCTGTGAATCTGATACGATCGAGCTTGCAGACCTTCCGGAGCAGTACCACATTATGGAAGGGCATGGCGGCGATTCCGGATCGAGCATTCAGGAGTTCGAAACCGAGAGCGCGCGGTATGTCATCCTCGAGGCGCTGAAGCAGAGCAACGGAATGAAGACCGAGGCCGCCCGCCGGCTCAATATCACGCGCAAGACATTGTATAACCGGATGAAGCGGCTGAACCTCGAATGATAACGCAAGTTGCGCCGACGGTTTCACGCCGCGCACTCCTTCTTCAAATGAGAAATATCCATGTGCAGTACCAGAACGTCCACGCTCTGAACGGCGTGGATTTCGACCTGTACGAAGGCGAAGTTCACGCACTCGTGGGTGAGCATCGGGCGGGCAAATCTTCACTGGTGAAGCTTCTCTGCGGAGCGGTTCAGAAGAGCGCAGGCGAGATAGTCTACCTGGGCAGAGAGATCAAATCGTTCACGCAGGATTCCGCGCTTCGGGCAGGCATTGCAATGGTCTACCAGGACCTGAGTGTCCTGCCGAATCTCAACGCAATCGAGAATATTTTCGCAGGACGGATGGTCCGCCGCCACTTTCGTGGTCTGGACGAGGTTCGCATGGCCTCAATCGGACGCGAACTGTTCAACCGCCTGCATCTGGATGTCGAGCTTGATGTGCCGCTCTACCGCCTCACCCAGGGTCAGCAGCTCATGGTCGAGTTCGCCCGCATTCTCTCGCTTAATCCGCGCGTTATTATCCTCGATGAGCTGTCGAGCAAGCTCACGCCGCAGGAGATGGCCACAATCTATGACATCATCATCGAATACCGGAGCAACGGAAAGGGCATCATCTACATAACACATGACGCGGAGGAGACGCTGCGGCTCGCCGACAGGGTCACCATTCTGAAGAACGGGTACCGGCGCGGGACGGAAGCTGTCAGTGACCTGGACGGCTACCGACTGTTTCAGCTGACCTATTCGTTCGCGCTCCAGAAGCGGGAGATCGAGTCGAATCGACTCGGATTCTACCTGCTGAAACGCTACAGTGAGAGCCTGAGCCGCCATCTGCCGATCGGAATGATCGTGCTGGACGCCCGGAACAACGTACAGCTTGTGAACGTGGAAAGCATCGACAGCGCAAACGATGAGGGCAAGCGCACGGAGGAACGCCCGGACGTAATGCCGCTCGAGGCCCTGCTCGGATCGCTCGGCCTGACGATCTCCGACGAGATTGCGAACCGGGTACGAGCGCGTCAGGAATACACGTGGGAGGAGACCGCGGTAGGTGAAGATCAGCTCCTGCGGGTGGACGTCTTCCCCTTTCAGGATGATGAGCTTGCGCTCGTTGGCACCGTCATTCTCCTGCAGGACGTGTCGATAGACCGGTACATGAAGGACTACATCGTTCGCACGGAGAAGATGGCGACACTCGCACAGGTAGCCGCCGGAGTCGCCCACGAGATTAACAATCCGCTCTTTATCATCCGCAACTACATAGAATTGCTGAAGGATCGGGACCTGGGGACCGATGAGGCCGAGAAGCTCGGCAAAATCGACCGGGAACTTACCCGTATCGACCAGATCATCGGAAGTCTCCTCTCGTTCTCCCGGTTCAAGGAACGGCCGGAGAGCAGAACTGATCTCGTGGAAGTGCTTGATGACGCAATCCTCCTATTGCAGCACAATCTCTCACAGAAGCACGTCAGAGTAGAACGTAACATCTCCGAGCAGCACGTCGAAGTTGTCGGTGACGAGAATCGCCTGAAGCAGCTCTTTCTCAATCTGATTATCAATGGAATTGACGCGGTACTGGACGGCGGACTCATCCGTGTGTCACTCGCGGTCAGGCGAGACGATGAGACAGTGGAAGTTACAGTCGCGGACAACGGCTACGGCATCCCCTCGGATGTGCAGGCAAAGATATTCAGCCCGTTTTTCAGCACCAAGGTGAACAAGAAGAATACGGGTCTGGGACTTTCGATCTGCCAGCAGATTGCGCAGGCTCACGGCGGCGAGCTCACGTTCACGAGCCGACCGGGGGAACTGACCGTGTTCATGCTGCGACTTCCGCTCGGCAGCGCATGAAATATCGCCCAATTGCTACGCTTTTTTCCCGTTTTTGCGCGTAAACTCCGTGGTGTGATATATTTGACTTCGTGCACCACATAACTTTACGCCGTACCCGGAAGACAATCGCGGAGTCGTGGTGTTGAGGACAGGCATGAAACCCACCTTGGCCGATAATCCAGTCGAAAAACGGTACCGCTACATCGTTGACCGATCACGTGAGTTCATTACGCTGATCAACCGGAATTATGTCTACGAAATCGCGAATGAGAGCTACTGCCAGGCAGTAGAACGGGGCAAGGACGAGATTGTCGGCCGCACGGTAGCCGACGTCTGGGGACACGATCTGTTTGAGACGACGCTCAAGGGTTACATCGATCGTTGTCTGACCGGAGAAAGCGTCTCATACATTCAGCGTTTCAAGTTCGGTTCGTCGCAGCGGTACATGCATGTGAACTACTATCCGTACACCGATGAAACCAACGAGGTTACGCACGCGCTTGTCTACTCGCACGATATTACGCGTCTTGGTGATCTGGAGGCACAGCTCATCCAGTACGAGTACCGCGATCCACTCACCGGACTGTTCAACCGAAAATCGCTGAATATCCTGCTCGACATGGAGATACTGAAAGCCCAGCAGGGTCCGCAGGACGAGTCGCTGCGCGGACTGCTGTTCATAGGTATCGAAAATCTCACCGACATTAATCGGCGGCTCGGCCACAGCATAGGGAACTTCGTACTCGAAAACACCGGAATTCGCATCAAGGAGTCGACCCGCAACAGCGATTCGGTATTCCGCTTCCAGGACAACGAGCTGGCTGTTGTGCTTTCGCACCTGGCAAAGTCGACAGACATCGCGATGGTTGCGCAGAAAATCGTCCGCGCGGTCTCAACACCCTATCGTTACCAGAACGACGAAATCCATCTTGTCTGCCGGGTCGGTGCGGCTGTCTACCCGAACGACGGAGAGGATGAGGAGACGCTCATTCGATGCGCAGTGACCGCCCTGCACGAAGCGGTCCGTTCGAATCAGCCGTTCAAGCTCTACGACAGGCGCCTGCATACCCGCGTTTCACGTCGCTTCGAAATGGAAGGACAACTGCGACACGCATTTGAAGAGAACCAGTTCGAGCTCTACTTCCAGCCGATCATGAAGGCTGATGGAATCATTGAGGGCGCCGAGGCGCTCATCAGATGGAACCTGCCGGAGCGAGGGGTTGTGCAGCCCGGTGAGTTCCTCCCGCTCGCAGAAGCGGCCGGTGTGATGGGCGCAGTCAGCAGGTGGGCGATCTTCGCCGCCGCTCGTGAGATTGCGCGCATCCAGGAGCGATTTCCCATCTATATCACCGTGAATCTGACAGCGCAGGATTTCGAGAGCGAGGGTCTGCTCGACCTCGTGCAGAGCGCACTTATCCAGAACGGCACACACATTGTGCCCAGCCGCCTGAAGCTCGAAATAACTGAGTCGGACTCGATGCGACGGGCGGACATGGCGATTATGCGCATGCAGATGATCCAGAAACTCGGAGTCGATATCTTCGTGGACGATTTCGGAACCGGCAATTCGAGCCTTGCCTACCTGAAGACTCTGCCGGCGCCGACGGTAAAGATCGACAAGAGCTTCATAGACGCGCTTGTCGAACGGCCTGAGGACGCCTCCTTCCTGGAATACATCGTTCACCTTGTGAAACTGCGCGGCAAACGGATAATTGCCGAAGGCGTTACCACTATTGAGCAGATCGACATTCTGCGGAAAATGGGCTGCGACTCGCTGCAGGGTTTCTTCTACGCGCAGCCGCTTCCCACCGATGCGTTCGAATCCTTCGTCGAACGCCACTTCGCTTCGGTGGCGGGCGGCCACCGGTGAGCTGTCGGGTTCATCAGCCCGGCATCTTCGCATCGGATGTCAGGTAGCGCTCCACGACAAGATTCGGGTAGAGCTTTTCGAGTGCCTTCACCTTCGGCCAATCCCAGTAGACGATGTACGGATAGTACGGGTTGTTGTCCATGAAGTGCTGATGATACTCCTCAGCGTTGTAGAACGCCTTGAACGGCACAACCTGAGTTACGATCGGACTTGAAAAGGTCTTCGCCGCATCAAGTTTCTTTATGTAAGCCTGGGCGAGTTCCTTCTGCTGATCGTTCATGTAGAAGATCACCGAGCGATACTGGGTTCCATGATCCGGCCCCTGATAGTTGAGCTCCGTCGGATTCTGAACTACCGAGAAGAACACCTTCAGGAGCGTCCCGTAGCTGATAACCGAAGGGTCGTAGGTAAGCTCGACTGATTCTGCATGTCCGGTGGTTCCGGTACTGACGATCTCATACTGTGCAGTGGCCGCACTCCCGCCGGAATAGCCGGTAAAGGTGGATTCAACGCCTTTCAGTCGCTCGAAAACTCCCTGCACCCCCCAGAAACAACCACCGGAGAACACCGCCTTCTGGAGTGTCGTTGCGGTTCCGTTCGCCTGCATTGCGGTAGGTTCAGCCGGCGGATCCGGGAAATTGTTGAGCGCGTGAGCCGAGGTTGCTGCGCACCCGGCAGCAAGCGTTGTGACCAGTGTGACAATTGCGAAAGCCCGCAGTTTCGAATATGTGGATTTCATCTTCTTCTCCTGCACAAGAATCATTCGAACAAATAATACCCGCCACGTGTCACAAAAGTGTCACAGGAGGTTCAAATCATCGCCGCCGCGTTCGACTGTTCGCGGTAGCTATCAAGATCAAAAGTGAAGCGGGAGCCAACGTTCTCCTCACTCCAGACTGAAACCGTGCTTCCGTGAAGCTCAACGATTCGCTTCACGATGGCCAGTCCGAGTCCCGAACCGGTGCCTGTCTGATCATCGGAACGGCCACGGCTTCGGTCGGCGCGATAGAAACGGTCAAACACAAAGGGCAGGTCCTCCCGGGCAATGCCACACCCGGTGTCGACAACGCTGACACGGACCCGGTCCTCGGCGACCGTAAGTTCTACGGTGATCGAACCGCCGACAGGAGTGTACCTGATCGCGTTCTCTATAAGATTGGTGAGCACTCGATCGATCAATGCAATGTCTGCACGGACCGAAGGCACTCCCTTCGGAAGCTGCGACACCATATGAATCGAGCGTTTCTCAGCCCGCGGCCGGAGCTTCAGGACAACATCCTGAAGCAACTCGGGCATACTGACTCGCTCGAACTCCGGCTTGTAGCTATCCGTCTCCAGTCGCGACAGGTCGAACAGCTCCTGTACCAATCGCTCGAGTGTACGGGTGTTGCGAAGCGTGATATCGAGATATTCGCGACGTTCATCGTTCGTGAGTGCTTCATCCCTGATGAGGATCGTTTCGATATAGCCGCGGATCGAAGCGAGCGGGCTGCGCAGATCATGTGAGACGTTTGCGACAAGGTCCCGACGCAGCCGATCGATGCTCTTCATGCGATCGATGTCCGCCGCGATGGTCTCCGCCATGCGATTGAACGAGGTACCGAGCCGATCAAGTTCGTCCGCCGAGCCACCTTGCACTCTCTTGCCGAGATCTCCACGTTCGAACGCGTCCACAGCATCCGTGAGCGATCGCAGACGCCGTGTGAGCAGACCGAACAGCATGAGTCCGCCAACTGCGGTGACAATCAGGATGAGAAGCAGGGCGGCCGCCGCCGTTCGCAGGAGATAGCTGTCCTGCAGCATCGCAAGAGCCGATTCATACTTCTCGCCCCCGAGAATCACATACACGTATCCTGATTTGCCGTTGCCCAGATCGAGCGTCGCAGCAGAAAACGGCCGCTCCTGCCCCGGTGACCTTGGATCGGGACCAAGCACCAGTGAGGGGTGTGGTCGGGAAAGGTACTGCCTGATCGGGCCAAGATTCACGCTGTCGTGCTTCAGCGGATCATTTGAATCGGCAAAGAAGGCGAGAACCTTCCCGGTTCCGTCAAGGATGTAGATTTCCACCCGCGGATTTACAACCATCATATAGTGGATCGACTGGCGTATCCGACTCACCACCAGCCCATCCTGGGTGTAGGGTGAAAGCTCCGAGGCCATGCGGGCGGCATATCCTGAGTTGAGCCTGAACTCGACTTCGTCGATCAACCGGAGCGCACCGCGGAACGCAATGAGCGTGTACGCAAACGAAAGGGCGATCAGGAGGATCAGGAAGACTGCGGATATTCGCTCGTAGAATGATCCGAACACGCGGGACATCATTGACCGCTCTTCCCGGCACCGTTGCTTTCGCGGGCCTCCAGGTCCTCGAGATCCGTAAATCGATAGCCGACACCCCACACTGTCTGCAGATAGACCGGTTGCCCGGGATCTCGTTCGATCTTGTTGCGCAGCCGGTTGATGTGAGAGTTCACCGTGTGATCGTAGCCGTCAAACTGGTAACCCCAGACGAGCTCGAGCAACTGAGACCTGCTGAATGCACGGCCCGGATTACGAACAAACAGCGAGAGCAGATCAAACTCTTTCGCGGTCAGATCAACCACCTGCGCGTTTGAAGTGACCCGCCGCTTCGCGAAATCCACGACAAGTCCGCCCAGTGATACTACTTCATGCGTAAGCTCGGTTCCACGACTACTCTCACCGTCGGATCGGCGGAGCAACGCCTTGATCCTTGCCATGAGCTCGCGAATACCGAACGGTTTCGTCACGTAATCATCGGCACCGAGTTCCAGACCGAGTACCTTGTCGAGCTCCTCGGATTTCGCAGTGAGCATCAGGACCGGCACGGTCGGATGCAGCTTCCGGATGCCCCGGCAGACCTCCAGTCCATCGAGCTCCGGCAGCATGAGGTCAAGGATGATCAGCGAAAAGCTGCCGGTTTGCGCCTTCTTCAAACCGGATACGCCGTCGGCAGCGAATTCACTCGTCAGACCGAGATCTTTCAGGTTTATCGCGACAAGATTTGCGATATCACGATCATCTTCTATGATTAGGACGGACTTTCCGTAACTCATTGATGAGAAGATACTACACAAGCACGAACCGTTTCCAATGAAAGCTGCAGACCGGCTGAAGTTTGATTGATTCGTGATCAACTCGTGATATTTCACCGCGAAATGCAGAACAGCAGGGAGAAAATCAGTATAATTCTCCTAATCATAACCTGAGGAGAATCGAATGACCATCAATCCGGGCATGTGGTGGACGGCTCTTTCCCGACTTGTGCAGATCGACAAGCAAAGTGAGTGGGAGAAGCTGGATATTGTCTCGAAATGGCTCATTGCGACCCGGTCGGCGGTAACCACTGTTACTCTCTATTCATGCGTAATTGCCGGCCTCTTTGCAGTTCGCGGCGGTCATTTTCTCGTGCTGCCATGGATCGTGATGACTGTCGGCCTGTTTCTTGCGCACGGAACCAACAACATACTGAACGACTACACCGACTTCTCACGCGGCATCGACACTGACAACTATTTCCGCACTCAATACGGCGTACATCCGCTTGTACAGAAGTTCTGGGGACGACCGACCCAGATGCGCTGGTTTCTCGTCAGCGGTTTCCTTGCCACGATGGCGGGCTTCTACATCCTTCTGTTTACGCGCTTTGATCCGGTGGTTATCGGCTTCTTCGCCTACGGCGCACTCATGCTCCTGTTCTACACCTACCCGCTCAAACATTTCGCGGTCGGCGAACTGACGATCTTCCTCATCTGGGGACCGGTGATTATCGGAGGCGTCTACTACGTTCTTGCGGGAAACTGGAGCTGGATAGTGGCGCTCGCAGGAGTACCCTTCGGCCTGAGCACAGCGAGCATCAACATCGGAAAGCATATCGACAAGTCGGACGAAGATCGTGAAAAGGGGGTAACGACGCTGCCCGTTCTTCTCGGCCAGACTGCATCGCGATATCTGAACATCGGCGTCATCGCGCTCGCCTATCTGGTAGTGCTCTACCTGGTCTTCGTACCACACTTCCTCACCCCGGTAATGCTCATTGTCCTCTTCGCCCTGCCGCGTGCATGGAAAGCGGTTCAGCGACTCTCGAAGCCGCGCCCGTCGGAGCCGCCTGCAGGCTATCCGATCTGGCCGCGCTGGTTCTCCACACTTGCATTCATGCATAACCGGCAATTTGGAAACCTGTTCATCCTGGGCGTGATTGCGGACACGGTACTGCGGGTGGTGCCTGCGACCTCAGGCTTCTGGAGATAGCGCGCTGCCATCCAGGTAGTCGCGGATCGCCGCAAGAAACTGTGGGCCGAACGCTTCAAGCTTGCGTGGACCGACGCCGTGGCATCGCAGCAGGGCGGCGCTGTCAGCCGGTCGGTTCGCGACCATTACGCGGAGTGTTTTGTCACTGAACACGACGAACGGCGGTACCTCGTGTTCGCGTGCAATTGAGGTCCGGAGCGCCTTCAGGCGCTCGAACAGCTCCTTCTGATCCTGCCGATCGAATTGCAGATCGGCATCGCGGGTGCGGGTAATCTCACCCGGTTGCCGGGAGCTGCGTGACGCCCTGACATCACGCTTGCCCTCACGTGCTGCTGTGCCGCCTGAACTCGCGGCGGCCTGCATCGCTCCGGTCAGGTATCGCTCCTTTGCCTTGAGCAACAGCCTGCCGCTGTCGGTCAGCCGAAAGCCGGCAGCGTTTCCTTCGCCCCGAACAAGGTAGCCGCGACCGGCAAGATCGTCGACAATCGAAAGCCAGAATCCGCGATCCATATCGCTGCCGACTCCGAAGGTCGGCAGAAGGTGATGACCGCGCTCCATGATGCGGTCGGTCGCATTCCCAATGACTATGTCCACCAGGTGATGACCGCCGAAACGCTCTCCGGTCCTGACTGCAGCCGAAAGGATCTTCTGCGCTGCGACAGTCTGATCGCTCAGCTCGACCTCTCCTGCGCAGATGTCGCAGTTACCGCAGTTGCCGGTGTACTGCTCATCGAAATGCGCAAGCAACTGTATGCGCCTGCAGACGCTCGAACCTGCGTAGTGGAGGACTTCCTGCAGCCGTGCCTCGGCACGCTGCTGCTCAACCGAGGACTCCATATTGCGGATGTGCCAGCGAATGGAGGCCACATCTCCTTTGCCGTAGAAAAGCACTGTCTGCGCGGGATTCCCGTCCCGGGCGGCTCGGCCGGTCTCCTGGTAGTATCCCTCGAGACTGCGCGGCAGATCACCATGGATGACCCACCTCACATTCGCCTTGTCGATGCCCATTCCGAACGCAATCGTTGCCACGACGACGGAGGCTTTGTTGCTCAGGAACGCTTCCTGGCTGGTACGACGCTCATCGTCGGACAATCCTGCGTGGTAGGCAACAGCATGAACGCCGTTGCGGACAAGATGAGCCGCTGTCCGTTCGACACTCTTTCTTGTTCCGCGGTAGACAATCCCGGGCTGTCCCTGGTGTCTGCGGACAAACTCGATGATCTGCGCGTCTCCGTCGGCGACACGAGG
Organism: Spirochaetia bacterium; assembly: GCA_035530835.1. GTDB lineage: Bacteria > Spirochaetota > Spirochaetia > DSM-27196 > DATKUC01 > DATKUC01. Next base: position 15,806 of record DATKUC010000007.1, read on the forward strand.
CTTCACGCGATAGAAGATCTCCGGGCGATCAAAGCTTGCCCGCACTATGAAGGGTTTCGCGAGGTGGAGCTGGCGGGTCACGTCCCGCTGAACCTGTCGCGTAGCGGTCGCGGTGAATGCCGCGATCGGTACCGCGGGAAACTCGGTGCGAAGGAGACCAAGGGTCCGATAGTCGGGCCGGAACTCGTGCCCCCATTCGGAGATGCAGTGCGCTTCGTCAACGGCGATGAAGGAAAGGCCGAATCTGCCGAGTGCCTGCCTGAACTCGGCGTGCGAAATCCGTTCTGGCGCTACGTAGAGCAGTTTGAGCTGCCCTGCGCCAAGCCTTCTCCAGGTGTCGCGCGACTCTTCGGCTGAGAGGGTACTGTTGAGAAAGTCGGCGGGAATTCCGTGCGTGCGTGCGCTATCGACCTGATCCTTCATGAGCGCGATAAGCGGACTCACCACAACTGTCAGTCCGTCGCGCATGAGCGCCGGAAGCTGGTAGCAGAGCGACTTTCCGCCTCCGGTGGGCAGTGCGGCAAAGACATCACGTCCGGCAAGTACGGCGTGCACGATATCTTCCTGGTTGGGACGAAACGAGGTGAAATTGAAGTGTTTTTTCAGCGCGACTGTCACGTCCTGCGCTGGTCTTCCGGTTCGGTCGGACACCGTCATCTTCTCATTCTATCCTGAAAATCAGGGTGCGACACGGCGGGCGAGCATTTCGTGGAAAGCGGCAAATACCTTCTTCATCTGCACTTGCTTGTACGGGAACATCTCGACGGGATCCATTGCATGAATAACTGCACCTACGTCAACTTCAAACACGAGGAGCTTCCCGTCCGCAGACTCCGCGCAGTCGATGATGAGATAGTCGAGGTCGAAGCGGCGATAGATATCGGCAAATGCAGCGGCGTGGCGGCTCCCGAAATCTTCGTCGAACCCAACCATGAAGCGTTCCTCTTCGAGCCGCTTTTCCGCGCTGTCGGTCATTCCCGCATTGAGGTAGTGAACCATCCAGTTGCTTGAGATTGCCATGTGAGACGCGTACGGTCTGCCGTCAATGAGCGCAATCCGGTACTTCCGGAAAAGCCCGTCCTGGCTCCGGTAATCGAGATATGGTGAGATATAGAACTCAGACTCCGCCTGGGCAGACAGATATCCTGACACATCGTTTACGTCGGCAAGGCGCGACAGTCCATGTCCCGCATGAGAGTTGCACGGCCGAACGATGACCGGAAAGCTCCACTGGATCTGTGTCGAAGGGAGCGAAATCTCACCGA
>DATKUC010000008.1:0-6667 GCA_035530835.1 Spirochaetia bacterium
TGGCCGGGGAAATGTTTCAGTACCGCGCAGATCCCCACCGACTGCAGGCCTCTGACCTCCTCGGCAACCATCCGCGCCACAAGCTGCGCCTGGGTGCCGAATGACCGCGTACCTATAACCACATTTCTGGGGTTCGTGAGCACATCGGCTACCGGCGCGAGGTCCATGTTAAAACCAAGTGCGCCCATCTCTTCTCCGATGACTCTTCCGGTCTCATATGCGAGTTGCGGATCCTGTGTCTCGCCAATGACCTGCGCGCTCGGAATCGCTGTCGCGGGAATACGACCGCTTGCAGTGAGTCTGCTCACCGTTCCGCCTTCCTCGTCGGTTGCGACAAAGAGCCGGACCCGCGACATCTCCTGCAGTGCGTTGATAAGCCGAATCGATTGAGGAACGGTGTCCAGATTGCCACCGAACAGTATGACTCCGCCGGGTTGGAGAGTCCGAAACAGGCTTCTGAACCGGGAATCGAGTGAGGCAAGCTCGAGTCCGGTGGTCGGGTCGGAGACGGTGATCATCAGAAGTTGCCCCACTTTCTGCTCGACGGTCATCCGGGAAAGAAGCTCGTCAACCGCTGTCTGCCGGATTGCGCCTGTTCGCTGTTGTGGCGCTGCCTGCGAACCGGCACTGGAAGCGTTTGCCGTCTCCCGTGTCTGACGAAGCGCCGGCTCATTCGGCAGGGGCTTCGTGGCGGCAATGCCACCCCCGGGTGCGGTTGCGCCGGGTGACGCCGGGACTTCACTCTGTCGGGGCGTCTCTGCCGCAGGTTCTGTCGCAGCTGCGGGTCTCGCGATTTCAGTCGGGGAAGATGGTGCCGGTGCCGCGGAATGTTGCATTGCCGTCGGTGCTGACGCGCAGGAGGAGATGAACAAAACGGCGAGCACCACTGCTGCGTGGTGAAGCGATGGAATGTTCTTCATTGGTATTCCATGGTACCGGTGGAAATTATAACACGGTCCTGACGACCCGCCTCCGCGATCTGACATGGGTACCTGTCGAGAAGGTGTAGCAATCTATGAATCTTCTTGTTCACTAAAATATACACTTTTCCAATTTTCTCGTGCCGTGACATCCGGACAGTGTGCAACTTGTTGGATTGTAGGAGATTACAAGTTGGCGCAGAATCGTGGCAGTTGGTACCCTTCTTGCTATACATAGTGTGATAGGTTTGAGAAATTCGCGAGTTCCCGCACTGCGCTGCTCATACCGTTCAGATTCGACAAAGAGTATATCCAGGGACACGGGAAAATGCAAAAGTTACGCTTCGCAACGGCAGTCATTACTCCATTTCAGCGCATTGGCCTTTTGAGAACTGCGCCGGCAGTCGTGTTCGGCTCGACGTCGGGTTTCATCTATCCAGGTTCGCGTGAAGCAGCGTATTCGGAAGTCCGGACGGAACTTGTGCGAAAATCGATCCATCTACTCATCGCCCTGGTTCCCAGTGTCGCTCTGGTAACCGGCGTCGACTTCATGCTGGCGCTGCTGGGAATCGGAACGCTCTTCTATGCATACGCCGAGACCCTTCGCCTGAACGGGCACCCGGTTGCCGTAATATCCTACATAACTACTGTCGCAGCGCGCGATCGGGATCGCGGTAGATTCGTGCTGGGACCCGTAACGCTGGGCCTGGGTGCAATGCTTGCGCTTCTGCTCTATCCCCTGCCTGCAGCATCGATTGCTATATACTCTCTCGCGTTCGGTGATGGACTTGCAAGTCTCGTCGGCAAAATGTTCGGCCGGCTTCGCATCCCGTTCACGCGGGGAAAGACTTTCGTGGGCAGCGCAACTTGCTTCGTCGCAGTCTACGAAGTAACGCTCGCGGTACTCGGATCGCCGAAGGAAGCCGCAATTATCGCGGCCGGGGCAACGCTCCTCGAAATGATTCCGGTGCGGGACCTCGACAATCTGCTACTTCCGATGGGCGTCGGACTGCTCGCGAACTTCCTGATCTCAGGCTGACCGGTCGACTCATCGCTACATCCATAAGTGCAGTTCGTAGTTTCGTATCCCGTACAGAGCAATCCCCCCTGCAAGCGATAATCCTCCGGCGATGATGGCCGGAGGTGATGACAGGTAGAACAGCAAACCTCTTCCAACAACAACGAGCGTGACTGCAACTGCAATCGAAAACTTCGTTCCGCCTCCACTGATCGTTGTCAGATAGCTGAGTATCGAGAGAATAGAGGTGAGCAGAAGAATCGTGTCAATCGTGGATTCGTTGCCGACCGGATAGAGGAGGTTCGGGTAGATCCCGAGTGAATCCACCGGCACCAGATAGGCAACGGCGAACGAGACGAGTCCGGCAACTTCAAGGACTGTCGCATACTTCTGGTATTGGACTCCGGCGGCGTAGAGGCTGGAGGCGAGCAAGCAAAACGAACCGAAGAATTGTCCGAAGTAGATTGCCCTCGTAATCACGTCGCCGTAGAAGGTCGGAAGATTCAGGTAGAGGAAGTAGACTTCCACGGATTTCAAGCCGCTGAGACTGAGCGAAAGCACAAACAGCGTAAAGAAGAAAACATCAGGAGCCGATACCTTCAGAAAGTATCGTCGGAGGAAGATGGTGCCGATCGAAGAGCTCACACTGAGCACGCCAATTCCGACGATCGTCCAGACAAGAGCGCGGTGGGTCGTCTTCCATTGGAAAATGAGCCAGTGCTGCACATTCTGGAAGGAATCGGCCGCCGGACTGAATCCATGAATGGCGACCAACCCAAGCATGTAGACACTCAGGCCGAAAACAGCCACGGAGAGCACGATTCCTATCATGAGTACGTTGTTCCTCGTGGCAAGGGTCATGTCAGTAATATATCAATTCGTATCGAGAAAAAACTACAGTAAGGACAAAACTGTTCGATATTGAAAGGGGAGGCGTGGTTACATGAAGGGGTTTCTCCTCGGCAGTATGTTATTCCTCGGTGCCGCGTTCGCAGTCTGGGCGGGCGATGTCGCCGTCTTCACGAATCTCGGTTTCTCGCCGGATTCTCGCGTCTTCATGTTTGCGCAGTACGGACTGGACAACACGAAACCATTTGCCGAGCTCTACGCAGTGGACGTTCAGTCAAATACATTCGAGCCGGACGGCGTTCAGAAACGAACATTCGATGTTCACATCTACCCCGGACAGGACGGTAGCGGTGCGCTATACACGCTTCTCGAACAGAACATTCCACTGATCAGAAAGTACCACATCGATCACCTTGCTCTTGGAAGAATTGTCTACATACTCATAGATGGACAGGACCCAAAGTCACATATCGAATTCCGGGATTTCAACACCGGAAACAGCTATACGGTTGACTTGATTCAGCGCGCGCAGACTGCCGGCCAGCCGGTAGGAGCATCATTCCACATAGTTCTGACCGCCAACCTCAAAGACGGCACGTCGAAAACGTTTACCATCGGACTTCCGGGATTCATACGGGCCGGCGTCACAGCATACCGAATCCGGCAGATCATCCTCTCCCCGGACGAGAAGTCACTTGTGTTCGTTGTCGACAAGGAATACAAGTCGGACAACGGCAACAACATTCGCTACATGGTCGAGACCATCTCCATTCGCTAGTCCGGAAAACCGATAACCTTGACAGACGATTTTGGCGCCTCTACAATGCCGTACATCTCGATAAACGGACGTGCAATAAAATGGCCGAACAGATCACCCCGCGTGCAACCAGCTATTCCGACTGGTACATAGACATTGTCCTTCGTGCCCGACTGGCAGACTACAGCCCCGTGAAAGGCTGCATGGTAATCCGGCCGCAGGGCTATGCGTTATGGGAAAAGATGCAGTCGGCGCTCGATGCGATGTTCAAGCAGACAGGACATCAGAACGCATATTTCCCGCTGCTCATTCCCGAAAGCTTCATGAAGAAGGAAGCCGAGCACGTAGAAGGATTCGCTCCTGAACTTGCGGTTGTCACTCATGGTGGTGGCGAGCAGCTCGATGAGCCGCTGGTGATCCGCCCGACATCCGAGACGATCATCTGGAGCATGTACAAGAAGTGGATACAGTCCTACCGCGATCTGCCGATCCTCATCAACCAGTGGGCGAATGTGGTCCGCTGGGAGAAGCGAACCCGGCTCTTTCTGCGAACGACCGAGTTTCTCTGGCAGGAAGGCCATACCGCGCACGCGAATGAGGCCGAGGCCCGGGAGGAGGCGCTTCGCATGCTCGAGGTGTACCGGACCTTCGCGGAGGAGTACATGGCGATTCCGGTGCTCACCGGTGTAAAGTCGGAGTCCGAAAAGTTCGCGGGCGCCGTAGACACCTACGCGATCGAAGCGATGATGCAGGACCGCAAAGCGCTGCAGGCAGGTACATCGCACTTTCTCGGCCAGAACTTCGCAAAGGCGTTCGACGTCACCTTCCAGAGTCGCGAAGGGGCACTTGAGCTGGTGTGGGCCACTTCATGGGGCGTTTCGACCCGGCTCATCGGTGCGCTCATCATGGCACATTCTGACGACTCAGGCCTTGTGCTGCCGCCGAAGCTCGCGCCAATCCAGGCGGTCATTGTTCCCATCTTCAAGAACCAGAACAAGGCGCAGGTGGTAGAGTACGCGGAAAAGCTCCGCGCAGAACTCGCCGGCCTGGTGTCGGTAAAGCTCGACACCGATGACAACAACTCACCGGGCTGGAAGTTCTCAGAATACGAAATGCTCGGCATCCCGGTGCGCATCGAGATTGGACCGCGAGACATGGAAGCGGGCAAAGCGGTGCTGGTTCGGCGGGACAGCGGCGTGAAGGAAGCGGTGCCAGCTGGCGAGGTCGGAGCGCGTGTTGTGCAGCTTCTCGCGGAGATCCAGTCCGGGTTGTACGAGCGCGCCAAGAAGTTCCGCGACGAGAATACGTTCGATGTTGATGACTACGCGAAGTTTAGAGAGATGTTCGAAGGCGAAAGTAACGCCGGCTTTGTACGCTCACCATGGTGCGGAAACGCCGAATGCGAAGCGCGCGTGAAGGCGGAAACGAAGGCGACGATCCGCGTTTTGCCGTTCGGAAACGAAGACCATACTGCGGGGAGGAAGTGCCTGGTGTGCGGAAACGAAGCACGGCACCTCGCTATATTCGCCAAGTCGTATTAATTTCGGTTTCCTGCGTGTTATACTCAGTGCGCATGGGGCGTAACTGCGTCAGTTCGCGGAAAATCAGTGCAATCCTGGCGTTTTCGGTATTTGTCGCACTTCCTGCAATGTCAGTCTGCGCTCTGCAGGTGACCGACCTCGAGGTGCGACCCGCACTCTTCTGGTTGGGAAACGGCTACACCACAGACTCGAGTGGAAACCCGGTTCAGTACAGCGATGTGAGCCCGATTACCGGTGGCGCCGGAATCGGTGTGGGACTGCAGTTCTCGCCGCTCCTGTCGCTCCGCCCGGCGCTCGATTTCTTCGGCATACAGTACGCGCTCGTATCGATTAATGGATCGCCGAAGGCAGTTCCCACGCAGATTGAAACCGGAAACGCAGTGCTCATGCTGAATGCGCTCCTGTCGGTTCCTCTCACCTTCACCTGGAAACTCGATCCACAACTTCAGTTCTCCGCCGGCGTATCGCCGAGCATGCTTTTTCGCATTCCAACCATAGGTTACGGCACGCCGGATCGGGGCGGAATAACATCCTATCTCTACGCAGACGCGCGCTTCTTCTATCCCGAAGTGCAGACGTCGATTATGTACCGGATGTCGGACCAGCTGAATGCGGGATTCACGCTGCGCGCACTGTTCCCGATCTTCCATCTGTGGGACGCAGAGGCGGTGCCGTTCTGGGATCAGATGATCATTTCCGGCATGCTCTCACTGCGCTTTAGCCTTTAGGCTACCGCCGCATTCGTTGCGCGCCACCGTCGAGGCTCGCGGTACCGGTTCTCGTGCCTGCAATCAGATACCCGATTGTGCCGGAGATCACCACATCGAGCAGTGCACCGACACTCACGAGGATTGGCCCGGCAGCCTGTAGAATCAAGTAACCGTCCTCCAGTCCTTTACCGTACATCTTCGAAAGCAACGACAGCAGAATGACCACCCCGAGACCCGGAACCGAACCGAGCATGAAGGATGCGAGAAAGGTGAAAACCAGCACCCACAGGAACTGCCCAATTGAAACATCGAGGCTCGAGTAGGACTTGAGAACCAGGATGAATGCGATTGCGGTGACCAGAGCGGTGCCGCTCCTGCAGAATATCGCGTTGATGGGAAAGATAACCGATCCTGCTTTCCTCGGAATCCCGAGTTCCTCGCGTCCAATGCGGCTCAGAACTCCGAGCGCGAAGTAGCTGTCGCGGGAGAACAGTGCTGCGAGGGCCGGGGCAATAAGGGTGTAGAGAAAGCCAAGCGGCTTTGTCTTGCCGGCCAGGAAGTAGACCACGAGCGGCACGACAATGAGAATAACCACTGCTGCAGTGAAGACAACTGTCACGAATAGCTGGCGGAACATCTCGAGATCACCCATCTGCCGCAGTTCCAGAATGGAGTACGCCCCGAGTGCAATGAAGCCGATTCCCACAATGTCGGAAATGACGCTGTTGATCCGGTAGAAAATCCGGGACAGTGAATCAAACAGATCGGTGACCGGAGATGTGTAGAGTGCCGTCGAGTTCAGTGTCACGCCGATGATCAGCGAAAGCACGAGAATCGGCAGCAGTGAGTTTTTCAGCTGAAAGACCTGCAGC
>DATKUC010000009.1:0-9553 GCA_035530835.1 Spirochaetia bacterium
TCGTAGTCGGCTGATCCGGTTGATGGATCGTTCATGTCCACCCAGACTCCCGACACGCCCGCCTTTGCGAGTCTCTCGACATGTCCCGCCCACCATGCGCGCGTCTTTTCGAGTGAAAAATCGGGGAACGCAGTTCGTCCCGGCCATACGAAACCTGAGTACGGTTTACCCTCCGGGTTCAGGCAGAGAAGCCCCTGCGACAGTGCCTCCTCATACGCCTCGTAGCCGGGATCCACTTTCACTCCCGGATCAAGGATCGGACAGACACGCCCGCTGTCTGCGAGCCCGGCTAGTTCACGCTCAGGCTTCGTGAAGTTAGTCTTGCTGAAGGTGAAGACGCGGTAGGCATCCATGTAGTCGATGTCAAGCCAGAGCCCATCGTTCGGAATACCATGGGAGCGAAAGGTCTCCGCAATCTGTCTGAGCTCGGCCGCGTTCTGATAGCCCCACCTGCTCTGGTGATGGCCGAGCGCCCAGAGCGGCGGCATCGGCGTGCGGCCGCACAAACGCTGCAGTTTACGCGTCACCTCGAGCGGACCTTCTCCAACTATGAAATAGAGGAGCGGCCGACCATCCGGAGAGCCGATGTAGGTCCGGAGTGCACCCCGTGATTCAGGCAGCTGCGCAACCCCCTCCACGGCTGCAAGGCTCATGAAGGATGCAAACGGATTGTCGAGCAGTATCCCGACAGTTCCCTGCGGCCGCACCACAAGCAGATAGGGTATTGTCACGTAGAGCGGATCGACATTCGCCTCGGCAACCGCCTGCGGCGGAAAATCCGACATCACGTCGGTATTCCAGTACCGGGTACGGACACCCGTCTTTTCGAGACTTCCATACTTCTCGCCGAGGCCGTAGTAATGCGTGTCGGCTTCATAATCGAACACCATCATCCAGCGACTGCCTGAAAGACCGAAGCCGTGGCCCTCTTTTGAGCCGAACAACGGTTTTCCGTCCTGAACAATCCGGACACCGCCATCTGCAGTAATCGACACATCGGCCGCGGAGTGTCCGTGACGGTCGAAACCAGCCTCATCCAGCACGGCGTGTGAATAGTTGGTCTTCCACAGCTTGCTGCGAACTTCGAATCTGAATACACCTTCCCCGAGATGGGAAAGACGAGGATCGACCGCAATTCTGCGTTCGGAACCGAAACTGAAATTTTCAGGGGTATCGATCTTGTGGAAAAACACTGCAACCTCGGTATGGACGGATGAGCTTCACTATAGCTCTGCTTATTTCGATGATCAATGGCACCTCAATTCGCGAAACGCTCAACCAGGAGTCATTTCAAGCCGACACGTAAACGTATGTCGAAACTTGAACAATTCAGAGCCGCTATCCTGTCTGCGGCCACGCTCTGCATGCTGCTGATTCCATCATTGCTCTTCGCCCGTTCCGCCGGAGACAGGCAAATACAGCTCGGCCGCCCCTACGCGATCAGCGTGCATGGCGGTCCGCTCACCGTGAAAATCATCGGCGGGAACAGCACCGACCACGTCAGCATGGTCGAGCACGCGCTGCCGGATTCGGTAACGGTTACCTATAGCGATGTCGCGGGAAAACTGACAGTGAACGTGCATGCCCCCGCGACGGCAGCCGTCGATGGCAGTGACCTTGAACTGAAGATGCCGCGGTACGAGTTCGTCGCCGTGGCAAACACCACCGGTCCGATCACGGTTGACAACATGTCTACCGAACACCTCACCCTGAATACATCCTCGGGATACATCGATGTGCAGGGCTCGAATGGCCGTATCGACGTTGCGAGCACGACCGGGAGTCAGAGCTACCGCAACATCTTCGGAGCACTGAATGTAGAATCAACCGATGGCTCGATAACCGTGGATCATGAAGTCGGTCTCATGAACATCAAGAGCGGCTCGGGGGCAATCAGCGGAACAAACATCATGCTGCAGACGACCTCTTCTCTTGTCACTGAGAGCGGGAATATCTCGATGTCGCTCTGGAACAACCTGTACAGCTGCACATTTCATCTGAGTTCGGCCAGTGGAGAGATCCGACTCGGTCAACTTCACGGCAGGAAGACGCTCGACTGGGGTCACGGCCGTGTGGCGATAACCGGAACAACGACAGCGGGCTCAATCGATATCCAGTAGAAGTGCGATATCTGTTGCGGTTCAGCTTGACCGCGGCCGGATAGCCGTAATAGGGTATTGTCCGAGGTGAAATCTCAGCATGTTCTCATCGACCTCTTCGCGGGCGAGAAACCTTGCGCGGGCACTGTTTGCAGAGCCGCTTGGCATCATCCGCAGTTTTGAAGGAAACGCAAAAGGCTGCCTGATCGTCGAGCCGCTCTGGGGCATCTCCTACAACCTGTACGCTCCCTACGTAGGTCTGTACATGCTCGCGCTCGGATGCTCGGAAACCCAGATTGGTCTGATCTCTGCAGTGAGCCTCGGGTTCCAGATGGTGTTCGCACTGGTGAGCGGATACATCACCGACCGGCTCGGCCGCCGGAAGACATCCCTCATTTTCGACGTTATCGGCTGGAGCATCCCTTCACTAATCTGGGCGGCAGCCTGGGGCTTCGAAGCGTTCCTGATAGCCGGTTCAATCAATGCGATCTTTCGCATCGTTCACACCTCCTGGAACTGTCTGCTCATAGAGGACAGCGCGCCCGAACAGCGGGTTCACGTCTATACCTACGTCTACATCGCGGGCATCCTCTCCGGTTTCTTTGCGCCGCTCGCCGGCCTGATGGTGAGCTCATGGACGCTGGTACCGGCGGTACGAGTCCTCTACCTGTTTGCATTTGTGGCCATGTCCGCAATGTTCGTCATTCGCAACAAGCTCACCAAGGAGACTCGCATCGGTCTGGTGAAGATTGAAGAGACAAAGCTTGTGCCGTTCCGGACCGAATACCGGGCAGTCTTCCGGGATTACGGTCGAATCCTCAAAATCATCTCAGGCAATCCGATCATCATCATTGCGTTCCTCATGGAACTTGCGGCCAACATCCAGCTGGTGCTCAAGACGAACTTTCTCGCAATCCTGCTCAACAAGTCTCTCGGCTTTCCCGCCGCGAGCATCGCCCTCTTCCCGGCAGTACAATCGGTGATCATGCTTGCAGTATTCATGTTCGTGATTCCCCGGATCGGCGGACGGGATCCGATCAAACCGCTGATAGTGGGCTACCTGCTCATAGTTGCAGGGTGGGTGATGCTGATTCTCACATCCGGCACAAATTACGGATTGGTGATACTGAGCACCATCATCACCGCGCTCGGCACCGCAGTCGTCGCGCCGACCGTTGACTCGCTCATGGCGAACTCAGTGCAGGACGAAGACCGCGCCCGGCTGACCTCAATCCTCTACGTATTCCTCTTCGGACTCTCGGCTCCATTCGGCTATCTCGGCGGCGTACTCTCGGCAATCTCGCCCAAGCTGACCTTCGTGCTCGTAACAGCAACCGCAGTTGCCGGCATTGTCTTGACGTTGATGATGAGCCGGCACCGGCCCGAACCACACGCCTTTGCCGGCAACAGTTAGCAGACATCACTCGCGCAGTCGGCCTTCAGTAGCCTTCGTTCGGGCCCCGAACCACCAGCTTTTGTCGGCACAGTTAGCAGACATCACTCACGAAGTTGGCCTTCACTAGCTTTGGTTCGGGCAAGCATCACCGCACGATAGGCACCATCGTAGGTACCGATCTTGTTGTTCTGCATGATGCTGGTGCAATACATCTCCAGCAGATCGGTATCATTGAGAATCACGGTAAGCGTCTGCTGCAGACTCTTGAGTGAATCGGTCTCAAGCGTTCCATCGCCGAGTTCGGCGCCACGGATTGCGCCCCATGCTTCATGCTGGCCGACGCGCTGGATGAACAGTTTCGGCACCGGGTAGAAGGAGAGCTCTGACGGCTTGGTGATGAGAAGATCGGCGACGCGCATGAGCAGATTGGTCGTATAGACTGCGGCAAATATGTCCCCGTGCAGGAAGATGTGGAGTCCGTGCATCGGACCGTCTACTGCGTCGGCGGCAAATTGCCGGGTTTCGCTCCAGTCGCTGTGCAGTGTGTAGGGGATGTTCACCTCTTCGAGTTCGGACTTCAGCGAGAGCCACTGCGGATGGTGATCGCCGAGGTTCACCAACATGGCGAGCCGATCGGATTCGATTGCGCCGCGACAGAAGCGGATGATCTCGTAGAACCGCTTGAGCTGCGCTCCGGCGCCACCGATGGTGAGGAGAAAGCGGCGTGGACTGCCTTCGCGCAGGCGCAGCAGACGGCGGCCGCAATCGGCATCTATGTTGCTGACGATCTCGTGGTCCACGAAGTGGCCGGTGTACTGAACGTCCGATTCCGGCATCGAAGTGAGCGGCCCCCGATCCTGAGAACCCATGTTTCTGAGCGTGCGATACCCGAAATAGTTCGACGGTGTCTGGACCGCATGGACGCTTCCTTCGACCAGATGGAAAGCAAGCGGATAGTTGTCCGGAACTACCGTCACCACGCTGCGCATTCCTGCATGTATCGCTGCCTGTCCGGTCCAGGGATGGGTGGACAGGAAGGGCAACGACCGATCGAGATTGCCTAAGAGCGGCGCGTAGAGCCGTGAAAGCTCCCGATCGCGCGCGCAGTAGTCAAGTTTCAGCGCGATCTGTGAGGTAATGCGCTCCCAGATGAAATGGTCGAAAAGCGGGACTTTCTGTGAAAGTCGGCTACCAAACGAGTAGAGGTTGTTCAGGTATTCTATTGCCTGCGACGCCGCGCTTCCGGGAAACGAGAGAAAATCGAGCCAGTAGGGATCGAGACCCATCGATCGGGCCGCGGATGCTATTGCCAGTCCGATACGATAGTGGCCAAACCCCATGCGGATCGTGCCGATGATGATTGCCTTTGAGTCCGCCGCGGGAACCCCTTCCGGTTCAGGGTTCTCGCCGGGCGTGATCGCCCCGCCGTCCACAAGCTGACGGATGCCGAACTGTTCCCAGGCACCGGGCATTCGATCCGACGCGAGCTTCGGTATCCAGTCCGCGCTGTAGTTGAAGCGGGCGGCGTAGGAAGAAAAGAGGTGCGTTGCCCGTCGGACTGCCCTCCGGGAAATGGGGTTACCGAACACGGTCAGTTGTTTTTTCACTACTTCAGTGTACGCTCTTGCGCAGAAACCGCAAGCAGTATCGATCGTGGAGCGATGCGGAGATGAGCGGCTGCACTTCTCAACTGTTACCCGATCAGGTACAATTGTTCGCAGGAGGAACGGTGAAGACGTATCCATTTCGCGTCGACATGTCGGTGCGTGATTACGAATGCGATATGCAGGGGATTGTGAACAACTCGGTGTACCAGAATTATCTGGAGCACGCGCGGCACCTGTTCCTGAAGGAAGCGGGCATCAACTTCAAGGAGTACACTGACCGCGGCATCAATCTTGTTGTAGTGCGCGCTGAGCTCATTTACCGCTGTCCGCTGGTAAGCGGAGACAGCTTCTGGATTGGCGTCGGCATCGTGCGCGAATCACGACTGAAGATAGTATTCTACCAGGACATCTATCGCGTGCCGGACGACCGTCCCATTCTTGATGCTCGCATTACCGGAACGGCAATCAACAGCGAGGGAAAGCCTGAGATTCCTGAAGCGCTCGCGGCTGCGCTCGAGTATGCCGGTGCTGGACATCCGAATCGCAGGGCCCCGGAGAAACGGTCCGACCACTAGCGTGGCACGCGGGAGAACAGCACTCCGAGCCGCCGCCGCATTCTTCGCACTCGGGTTTTGCGTGGGTACCTTCACCCATCTGCGCGATACCCTGGAGCTTGGATTGTTCGGTTACCGATCGGTTCCTCAGGTGGTGAATATCTTCTGGACCTGCCTGCTGGCGGTTGATCCCCTGACAGCCGCCCTTCTCTTCATTGCGCCGACAGCAGGGCTCATTGCCGGAAGCGCGGTCATGGTGGCAGATATCGGCATCAACTTGTGGATCATCCTCCGCGAATATGCCCTGTCAGGCAGGCTCGACATCCTCTATTTTGCATTCCAGCTGCCATTCGGCGTCGCCATCCTCCTCTATACCACGACAATGCTCCACAGACGCCGCCTTCAGACGCGGCAGGTGCATCCCTCTTCCTGACTATTTGACTTTGGAAATTAATCTCGGCATATTTCCAGGTTGCGGTTACGCGACTGACGATGGTGCGCCGCGATTGGTCCGAAGGAGAATAACCCGTGAGTATGACAGCTCAGACGGAACCCGGAAGCGGGGAACGTATTTCAATATTGAATCAGCCGAAAGCAGTGTGGGCCGTCGCGTTTGCGTGCGTGGTGGCGTTCATGGGTCTTGGTCTGGTGGACCCGATCCTCCCGGCAATCGCCGGTCAGCTGCACGCATCCCAGAGCCAGGTGGAACTGCTTTTCACAAGCTACATGGCGGTGACCGGCGTTGCGATGCTGGTGACCGGATTTGTCGCAAGTAGAATCGGTGCAAAACGGACTCTTCTTTCGGGGCTCCTCCTGATCGTGATCTTTGCTGCGCTTGCGGGCTCTTCGCACAGCATTGGTCAGATCGTTGGATTCCGCGCGGGGTGGGGTCTCGGCAATGCACTGTTCATAGCGACTGCACTTGCAGTAATCGTCGGTGCCGCGGCGGGAGGTACCGAGAGCGCTGTCATCCTGTACGAGGCAGCGCTCGGGCTCGGGATCTCAGTTGGACCGCTGCTGGGCGGCATGCTCGGTTCGATAAGCTGGAAAGGTCCGTTCTACGGCGTCGCGGTGCTCATGACCATCGGCTTCATTGCGGTAAGCATCTTCCTGCAGAAATCGGATCGACCGAAACATCACTCAAGCATCCTGGACCCGATTCGCGCGCTGAGCCACGGCGGACTTCTGACGATGGGAATCATGTCGCTCTGCTACAACTTCGGCTTCTTCACGCTGCTCGCCTATACGCCATTCGTGCTGGGGATGAATGCGCATGGCCTTGGTCTGGTGTTCTTCGGTTGGGGCGTTCTGCTCGCCATTTCATCAGTCTTCATCGCACCGCGGATTCAGAAGCGGTTCGGCACCGTGAACACGATCTTTGCAATGCTCACCGCTCTCGCGCTCGATCTGCTGGCAATCGGACTGTTCACGAACGTGCAGCTTGTAGTGGTGATCGCGGTAATCGTCGCCGGAGCATTCCTCGGCATCAACAACACGCTCGTGACAACGGTGGTCATGGAGGTTGCGCCGGTCGAGCGCTCGGTTGCCTCCGCCGCGTACAGCTTCGTCCGCTTCGTGGGAGGGGCAATTGCACCGTGGCTCGCAGGCCGGCTCGCCGAGACCTTCAGTCCGCACGTCCCCTATTACGTCGGTGTCGGAGCACTCGTGCTCGCAATGTTCGTGCTCGGTTCAGGTCGGCGATACCTGAAGCGCGTCTAGGGAGTCCCGGCCGCAACTCCATGCTTGTCGAAATTCGGCAGAAACGCGGCGAGCAGTCCGAGAAGCGGCAGAAACGCACATAACTGAAACACGAAGTAGACGGTGGTCCTGTCGGCGAGCACTCCGATCACTGCCGAGGCAATTCCGCCGAGACCGAATGCGAGACCGAAAAAGAGGCCGGAAATCAGGCCGATCTTTCCCGGCAGCATCTCCTGTGCGTAGACCAGAATTGCGGAGAACGCTGAGGAGAGGATGAGTCCGACGAAGATGCTCAGTATCGTCGTGCCGGTCAATCCGACATAGGGCAGCAGCAAGCTGAACGGCGCGGTTCCGAGGATGGACACCCAGATAACGTACTTTCGTCCAATGCGGTCACCAACCGGACCGCCGATGACGGTCCCGGCTGCCACGGCGAACAGAAAGATGAACAGATGAACCTGCGCATCCGCGATGGTCAGGTGAAACCGCGACATGAGATAGAACGTGAAGTAGTTGGACATACTTGCGAGATAGAAGTATTTCGAAAAGATCAGCATGAGCAGCACCACGAGCGCGCGCACAATCAAGGAGCGGGGCAGTGCAGGCGCTGCTGCCGCGGCGTCCTTCGCCGTGCCGGCCACGCTGTGCACCCGGCCCGCGTACCACGCCCCGACCCGCCAGAGGAGAATGATTGCAAGGAGCGCTACCAGCATGAACCACGCAATGCGGGAGTGCCCGCGGCCGGTGATGATGAGGGCGGCAAGCAGAGGCCCGAGCGATGAACCGGTGTTGCCACCGACCTGGAAAACCGATTGCGCAAGCCCGCGGCGGTGTCCTGCCGCCATGTGCGCCACCCGTGATGACTCCGGATGGAACACCGATGATCCCATGCCGACGAGCGCCACGGAGATCAGGACGAGCTCATAGGTTCCCGCTATGGAGAGCAGTCCCAGCCCGAGCAGGGTGAACGTCATGCCGATGGGAAGCGAGTAGGGCATGTGCCTGCGATCGGTTACCATTCCGACAACCGGCTGCAGCACCGAGGCAACCAGCTGGTTTATGAGCGTGATGAGGCCGATCTGAGCGTAACTCAGGGAGAGTGATTGCTTCAGGATCGGATAGGTTGCCGGAATGAGCGACTGCAGGGTGTCGTTCAGAAAGTGTGAGACACTGATGGCGATAAGCACCGGAACGACGGTAGCGGCCGCGGCGGTTGATGAGTTTGTTTTCACTTCAATGTGACCTTGCATGATAGTGCCGGAATGGAATTGTTCGCGCAAGGTGCAAACGACATGATTAACACTGGTGTGCCGGGAGCAGGAATTTGGCTATACTATCCACACAAATGACACGAAAAGAACGTACAGGTATCATCATTCTGCTCGGGGCGCTGTCTGCTCTCGGCCCTTTCTCGATCGATATGTATCTGCCTGGTTTTCCGTCGATTGCCGCAAGCCTCAAGACAAGCGTTGCAGTAGTGGGATATTCGCTGACCAGCTACTTCATCGGCATTTCGTTCGGTCAGCTCATCTACGGCCCGCTGACCGATCGGTTCGGCCGCAAAATCCCGCTTCTTGTCGGCCTCGGGCTGTACCTGGTCGCGGCGGCAGCCTGCGCGTTTTCATCCTCTATTGCGTGGCTGGTCATCACCCGGTTCCTCATGGCGCTTGGCGTATGCGTGGGTATGGTCGCAAGCAGGGCGATTGTTCGTGACCTGTTTCCGATCAACGAAATTGCTGGCGTCTTTTCGGCGTTCATGCTCATCATCGCGGTCTCCCCGATGCTTGCGCCCTCAGCCGGTGGCTTCGTGGCCTCGCACCTCGGGTGGCGGTTCATCTTCATCATCCTCGTACTCTTCGCCGCAATCCTCATCGTGACAGTTGCGCTGCTGCTCTCCGAAAGCAAGCGCCCCGATCCGCTGGTTTCGATGAAGCCGGGCCGCATCATCGCTCAGTACATGACAGTGGCGAAGAACCGCCAGTTCCTGGTCTATGCAGTTGTCTCGGGGCTCGGCTCGGCGGGACTTTTCGCCTACATATCCGACTCTTCCTACGTGTTCATGCAGCTGTTCGGTCTCACCCAGACCCAGTTCGGCTGGGCATTCTCACTGAACGCGGCGGGCCTCATCATCGGTAGTCAGGTGAACCGCTTTCTGCTGCGCAGGTACAGCAGCCGCCAGATCACCGGCGTCTGCGTCCG
>DATKUC010000010.1:0-3708 GCA_035530835.1 Spirochaetia bacterium
CGCTCGAGCGGTTTCACTGAAATCGAAACCTCGGCGAACTGACCGTGTCCGCCGGTCTGCTTCTTGTGTCGGTAGAGCGAATCCGATGGCCGGGTAATTGTCTCCCGGTATGCGACCTTCGGTATTCCGGTTTCAATTTCGATCTTCTGACTCTTTCGGATCTTGTCCAGAATGATGTTCAGGTGCAGCTCACCCATCCCGGAAATGACAGTTTCCTTTGTCTCGACGTTGAAGCTGATGATGAAGGTCGGATCCTCTTCACTGATCTTCTGCATTGCCTGGGCAAGCTTATCTTCGTCCTTCTTGGCGCCTGCAAAGACCGAAACCGCATGAACGGGTTGTGGGAGCTGAAGCGGTTTGAAGTGAAGCAGCCGGTCCGGGGCGCAGAATGTATCGTTCGTTTCTGAATCGACGATCTTCGCGATAATTCCTATATCGCCTGCAATGAGCTCGGACACATCCTCGAGTTTCTTTCCGATTGAAGTCTCTATCTTGCCGATTTTTCCCTTATGGGAGTTGCGGAATATGACGTACTCCGAATCTGGAGTGAGCCGTCCATTCACAACCTTCACGAAGCTGAGCCGGCCGGAAAACTGATCGATACTCGTTTTGAACTCGAACGCGGCAAGCGGCGCGTCGACGGTCAACGGAAGGCGGGTCTCCTTATCGTCCCTGTCGAACGCGATCTCGGAGATTCCGGCGGGCGACGGTGCGGAAAGAACGAGGAAATCCAGCAGGGTGGTGATACCTGAACCGAGGGTACCGGCGGCACACAGAACAGGTACCACTTTGTTGTCACGCAGCCCTTCGGTGAGTCCGCGGTCGATCTCTTCTTCAGTAAGTGAGAGCGCTTCAAGGTAGGTGTTGATGAGCTCATCATCGCCTTCGGCTGCAGACTCCATCAGTGATGCGCGATACTCCTCGACGGTCTGCGCCATCTCGGCCGGAATAGGAGCCTCGGTCTCCTTGTTGCCGAAACCGCCGGCGAGGTATGCCTTCATATTCAGCAGATTGATGACGCCCTGATAGGTACTTCCGGTACCGATGGGAATGGAAACCGGGACGAACGTCTTGTCGAACTTCTGCCGCAGATCCTCGAGCACTGCGGCGAAGTTACTGTTTTCCATGTCCATCTGATTGACCAGGACGATTCGAGGCATGTCCCGACGGTCAAGTCTTCTCCACAGTTTGATGGTTTCGATCTGTACTCCGGCCTTGCCGCTTACCACCATAACCGCGGATTCGGCCGCACGGAAGGCGGCAACGACTTCGCCGACAAAATCGCCGAGTCCCGGCGTGTCGAGGACGTTGATCTTGCAATCCTTCCACGTCAAGTGTGAAAGCGATGTGTGGATTGAGTTCCGGTGGGCAATCTCTTCCTCGGTGAAATCGCTGACGGATCTGCCTGACTCGACTGGTTCCGGTTTCTGAATTGCGTTTCCATAGAAGAGGAGTTGCTCGACAAATGACGTCTTGCCCGTTCCGCCATGACCTGCGAATGCGACATTTCGGATGGAATCGGTGCTGATGCCCATGACCGCTCTCCTTTACTGTGACGTGATAGTACACTATAAGAGGCTATTTCGCGGGTTGTCAAGGAGATTCAGGAGCGTCGATTGGCGATAATAAATTATATGGAGTTATTTGACTCCAGCTACAGCCTTCTCGATCTTCTTCTGGAAGTGCGAAAATTGCATCGAATAGGTACCACGCCCCTGCGTTGTGCTGCGCAGCGCGGTCGAGTACCCAAACATCCGCTCGAGCGGCGCCTCAGCGTGAATGAGCTCTACTGCGGCCTTTGAGTCGATCTTCTGCACCATTCCGCCGCGCATGGTGATGCCGTTGATTACCTCGCCCATGAACTCCTTCGGGCAGGTGACATCGATCTGCATGACCGGCTCGAGCAGCACCGGTTCCGCCTTTCTGCACGCGTTGTCGAGCCCGATTGAACCGGCAGCTTCAAACGCGAGCTCTGTGGAAGTGAGCTGATTGTAGACAGCATCCTTCAGGGTAACACCGATGTCATAGGCCGGATATCCGTACACGACGCCTGAGGTAAGTCCGCCTTCCACGCCGCGCTTCACCGCATCGATAAACGGCTGTGGCAGTTTGTCCTTCGAGACCTCCGAGGTGAACCTGTTTCCGGTTCCCCGTTCAAGAGGCTTCACTTCGAGGGTAATCTGAGCCACGTTCTCCTTGCCCGCCACGATTCTGCTGTATTGCTCGGTGTGCAGGACCTCTTTGGAGACAGATTCACGATAGGTCACCTGCGGCTTGCCCACCTTTGCGCCGACTTTATAGTCGTCGATGATCCGGGTCACGAGCACGTCGATGTGCAGTTCGCCCATTCCCGAGATGATGAGCTCGCCGGTCTCGGCATCCTCCTTCCAGAAGAAGGTCGGATCTTCACGACTCAACAGATCCAGGACTTCCTTCAATTTGTCACGCTCGGAGAGAGTCTTCGGCTCGATAGCAACAGAGATGACCGGCTCCGGGAAGTGCATCCGTTCGAGCATCACCTGAAACCCCTCGGTGCCGATCGTGTCCCCGGTCTGCGCGCTCTTGAATCCGATGACCACCGCGATGTCTCCGGCCGACACCGAATCGATCTGCTCATATTTCGCCGCATGCATGCGAAGCAGCCGGTTGATCCGTTCCCTCTTCTTCTTGTCGATATTAAAGACTGCCACGCCCGATTTGAGAGTTCCCGAGTACATCCTGATGTAGCACATCGGTCCGGCTTCCCGATCGTTCTGGATCTTGAACACAAGACCGAGCGCCGGACCTTCAAGCGAACGCTCGACCTTGACCTCACGATCCTTGCCCACATGGTGCCCCACGATAGGAGGCAGCTCCTCCGGAGCGGGAAGGAAGTCGATTATTCCGTCGATGAGCGGCTGCACCCCGAGGTTTCGCAGCGAAGCGCCGCAGAAGACCGGTACCAGACGTTCGGCAATCGTCTCGGTTCGGAGAACAGACCTGATAAGCTCAGGCGGGATCTCCTTGCCTTCCAGAAAGAGATCGGTCATCTCCTCGGACCGGGAGGAGAGAGTGTCGATCAGATGCTGCCGCCACTTCAGTGCAAGTGGTTGATTCTCGCTCGAAATTGGCACCCGGACAAACTCCGTGCCAAGAGACTCAGGATCCCACCGGATCTCTTCCATCAGGACAATGTCGATGATTCCCGCAAAATCCGACTCCCGGCCGATTGGAATCTGAACCGGAATCGGAGAAGCGCCAAGCTTCTTTTCCATCTCCTCGATCACACTCAGAAAGTCCGCGCCGACACGGTCCATCTTGTTCACGTAGGCTATGCGCGGAACATTGTACTTATTTGCCTGGTGCCAGACCGTCTCCGACTGCGGCTGAACACCGCTGACTGCGCAGAATATCGCTACCGCTCCATCGAGGACACGCAACGAACGCTCAACCTCGGCCGTAAAATCAACATGTCCCGGAGTGTCGATGATATTGATCTTGTGGCCCTTCCAGAAACAGGTTGTCGCCGCCGACGTAATCGTGATACCGCGATTCTGTTCCTGCTCCATCCAGTCCATCGTCGCTTCACCGTTGTCCACCTCACCAATTCGGTGACTCTTGCCCGTATAGAAGAGTATCCGTTCGGTTGTTGTGGTCTTTCCCGCGTCGATGTGCGCCATGATGCCGATGTTTCTCGTGGTGTCCGTAGTCATTGTGTCTCCGTTTCAG
>DATKUC010000011.1:0-6264 GCA_035530835.1 Spirochaetia bacterium
CGCAAAGGTAGGGCTTGACAGCTTCTTTGAACGACTGAAGTTTTTCTCGCTCGCGGAGTCATTGGGCGGCGTTGAATCGCTCATCGAACACCCGTGGAGCATGAGCCACACTTCGATGGGAGAAGCGGGGCTCGCCGCCTCGGGTCTCACGAAGGAGACGATCAGGCTTTCGGCGGGAATAGAGGATTCACGGGACCTCATTGCCGATCTTGGCCACGCGCTCGCCTACTGATTTTCCGCCCCGGAGCGCGCCTCGCTGCGTCGCCTGAGGTGGCGGTAGACGTACCAGATTATCGCGAGCACCAGGAGCACTACCACCAGCACATCGATGATGTGGCTGTAGCGCTGGACTACGCTCCAGTGCTCGCGCAACGAGCGGCCTATCAGCATGAGAAACGTATTCCAGGAACCTGCACCGAGCGCGGTCAGGATGATGAACGGGACAAGGTGCATCCGTGCCACGCCCGCAGGTATTGAGATGAGGTGCCTGACAACCGGAATGAATCTGCTGAAGAAGATGGTTATCGTCCCGCGCCGTTCGAAGTAACGTTCAGTCGCATCAAGATCGCGCTGATCCAGAAGCACGTATTTGCCGAACCTGCGCACAAATGGCTTGCCGCCCCACGCGCCGATACCGTAGGAGATCAGCGAACCTGACAGGCTGCCGAGCACGCTGAACAGGATCACCAGGAACGGTGAGAATGTCCCTTCTGCAACCAGAAATCCCGCAAATGGCATGACAGCTTCAGCCGGAACCGGCAGGACCATACTTTCGGCGGTCATTGCCGCGTACAGGCCTGCGTATCCGATCGCGCGAATAGCTTTTTCGCTGTAGTACGCGAGTGTCTCGGTGATGCCGTGCGGTTTTGCGCTCACCAGCTGTGACTGGGCAGTCGACTGCGCAGGGGTCGATGCCTGCGCAAAAAGCTGAACCGAAATCAGGAGAGAGAGCGCGGCAAACGCGACAACAATCAGCCTCGATCGAGAGGGCATGCAATCTCCTTTCGCACCGGGGCGGTCGCGCCGCCGGTTGAGCACGCTATTTTTTTACCTTGCCCTGAGCGGCAACCGCTTCCATTTTCCGCTTCAGCTCGTCCTGATCACCAAGATAGTAGTGCTTGAGCGGCTTCAGATGGTCATCCAGCTCATAGACGAGGGGCACACCGGTCGGAATGTTCAGTCCGACTATCTCATCATCAGGAATGTTGTCCAGGTACTTCACGAGCGCCCGGAGGCTGTTTCCGTGCGCGGCCACGAGCACGCGCTTGCCGCTGTGGATTGCGGGTGCAATCACTTCGTGCCAGTAGGGCAGGAAACGCTCAACAGTGTCCTTCAGACATTCGGTAAGTGGAAGATCGGCAAGTGGAACACCCTTGTAGCGCGCATCGTTCAGCGGATTCCGCGGGTCGGTCGCCTCAAGCTTCGGTGGCGGAACGTCATAGCTTCTGCGCCACACGAGAACCTGATCCTCGCCATGTTTCGCGGCGGTTTCGGCCTTGTTCAATCCCTGAAGAGCTCCATAGTGGCGCTCGTTCAGGCGCCAGCTCTTGTGAACGGGCAGCCACATCTGATCGATCTCGTACAGCACAATATCCAGTGTCCGGATCGCGCGCTTCAGGACCGATGTGTAGGCAACGTCAAATTGATACCCGCCCTTTCGCAGCAGTTCGCCGCCAAGGTGAGCTTCACTGGTTCCGGTTTCCGAAAGATCGACGTCGGTCCAGCCGGTGAAACGGTTCTCGCGATTCCAGTCGCTCTCCCCATGGCGTACAAGCACGAGCTTATGCATTCGTGTCTCCTTTTATGGCTAGTGATTCGGCATATTTTATCGAGTTCGGCGGGCAGCTGCAACGCAAGGCCGTTACCGGCAGCGCGGCCGTGCAGCGTCTGCGAAACGCGCGAGGGCTCCGTGAAGAGCGGCGGCAGCGCTGCGCAACCCGCGGCTGCGCAACCCGCGGCGGGTGACTCTCAGGTCTGCGGCTTGTCCTTGGGTGATACCAGCTGGTTGGCGGTTGTCCAGGCGAGCAATGCGCACTTGATGCGGAGCGGAAACTTGGCAACGCCCTGCATCGCCTCAAGGTCCGCTGCCTCGTCGGGGAAATCGGGGCTTTCGTTGCGGGTGAGCATGCCTTTGAACTTATCGATCAGCTGCTGGGCCTCTTCGACAGATTTGCCGCGGAACGCTTCGCACATCATGTCTGCTGATGCCATGCAGATCGAGCACCCCATTCCCTCGAAGGCAACGTCCTGGATCTGCCCGTCCTTTACGTCCAGGTAGAGGTCGATGTCGTCCCCGCACGAAGGGTTTGCAGCTTCAAGATGAAGATTCGCAGTCTCGATCCGCTTGCGGTTCTTCCTGGACTTGTAGTGATCGAGAATGATTTCCTTGTACAGGTCTTCGTTCAGGTTCATCGAAATACTTCCTTTACCTTCGAAAGTGCATCTATGAAGGTATCGATATCTTCGCGACTGGTATACAGATAAACTGATGCGCGAACGGTTCCCGGTACACCGAGCAGCCTCATGTAGGGTTGCGCGCAGTGAAATCCGGTTCGGACGGCAACCCCTTCGTTGTCGAGCACCGCTCCCACATCGTGCGAATGCACACCCTCCACATTGAAGGAGAATATGCCGCCGCGATGTTCCGGATCCTGCGCTGTGTACACCGATACGTCGGTGAGTCCTGCCGAGCGCTCGACAAGGTATTCGACAAGCTCGTGCTCGTGGGCAGCGATCTTGTCCATTCCGAGGTTGAGAAGATAGTCCACTGCGGCACCCAGGCCGATGATTCCGGCAATATTTGGCGTTCCACCCTCAAACCGGTCGGGAAGCTCTTTGTAGGTCGAGTGATCGTTCCACACCTTCAGAATCATATCCCCGCCATAGTTGAGCGGAGCCATCTGATCGAGCAGATGCTCCTTTCCGTAGAGGACGCCGGTGCCGGTCGGTCCGAGCATCTTGTGTCCCGAGAAGACCAGAAAGTCGCAGTCAAGGTCAGTCACATCAACCGGATGGTGGGAGACGTACTGAGCGCCATCGAGCAGGACAACTGCGTTGTGCCGATGTGCGATGCGGATGATCTCCCTGACCGGAGGCATGTAGCCGGTCACATTTGACATCGCGGTGACGGCTACCAGGCGCGTACGCTCGCCTATGGTCTTCTCGACATCCTCGAGCCGAATCGTACCGGTCTCAGGATCGATCGGCAGGAACTTCAGGACGGCGCCGGTCTCCCGCGCAACCTCCTGCCACGGTACCAGATCTGCGTGATGCTCGATCTGCGTGGTGACTATCTCATCGCCCGCGGTGAGCTTCCTGCGGGCCCAGCCCGCGGCGACCATGTTGATACCTTCAGTTGATCCCTTCGTAAAGATGATCTGCCCGTCGGCCGGTTTGTTGATGAAATGCGCAAGCTTCTCGCGGGTAGCATCAAAAGCGAGAGTGGCTCGTTCGCTGAACTCGTAGGCACCGCGGTGAATGTTGGCACCCATTCGCGTGTAGTAGGATACCTCGGCGTCGATGACAGATTGCGGCTTCAGGGAAGTTGCCGCATTGTCCAGATAGACAAACCGCTTGCCGCGCATCTTCTCACCCAGAATGGGAAAGTCGGCGCGAAGTGAGGTAACGTCGTACCGTGCGTTTAGTTTTGTATGCGTATCGGCCACATTGGCTCCTTGACCTTCATGATACCTTGCAGCAGATCTGCGGCTCATCGGTTGCGACCGGGATACCGGCAACAGCTTTTCCGTCGAGCAGATCGAACACCCGAATGGTGCCCAGGAGCGCCTCGATTCTCCGGCCAAGGTCGGCAACCGGAGCAAGGATCGTACAGGTGGAGTAGACATCACACGCGTAGCGCGCGCGTTGATCATCCGCTGCACCCTGCTCGCCGGACCCGCATCGTCGGCTCTTTGACGGATCGGTCAGCGCGGAAAGTTCGAGAACCGTAAGGTCCGCGGCCCTCGGGCCAAGCAGATACCCGCCGAGAACACCCTGCCGTGAGTTCAGCACCCGCCCTGAAGCGAGTCGCTGCAGCACCTTGCTCACCAGCTCGTACGGCAGCTTGTACCGCTCGCTCAGCTCTTTCGCGCTCACCGGTGCGTCGCAGCCGGAATCCCGCATGTGCTTGAGAGCGATCAGCGCATATTCGGCGGTTTTGTGTATCCTAACCATCGATGTTACTCAAACCAGGAGTTTCTCAAACTAAGACTTTTTTTGTCGCACATTGTTACGGTACCATCACCCGATTTTCGTGTCAATAGGTCAAAAGTTATCGGTATCAGGCAACGGCGGTAAGGGGATGGCAGCGGCGCCGGAGCGCCGCATTGCCGATCATGAAAGGGGCAGGATTACTTCTTTGCAGCCTCGAAGTTCTTCTGTACCTGGCTCCAGTTCACTACATTGAAGAAATTGGTGACATAGTCGGCGCGCTTGTTCATGTATTTGAGGTAGTACGCGTGCTCCCAGACATCAATCCCGAGGATCGGAGTATGTCCGTCGGTGTAGGGATTGTCCTGATTGGCTGTGCTCACCACTTCGAGCGCACCGGATTTGTTCACCACGAGCCATGCCCAGCCGCTCCCGAAGCGATTGTTCGCAGCCGCGGAGAAGGCTTCCTTGAACTTGTCAAAGCTTCCAAACGCTGAATCGATCGCCTGCGCAACCGCGCCAGTCGGCTTTCCGCCTGCGTTCGGCGCCATGAGCTGCCAGAACATCGTGTGATTCAGATGCCCGCCGCCGTTGTTTCGCACGGCAGTCCGGATGTTCTCCGGAAGTGAGCCGAGTTCCTTGATGAGCTTCAACGGTTCCCAGTTCTCGTACTGGGTTCCCTGGACTGCGGCGTTCAGCTTCGTGACGTATGCCACGTGATGTCCGTCGTGATGGACCTTCATCGTCTGTTCATCGATGTACGGCTCGAGTGCGTTGTACGCATAGGGTAGATTCGGGGTCGTAAATGCCATGATTCCTCCTCATGCAAATTCGGAAATTGTGCGTACAAGTTACTAACAAAACCGGAGGAATCATAGCGATTCGGTCAGAAATCAATGGCGTTCAGCGACCGGCGATATTCAGTTCGACAGATAGAACCCGGAATCAGGAAGCTTGCCGCCGATCGACTGGGGCGCGAATTTCAGCAGGACCGACAGAAACTGCTCAACCGCGACACGTGCATCGGTGGCCGGTTGATAGACCAGGCTCATGCGGGATATTGCCGAAGCTGCAGCGGCAGCGCTCAGGCCCATACCATGCTTCTGAATCAGGATGCCGGCCTGCTCATGGTTCGCGTTCACCCATTCGACCGAACGCTTGTAGGCGGCGAGGAACGACTTTACCGCCTGAGGATGCTCCTCGGCGCTCTTCGCTCGCACGACAACGCACCCCTGTGCGAGAGGAATATCCTTTCCGAGCGCCTCCCTCCAGGCATCGGCAAATCGCATGACCACCTTGTCGTTCGGATTCTTCTCTACAACCTGCGTAACGAACGGTTCGGGCAGGAGCGCGAGATGAATGCGCCCTGCGACCATCAGGCTTGAGAGTTCGACCTGATCGTACCTGAAGTCAAGCTGCACATCGGTGTCGGGTGTCAGCCCCGCACGAGTCAGTACGTACCTCAGGAGAAAATCGGGATTCGCTCCCTTGCCTGTGAGGTAGACTCTCTTCCCTTTGAGATCCTGCAGCGTGTGCACGGTTGATTCGTCGGACACCAGATAGAGCACTCCCAGCACATTCACCGCTGCAAGCTGATACTGTACGCCGCTGTTGTAGAGCTTGGCAGCGAGGTTCAGCGGGAGGCTCGCAAAATCGACATCGCCTGAGAGGATACGGGAAACCATGACCTCAGGAGTTCCTACTACCTCATAGGATACCGACACTCCGGGCGCGACCAGCGGTCCCTCCTCGAGGAGCGGCACCATGCCCATACCCGTCGGTCCCCGGAGTGTTGCCACGCGAAGATGCACCGTATCGGCAACAAAACCTGCGGATTCACGCGCACCCGAAGCCCAGAGCACACCGCCTGCGGCAGCCGCAAGCAGCAGCGATACTGCTGAAACACGAAATAGTCGTCCTGCATACATCACGCAAACTCCTCCTCGACTCTCGCCCG
Organism: Spirochaetia bacterium; assembly: GCA_035530835.1. Classification (GTDB taxonomy): domain Bacteria; phylum Spirochaetota; class Spirochaetia; order DSM-27196; family DATKUC01; genus DATKUC01. The sequence goes on from DATKUC010000011.1 coordinate 6,107, forward strand.
GCTCCACCCTTCACGCACCGCAGTCTGGTACTGCCTCGCACGGTCCGGATCATCGATCATGACAACACTCATCAGCCTGTCACCGTTGAAGCCATATGAGCGGTACCGGTCACCATCCGGCGCTTCTATCCGGCTCCCATTCTCATCCTCCGACAGCC
>DATKUC010000012.1:0-4077 GCA_035530835.1 Spirochaetia bacterium
TGATCGACTCAGGTGCGTTCGGAGTCAATGAATACTGGGTTTCTCAGGACCCGAGCCAGCCGAATCCTGCGACGAGCGACACTCGCATTGCCTCAGCCCTGACCGGAGACAACTTCGGCGGCGGCTCCTCGGATCCTCTCCAGTTTTCCTGGGACATGGACACTCTCGCAGTAACCGGGGTCCCCGTAGGCACGGATTACTATTCCCGGATACAGTTTTCGGCTCAAACGTATACGCTCAACACGATCAGCCTGCCGACCGTTTCACAATCGAGCGCGACCTCCGTGGTGACCGCAAACAGCACCCTGCCTTCACTTGCCAGTTCTGTGTATTCGAGTATGAATTTCGTCGGAGGAGAGATCGGATTCGATACGGCAACCGGCGGAACCTCCATATATGCACTGATGCGGGATTCAGCCGGCATGTACTGGCCGATTGGGCTTGGGTACGCGGTTGCCGCTCCCGGAACGGTCGCAGGGCCCGCCTCGGCAATTGGATCGACCGCTTCGTCTTTTGCGATTTCCGACAATCCGACGAACGGGAAATTCCTCTATGATCCAGCTTCCGGTCTGTGCTTCTTCAGCTATGAGTCTGCCGGGGCGATCAAGACTATAGAATGGGATTCAACGCTCTCGGGTGCGCCATCGCCACACTCTATTCCGGTGCCCCAGCTGCCGAGTGCCGTCCTGCCGGGCGGCTATCTCTATGCGGAGTCCGGAGGCGTAGCTACGGTGTACAAATCAAGCGGCATCGTCGCCGGACACGCAAATATCGGCGCAATTCATCTTGCCCATATAGCGGAGGATCAGTCGACCGGTGGTCCTGAACTGATCTTCAGCTACGTGTTTCCTTCAATGCTGAACGGTTCACCTGTGGTTGAAATCCGGGTCTATTCCACCGATCTTCTCACATTTCTTGGAAATCTGCACTAGAAGTTTCTTTTATATATATCCAACGAACTAACCGACGAGCTTCGAAAGCGATTCCAGGAAGCTCCTGGTTGCTGCATCCGTTGCCTGGCCGATCTGCTGCGTGAGGTAGGACGCTCGATCCTTCTGAGTCGTGTACTGCGACAGGTTGTAGACGATATCGCTCACGTCCGATAGTGCGCTGCTTCGGCCCGAGGATTCGAATCCACGATCATATTGATGAATACGATCCAGAAGGCCCGGGAAGAGCGTGCGCGCCTGATCCGAAGCCAGGAACTGGTCGAGCAGGACCTTCCCCTTCAGCATTGTTGCCTGCGAGGGAAGGGTGGTCGATCCACTCGACTGTGGAGCTCCCATGAGCGAGTCCTCGGCAGAGGCAAAACCTGCGTACGCGTTTTTCAACGATGTGTAGGCTTCGCCGGCCGGTCGAATCCGGCTAAGTTCCTTCTGCGCCGAATCGAGGGCTGCGACCGAGGCTGCATGTTGCTGCTCGGCTGTTGAGAGCTTCGTTGTCGCGTCGGAGAGCTGCTGCCGGAGCGACGCAACCTGCGTATTGAGGCCGGTGATTCGATCAGTCAGTGATCTGTTTTCGGCTGTGAGCGCGGTCACATTTGCGCTGTCCTGCGGCGTGCCGGAAGGCGCCCCTGCGCCGCCGGTCTGGGGTCCCGCAGACTTCAGGCTTGCAACCTGGGTCGAGAGCTGGTCACGCTCGCGGGTGAGCGAGGCGATCTGCCCCTGAAGTGTCGAAACCTGCTGCGAGAACGCTGCTTTCAGTCCGTCAACCGCCGTCGGCAGCTGCCGTGCCATCGGGTAGGTGGTAATGATCTGCGCATATCCGTCAATTGCCTGAGCGAACTTGCTTTCCTGGGCGAGCTTCTGGGCCGCGGCAAGTAGCGGTGCCGCCTGATCGGAGGCAGCCTTGACTGTCGCAGCCGACTGGAGACGGAATCCACTTTCCGCTATCTGATCGGCTGATGCGGCCCCGCCCGCGGACAGATAGGAGAGGGCGGTTCGGTACTGATCGAGAGACTGTTGATACTGCCCTGCATCGTACAGTTTCCGCGCCTGATCGAGTGCGGCGGTTATCTTTGTCTGGGACGCGCTGTTCTGCGTGAGCGCTGTCTGCTGCGACTGAACGAGTTTGAGGTTCTGTGCAGTTTCAGCTGCTATCTGCCGGTCCTGAGTCGCGATTCGGGCACGAAGCGTGTCCCCTTCGGCTGCCAGATGAGTCTGTTGCGCCTTCAGATCGTCGAGCTGCTTCTGCAGCTCCGCAATTCGTTGCGTGTCCTGATCGATGAAGAACTGGTGGCTCGCCTCAATTCCCGGAACGAGTGCAAGTGCTTTGGCGTAGACGCTTTGTGCCTGGCTCGTGTCACCCTGTTTGAGGAGTCCTGAAGCCTGCGCAGCAAGTGCGTTTGCCTGATCGATGATCGATGCGGCGGCAATAACTGTGGACGCGGTCTGCGTCGTTTGCTGCATCTCCTGCGTGACGAGCGAGGTCAGTGAATTGATGATGAATAACTCCGCCGGGCGCCGATCTCGAATGCTCGCAAGTTGCAGCACTGTGTCGGTAGAGAGGTAGTTCTTCATCGTCGTGAGCGTCTTCAGCGCTTCAGGATAGTTGTGTGCGTCAACATCCTTTCTGATTTCAGTATAGAATCCGGTAATCTGGGTGGAGACCAGCTGGTCTTTCTGATTGGTATCCTGGAGCGCCTGCAGCTGTTGCTGGGCGGCGGTCAGCTGCTGTTCCGACTGGGCAATCTGCCCCTGGAGTTGAGCCTGCAGCTGAACAACTTTCTGATCTGCCTGCTGCTGGATCTGCTGACGGTCCACGGTTGCCTGCGCAAGGTTCTTCTGGTACTCGTTCTGCAACTTTTGCAGATTGTCCGCCTGCTGGGCCCTCTGTGCCTCCGCCTGCTTCCGAAAGGTGTCCATCTGCGAGGTGAGAGCCGCTGTGTTTGCCTGCTGGAGCGCTTCGAGCCGCCGCGTTATTTCGGTCTGTGACACACCTTCGGCCTGCAGTTTCGTCCTCTCGGCAGCAAGCTGCGTCTCCATCTGCGCTTTCAGTTCAGCTTCGCGCGTCTGAATCTTTCCGTTCATATCGGAGAGAAGCTGACTGCGCTCGGTGCTTATCTGCTGCAGGCGTCCCTGGATGTCGCTGATCTGCTGATCCTTCTGCTGGATCTGCTGCGCAGCTTCGCGCTTTACTTCCTGGAGGATCTGTCCTTCGGCAGTGGTTATCTGTGTGTTTTGCCCCGCGATGCGGGACTCGTTCTTGCTGAAGAAGAAGGCGAGCAGTGCGAGACCCGATGCAAGAACGACTACTGCAATTATGTTGACTACGATCGGAAAAAGGGAGCCTTTCTTGAGTGCCTCATATGCAAACACTTCCGGTGTCGCGCGAATGCGATTCTCAAGCGCGACCTGCTCGATCTGCGCCCTGATGTCCTTCTGATCCTCCGCCGAGATCCCTTCGGTGGACGCGTCGCTCACTTCCGCCACCGATTGCTTCTTCGGAAGGTCATAGAGGTTGAGAAATATCAGTCCACGTTGGAGCAATCCTGACACGGAAACCTCACAGCACTCTATTATCGGCAGATGGAGATACAAACTTTAGTGTTTGTTGTTAAAATCTGCACAATTTTCGGGCGTATCTCCATTACTCTATCATCCTACCCCCGCGAGGTTCCCCGGTCAACTGTCGACTGCTCCAATTGACCCTGAACCGAGTCAACCGTATCCTACCTTCATGAGTTCAGTACGAACCGGGTCATCGCCTGAGCTTGCACGCGCAGCAGAGGTTCTGCGCCGGAAACGAGTTGTCGTTCTTACCGGTGCAGGAATCAGCACCGAGTCGGGTATACCCGATTACCGGGGGCCGGACGGCCCGCGGCGCAGGAGTCCGCCGATCCAGTACCGGGATTTTGTCGCAAGCGAGGCGACACGTGCCCGCTACTGGGCTCGCAGCGCAATTGGATGGCCGCATTTCTCGCATGCACGCCCCAACGCAGGGCACGCAACCGTTGCACGGCTTGAGCGCGCGGGCGCGGTAACCGGCATCATCACCCAGAATGTCGACAGGTTGCACCAGGCTGCAGGGAGCCACCAGGTAATCGAGCTGCACGGTGCACTCGCTGAGGTTGTCTGC
>DATKUC010000013.1:0-55415 GCA_035530835.1 Spirochaetia bacterium
TGCCGCGCGGATGCTCGGTGTGACTGAACGACGATTTCGCTCCCGGATGGAGTTGCTCGAAGTGGAAAATAACTACCGTGAATGAGAATGTTCGACGCACGCGTCGATATCTTGCCGAAAGACTCGCCCCACAGGTCGAACAGTGGGAATCCGCATCGGCGATCATAGATCTGATGCTGAAGGAATTGATACCTGACACAAATCGCATGCAGATGAATCACGCAGCAGGAGAATTTGTAAGATATTATAATATAATATTTTACCGAGTTATCCTGCAAATTGGGGTATGCAGGCATCGCATTGGTCACGTCGATTTGACGACATCTATCGGCCTGGCATGATTATTGCTATATATTAGGTGAAAGCATAGTTCAAAACAGAGTTACAAAGGAGACAAGTGATGAAAAAGATAGCTGCGATTCTGGTTCTTGGTGTGGGAGTTGCAATTGGCGCTTTTGCCGCGACCTCCGGCAATTTGACACTTACGGGAACTGTTGCACAGAACCTGTCGATTACGGTGACCCCGGCCGCTGTCGCTTCGGCACTTGACCTTACTACGGCACAAAACAATCTCGCGGTTGCTACGATAACGGAAGTGAGCAATTCGCACCTCGGCTACACAGTTACCGTCTCGAGCGCAAACGCTGTTTCGGCAAGTTCCAGCACCCCTGATTTCACGAGCGCGACATCAGCTGACACGCTTGGCTACTCGCTCACCTACGGTGGCACGCCGGTGACATTTACGAGCGGAGTCGCGACTGTTACCAGCGCGTCCGCAAAGACCCCGGCGGGCGGCGTGACCAACACTCTTGGATTGACTTACGATGGTTCCACGGCGAATCTCTCGGCGGGCACCTATTCGGATACCCTGACGTTTACCATAACGGCCAACTAGTACGGCAGGCATCGTGTGAACCGGGCAAGCACCAAAGGCAGGATTTTCACAATCGCGCTCATCTTGAGCGCGATTGGCGTTTCCGCCTCCGCTTTCACCTTCGAGCCGATCTCCCGCAGCTTCTCGCCGTCCGGGACGAATGCGACCCAGTCGTTCATCTGTACGAACACCGACAATCATGATATCGCCGTAAAAGTCTCCATGGTGACTCGAACCATGGATGAGCTCGGCCACGAAACCTATTCGCCGGCCTCCGACGACTTTGTGGTGTTTCCTTCACAGGTCGTGCTCAAGCCTAACTCCTCGCAGGTCATACGCGTCCAGTGGCGCGGCCCGATCGCAATCGCGGTGGAACAGAACTTCCGCATAATTGCACAGCAGCTTCCGGTGGACTTCGGGCAGTCGGTCGAGCAGGGCGGAAACATCCACATCCTGTTCCAGTACCTCGGATCGATCTATGTGACGCCTGCCAATGCGAAACCGGACGTGGTGGTTCAATCAGCCAGGGCGGGAGTTGACTCGAAAGGCAAACAGGGGTTGCTTCTGATGCTGCGCAACGACGGAACGGCCCACGCGTTGCTGAACGAACTCACGCTGACCGTGAACGGAAAGGCGGCCGATGGGAACGAAGTGAAGCGGACCTTTGGTCCCGCCGAGCTTGGTGGAATAAACGGCGAAAACATGCTCGCACGATCGACAAGGACCTTCTTCCTGCCGGTATCCGGCGTGCTCCCGGAACAGGATGTCCATGTTGAACTTAAGTATAACCCCTCACCATAATACGGCATCCTTCCTCCTGTTTTCAGCATGCGCGCTGCTCGTCTTCGCCGCCGCGCTCCCTGCGGCTGCGCAGAGTTCAGGAAGCGGCGAGGTGACCATACCGGTAACCACGTCCATCAATGGAGTTCGCGGACAGGATACGACTGTCGTACTGAGCGCTGCAGGAAAGCTTCTGAAGATCGACGCGAAAGAGCTCCTCTCGAACATACGAGGCGAATCGGTAATGTCCGTGGTCGATTCGATAACAGCCGCCTCCGCAAGTTCAGCTATGGTTCCAGTTGCTGTGGCCGAGAACGCAGGACTCAAGATCAGATTCGATGAACAATCGCTTACCCTCGTCATCGCGATTTCTCCTGAGCTCCAGAAGGTGCATGTCGTGGACCTGAACTCGGCAAAGGTACCCGCGTCCGCGGAGCCGGTGAAACCTGCGAGGTTCAGCGCGCAGCTGTCGCTCTATGGCAGAGTGGACGCTATCGACCAGTACACGTCGACTGCAGGTTCGGCCGTCAATTTCTTTGCAATGCCATTCTCTCTGACCGCCGATCCGGTCATCAATCTGTACAACTGGGTCCTGCAGAGTGAGCTCGCATTCGATACCTCAGCTCCAGCGACACTTTCACTGGTAGATATCAGCCTCGTAAAGGACGTGCCGGGGCCGGATCTGCGCTTCACGGCCGGCAATCTGAACTACCCCGTGACCGGCTTCCTGTCAAATGTCCCGACCGTGGGCATCGGCGTATCAAGGAACTTCGATCTTTCATTGAACAAGCTCTTCCGTCCGCTCGGACAGATGCAATTCTACCTGCAGCGGCCGTCTCAGGTCACCGTGCTGGTCAACGGCGGCCCGGTGAAGTATCTGCAGCTTCAACCCGGTCCATACAATCTCCTGGATTTCCCGCTCACGCCGGGTATGAACAACGTGCAGCTGAAGATCCAGGATGATCAGGGGCGCACCGAGTACATTTCAGGTGCATACCCATTCGACTCCGAGCTGTTGACCCCGTCAGTTTCGGCGTTCAGCTGGAACATCGGGTTCCCCGGCTGGCAGATTGCACCACCCGTGCTTTCCGGCTTTCAGTCGGTCGGAATTACTCCCAACTACACGATGGGAGGTTACGTTCAGGCGGACACCATTTCGCAGATTGTTGGAGTGCAGGCAGTGCTTGCGACCGACATAGGTACTTTTGGCGCAGGAATCGCGGGTTCCCACGACACTACGAATGGAATGGATCTGGGACTCTCGGCGAGCTACAGATTCTACGACGCGAGCCGCCGGAATCTGCCGGCGGTAACACTGTCTGCGTATTACCGCGGGCGGTACTTCATCGGTCCGCAAAGCGGGTTGACAGAGGCACCGTACCGGTGGCTCATTTCAGCCGGCATAAGCCAGGCGCTCCCGCGTAACTTTGCGCTCAATCTGGGTGCGGGTCTCCAGGACACCTGGAGCCTGGGGCAGTTCTATAATGCGAATCTGATCCTCAGCGCGCCACTTACCCGTTCGCTGAGCATGAGCTTCGTGGTCGGAGGAAACTTTTCATCGAACCTGATGCCGAGCTGGCACGGACAGCTGACACTGATCAAGACGTTCCCGTCCTCAGATGGTGCAATGAGCTACAGCCAGAGTCTGACATCACCGACCGGGCAGGTCGGAATCGACTACCGTCCCGCGTCGGTGCCCGGCTTCTCGGTAAACGCTCAGGTATCCGGCCCACCGGGAGTCGGAGGCCAGACGAGCGGCGCTTCCGCAACTCTCACCTACCAGGGAAATCGGTTTGATACCGCGCTCGGCCACTCGCTGTCAGCGAGTGATCTGACCGGCACTTCATCGGTTCTCAATCATACTTACATCAGGTTCGACACCGCGCTCGTCTATGCCGATGGCAATGCTGCAATAACACGGCCGGTGAGCGACAGCTTTGCGATCATGGTCCGCAACAAGGAGCTTGGTATGGCACTTGTTGGAGTGAACTCAACCGGCACCTCCTATTCGGCTGTAAGTGACTTTCTCGGAAATGCAGCACTGTCGTCCATACAGTCCTACACGGATACGCTCGCGAATGTTCAGGTTCCGGATGCGCCGATTGGTTACGATCTGGGTGATACGCTGTTCCTGCTCTCGCTGCCCTATCGCAGCGGCGCGGTGATCACGATCGGCACCGATGCCACCGTCTATGTCGGCGGCACGCTTGAAGATGGTGACGGAAAACCGATTGTGCTCCTCGCGGGCAGCCTCAGATCAACTGGCCCGGCGGCAAAGGACCATTCCTTCTTTACCGATGCCGGAGGTCAATTCCAGGTATACGGTCTGAAACCGGGAGAGTACACACTCGACATGGCGGGCAAAGGATGGAAGCCGAAACAGATCTCAATCCCGGCAAGTGCTACGGGGTTGTATGATTTGGGCAAAGTGAAGCTCACCCGGGCAACCGGTGGCAATTAGGAGACGGGAAATGTTAAGCAGAGTTCATATGAGAGTGACCTTCCTACTGTTAATGGCCTCGGCAGCCGTGACCGCGTTTGCCGGCGGATCACTCGAGTACCGGTTCGCCTCCTCAGTTCCTGCGGTGAGTTCAACTTACGACTCGACCATCGAGAATGATCTGCCCCAGACCTTAAGCATCACACACATCAGTTTCACTACCGGATCAACTTCCTACTTCGTCACATTCTCAGCAGGTCAGTCGGGTTCATTCGCAAGCCGGCAGGCAAGAAGCGCGGCGGGTGGAACCCTGACCTACCAGATCATGGACAATGTCGCGTCGCGAAATACTCTTGAGGACCTCAGTGTCAATCCTCCGATTCAAAACGTACTTTCCGGAACGAATCCGGCGTCCGGCGTTCAACAGCTCACATCCAACTTCGTAGTGGCACTTCCGGCGGGCCAGCTCCCGAACGCCGGTACCTACGTCGACTCGGTCAACGTCGGGCTCTATTCCGGCAGTCCGACAGGTACGAACACTGCACAGACGACACAAACAATGTCGCTCTCGTTCACGGTTCCCAAGATCGCCGAACTCTCGCTCGTGCCAGTTGGATCGCCGTTTGCGCCGGGCAGCACGAGTTCGCTGATGGACTTTGGGATGCTGACTCAAGGGACCTCGCGCGGAGTCGATCTGCTTGTGCGCGCGAACTCCTCCTATCAGGTTGCTCTGCAATCGCAACAGGGCGGCGTACTGGCTATAACAACGGCCGGGGATACGAGCACCATTCCCTATACGCTTCAGTTCAATGGCTCGGCCCTGTCACTTCCGGCCGGTGTTCCGAATATGGCCATCTCTGCCGGTCCGCCAACAACCGGGGCCCGATATCCAATTACGGTCGTGATCGGAAACGTCGGCAATGCTACCGAGGGCACCTATCAGGACAACATTACCATAACGGTTACCGCGAACTAGCTGGCAGTCACTGCCACAAAGCGATCCTGATGGACACCGGTTCGGGTGCGTGACATAATGCGGCGGAGGATTTACATGATATCGATCAAAAGTCACTTCGCACTGCTCGCCCGGTACAACAAAGAGATAAACAGCGCAATGTACGGGATCCTCTCCCCGTTATCTGATGCCGATCGGAAGAGCAAATCCGGCTCCTTCTTCACTTCGATCCACGGCATACTGAACCACATTCTCGCCTCGGATGTTGCGTGGCTTAGCCGATTCCGCACCTTGTCGTCTGAAAGCGTCGCACTTAATGACCCGGCGACAAGCAACGAAGGCGTCACCTGGGGCAAGGAGATGTACGAGCAATTCGACGATCTGGCGACGCGCCGAGCTGCGGTCGATGCGGTGATCGTGCGATGGATCGATGAGCTAACCGAAGAACTGCTCACCGAAACGCTCCGGTACCAGGATTTCAGAGGGAATGCGCGGCAGTACATCATGTGGATGGCAATGGATCACTTCTTCAATCATCAGACTCACCATCGGGGCGCGATCTCCCAGATTCTGGACGAGAAAGGCGTAGAGAATGACTATTCGAATATAATCTATATCCTGTAAAAAGATTGAAGTCATCGAACTCCCAGATGCATACACACGATCTCCCACATCGTCTCCCGGTCCGGAGGAACGAGCAGATTCTACCCGGTGTACAGTACCTCGAGATTGACCGCCCATTCGAGTTTGCGGCCGGACAATGCGTCTCCCTGTCTACCCTTTCGGGACCGGCTCGATACTACAGCATAGCGAGCGGCGAGCGTGCTCCTTCGATCGGCATACTGTACGATGTCGTCCCCGGCGGAGCGCTCACCAAACAACTCTCGCTGCTTGTACCGGGTGATACGATCATGGTCTCCGATCCTTTCGGAACTTTTGTGGATGACAGGCAACCATCGATGTGGATCGCGACAGGCACAGGAGTTGCACCGTTTCTCTCCGCAATCCGGTCCGGTTCAGTGAGTGAGAAGACGCTCGTGTACGGAAGCAGAACATCGGACCGATTCTACTTCGCGGATGAACTGTCGACATCCCTCGGTGACCGTCTCGTGCTCTGTTGTTCGCAGTGCGCGGAGTCGCCCGGGACCGGCGCGCCGGCTGGCTCAGGCGAGCCGTGGGGCGGCGCGCGCAGGGCCACATGCTACTCCGGCCGGCTCACCGGTTGGCTGCGGGACGCCGCATCGACAGGCAAGCTTCCCATCGACACCCGGTACTTCCTCTGCGGTAGCGCCGGAATGATCGTCGATGTTCGTGACCTGCTGATAGCCTCGGGAGTCGCGTTCGATCGTATACACTCGGAGATCTACTTCTAACGAATCGGTGCAATCTGCTATATTGGTGCCGGTACATACATGAAAACGCCGCTCTTTGGAAAAACACTCTCTCAACTCAAACAAATCACAGATGAACTGAACCTGCCGCGCTATTCAGCGGAACAGATAGCGCGCTGGATCTACCGGGGACACGCACGATCATTCTCAGTCATGACGAACCTTTCAGCCGCCGCCAGATCAGTGCTTGATGAAGCGTTCCTGATTTCTCCTCAACTGCCCGACAAAGTGACCGTCTCCTCGGACGGCACGAAGAAATACCTGTTTGCCGCGGGTTCTTCGGAATCGCATCGCTATGTCGAAGCAGCCTATATTCCGGAAACCGAGCGAGCAACCCTCTGTTTGTCGACCCAGGTCGGCTGCAAGATGGGATGCCTGTTCTGCATGACCGGAAAGCAGGGCTTTCAGGGTCAACTTTCAGCCGGTGAAATCGTGAATCAGTACGACAGCCTGCCTGAACGCGATCAGGTAACGAATATCGTATATATGGGAATGGGAGAACCGCTCGACAATCTCGAGCCGGTTCTCGACAGCCTGGAGATTCTGACCGCCGACTGGGGATACGGGATGAGTCCATCGCGCATCACTGTGTCGACTGTGGGATTGATTCCGGCGATGAAGAGCTATCTCGAACGCAGCTCCGGCCACCTTGCGGTGAGCATGCATTCGCCGTTTGAAGAGGAGCGCCGCCAGCTCATGCCAATTCAGCATGTCTATCCGCTGTCGGAGGTACTCGAAACGCTGCGCTCCTACGATATGCCGCGGCAGCGCAGGGTCTCATTCGAGTACATAGTATTCGGCGGACTGAACCACTCGGCAAACCACGCAAAGGAGATGGCCCGCATTCTTCAGGGACTGCGATGCCGCGTCAATCTCATACGGTTCCATCCGATTCCCGGCAGCCCGCTGCTCCCTGCATCCGACGAACAGATGACCGATTTCCAGAATATGCTCAAGGCGAAAGGCATTCTCACCACAATCCGCAGGTCACGCGGACAGGATATCCTCGCCGCGTGCGGACTTCTATCGACCCGTGAACTCGTCCGTCTGAATCCAACTGACTACTGAGGCAGAAAGTCCAGCTGCGGATAATTCCTTCCCAATGCTCTCTCGATCGCGTTTCCGTTGTCCATCATCCAGAAACGTGAAGCTATTGTCTGATAAACGTCCCGATAGTCGGTAGTGAATTTCAAGTCCCCGTGATCCAGATTGCTCAATGAGGGCTCCTCGCCGTAGAACCCTCCCTTGACCATTCCGCCCATGATGAGCATCGGCGCCGCTGTGCCGTGATCGGTGCCCTTACTGAAGTTCTCCCGAACACGGCGACCGAACTCCGAGTAGGTCATGACGAGCAGATTCTTCCACAAACCACGCTCGATCATTGCGGACCGGAACGAGGCAAGGGCTCCCGAGAGTTCAGCCAGCAGATGGTCCTGCACGAGTCGCTCACCGCCATGGGTATCGAATCCACGCAGGGTAAGCTTAATGACCGGAACCGTGGCTCCCGCTCCCAGCAGTTCAGCGGCAAGTTCCACCTGCCTGCCGAACGGCGTCGCAGGGAACTTCGTAGCAAAATGAGGAAGCTTATTCTGCAGAATGGCAAGGCGGGCTGCGGCCGAACGGGTATCGGTGGCAACTGCATCGAGATAGGCAAGAGGTCCGCTGTCGGAACTGCCAACGTGAACACCGGCCAGAATGTGAGCTTCCCGCACAAAGCCGCCAATCGAGTTCAGGGCGATATTTCGCATGTTCGGACCGGCCAGCGGCCCGTCATGATTCTCCCCGATTATGAAGGAGTCGGCTATGTTCGATGCTGGCGGATGGTCCTGATCGAAAAGTCGACTGATCCAGCCACTCTGCAGATACTGATCGCTGTTTGAAGCTGTGTTCCAGATGTCGATTGATCTGAAGTGTGAGCGGTTCGGATCAGGATATCCTGCGCCGAGCACAAATGCGAGGTCTCCGCCGGACCAGGAGGACAGGAGCGGCTTCATTGCGGGATTGAGGCCGAGTGTTCCGCTCAGTCGCAACACCTGGTCCTTTGGGACTGCAATAGTCGGCCGATCAGAATAGTAGAGAGGATCCGCATATGGAATCACCATATTCAATCCGTCATTGCCGCCTGCAAGCTCCACTACCACAAGTGTCCTCTGCCAGTCGGCCACAGGCGCTTCAGCGGCGAAGAGCTGGAGTGACTGAAATGTACAGACGGCTATCATCAGCATCATTCGTCGGATCAGATGTGTATTCATTTTCGCTTCCCCTCTACTCAAGTTCGTAACTGAGGCTCATGACACTACTGCGCAAAGCCTTCCTGGCGGCCCAGGAGAGTTGTGAGCCGTTCACGCGAACGAACTCCCGAAATAGATAACCGACAACCTCATCGCGCCGCAGCAGCGTGTTCGAATGGATCCAGCCTGTATCATATGGCCAGCCTTTCACGCTCAACGGGTTGAACAGCGGTTCCCCAAGTTCAGCTGAAACGGCAGCGACCCGCTCATCATTCTTGTCAGTATTGAATCCGCTGATATCAAGTGTCCGAATGGTTCCCGCCAGCAGATCTATGGGGGACTTCACGAGGTTTCCGCGGTTCTGCGCTGCCCAGAACTCATCCGATGTGAGAATATCCCTGAGAAGAGACTTGATATCGTAGTTACTCTCGCGGAACCGTGAAGCGAGCAGTTCAACCGTTTTCAGGTCGGGAGTGGGCGATATGAACTGGCGCCACATCTGTTCAACGATGAAAAGGGAAGCCTGCTTCTGTTGCAGTATGATGTTGATGATATCATCCCCGTTCCAGTTGCCGGTCTTCCCGAGAAAAGTCTTCTGGCCATTGTCGTGCTGGCGTGCGTCAAAGAAGAACTTCCCGGACCCGGGATTTACTCGCCATCCGGTAAAGGCTCGCGCTGCCGCCTTCACATCTGCCTCCGTATAATGTCCGACTCCAAGGGTGAAAAGTTCCATGACTTCACGCGCGAAGTTCTCGTTCGCGTTTCCTTTTCGATTCGTTTCATTATCAAGGTAGATGATCATTGCCGGGTCCTTCGCAATTGCGTGAAGAAACTCCCGATAGTTGCCAAACGCGTACTTTCGTATGAGCAAATCCTGTCTCAGGAGCAGAAGAGGACTTCGGACTTTCATGAAGCTCGAGGTGAAGTGATTCTGCCAGAAAAGAACCATCTTCTCGGTGAGCGGAGAATCGGTCGAAAGTATTTCCCGAATCGTCCAGGCCTGGAGCTGCTTATCCTGCGCGTTCAGCTCGGCATTGTAGTGAAGTCGGGCAGCAATAATCGCATTGGGGTTTTCGCCCTTTGTCTGCCGCGGAGGAAGGAGCGGCGGCCTGTTTGCCCAAACGGGAAGTGAAGTAACAGGTGTACTTCGTACCGAAGAGAGCAGCTCATCGACGGCAGCTGCCTTGCTTAACGGAAAGAGCATCTGTTCGGAAGATATCGGCGCACCGAATCCGGTTCGAAGCAGAAGGTGGTCTGCATCCGCCTGGTCCAGGCTCCACGCGGCAGCTGCCGGAATAAGCAGTGTTGCACAAATGACAAGAAATCTCTTCATCGCTCATTTACCTCTCAAGTTGAGATTTAGTCGAATGAAAGCGATGAATGGTTCCCTGAACTTCCCTCCGCGAAGAGCTATGCCGCCGGCCACACACCCAGAGCGGCAAGTTGCGAACTCACGACACCGCTCCAGTCGCTATTCGCCCGGGGACTCGCAGGACTTGGGTGAAGGATAGTCGCGACCTGGACCTGCGGAAAACTCTGCTGGACAACTCCACGAATGCGCGAAAGCGCGAATGCGCCGATCCCGATAACCCAGACCGGATTGAGAATGCGAATTGTCTCCGCCACGTGATGATCGCAAGCTTCAAAAAGCGGAGTCCGTTCGGCCGCAGTCAGTTTATCCGGCGTGTGGTTTCGTCCGCTTTCCTCCATGAACACAAGCGGGCAGTAGTTCATTACCAGGTGCTCGCGGAAGAACTGCTCGGCACTTTCGAACCGACTCTCCATCAACCCCCAGAGACGGCGGCCGCTCACTTCGCTGCGAGCGCAGGCAAATCCCTCGATCGGCCGTTTCGGGTGCTCATGGTCGGGTTTTCCGACCGGCCCGTGAATGCCCATCCAATCCCGCACAGCGGCAATCTCGCCAAACGGTACGCCAGTCTGTGCCATGCCCCAGGGACCGGGGTTCATACCCCAGAAGACAATACGCTTTTGCCCGGTACCAAACCGCGAAAGATACTCCTCGTGCACGGCCCGTGCATAGGTAAGTGGGTTGTAGACATGCGTAATCGGTGCCGAGAATTTCATGAGATTTACCGTTTCGCTCAATTCGCGCGAGATAACTGCCAGGTCCTGCACAACGCCTCCGAAGTTCACGCATTCTAACAACGGTCACGGTGACGGGCAAGTGCGTTTCGATATAAGCCCAAGCTTGCCCGAAAAACCTTATCTCTGTAGAATCATCGCCGGGAAGTTCCGGAACATAATGACAAGACGACTCCCTGCGGTCTGTATTCTATTCATAGCGACGCTCACCATCGCGAGCAGCCCGACATTCAGCCTTGGTGATCGTCACGGACACATCGAGATCACCGGAGATGTCCCGTTTCTTCTTGGAACTGCTGACTCGGAAATGAACAACAGCCTGGATGCTGCGCTTTTCACCGGTACCTATGGCACATACGCGCTCGGTGCAGGCGTGCACCTGCTTCTCCCGCTGCAGGCGCCGTTCTACTTTTCCGCCGGACTCGACTACCGCAGTGCAACGGAACAGGATTATCTACTTCAGCATGCCACACGCTATTTCTGGTCACTTCAGACATCGGCTGCGCTCGGATTGCTCGTTCCGGTCGGGACTATTGCACAGGCGTACTGCGGCGCCGGCATTGGCGTGCTGACGACTGAACGGGAAGCCCCGCTTGTAGCGGGTAACGAATGGGGTGTATTCGGAACAGCAGAGGCCGGGCTTGATTTTGTATTCCTGAATGTATTGTCGGCAGGCCCGCGGATCTCATTTGACTTTGGTCCGCTCTTCGGCGGTCCGACCGGAGTCGTATCGTTCGGCTACGTTACGTTCGCGATTGCAGCCGGATACAGCTTCCGGTAGATGTTTCCGCTGCCCGGCTCCACATCGATCACTATACGCGAGTGGCATCCCGCAGTGCATTTTCGATGCCGGAGACGATCATCCCTACATACTCGGTCAGATTTCCAATGCGGGATTGCTCGACACGGAATCCAATAGCGCCCTGGTGTCCGCCTCCGTTTTCGATACCAAAGATCGATAGTATCTTGCGCAGATCGAAATCCCGGAAATCCTGGCTTCGTCGCGCTCGAAACTGTACCAGACCGTCACCCTCGGTATCGTCGTTGTAGACAACAAGGCTCAGTATGCCGCTCGCCTCGGCAAGGGCATCCGCGGTAGCACGGGCTACCGAAACTATGGTGTCCCGGTCGAACCGTGAATGCAGATAGCGCATGTCTTCGGCAGTCAGGATCGAATAGCCGATTGAATCAGAAAATTGCTTCCGTGCCATCATGTAGTTGAAGCACTCTTCTTCCTTGGCGGAAAGCCGATGAAGCTCGTGGAAGACTTCGTCCTTGTTTGAGAAGTTCGATCCCTTTTTGGTTTTCCGGGAAAGCAGCTCATTGAACATATTGCTGAAGATCTCGTAGAAACGCCGCTCACGCCGGGATTTGATGAACTTCCCCATATTCGTGTCCCCGATAATACCGGTGAGTACAGCGAGGACGAAATTGCGTGAAAGCAGATCAACTACCTGATGCTGCTCAAGCAGTTCGGTCCGTTCCTGCATCTTCAATGAGATCAGGCCGACAAGTTCGCAGGCTGATGATGCCTCATCCACGAGGCAAAAATCAGGATCTCCAATGTATTCGCTGTCAGCCTGAAGATGATGATCGACTTCTATTTTCACGATCTCAGGCCGGGAGAACATTTCGGAAATCTCGTCTGTGTAGCTGACCATTGA
Source organism: Spirochaetia bacterium (assembly GCA_035530835.1). Taxonomy (GTDB): domain Bacteria; phylum Spirochaetota; class Spirochaetia; order DSM-27196; family DATKUC01; genus DATKUC01. Next base: position 12,439 of record DATKUC010000013.1, read on the forward strand.
CCGTTTTGGGGTGTCGCAGACTATTATGGTGTCAATCCCGCTTCCCACTTGGTGAGAGTTACGGGCGATACCTATGGAATTGAATTTGCAGATACTCAGAAGATAATCGAAATGCTCATGAAGCTGGTCGCTCGCAAAGATCTCCACTTTTTTCGAGAACTTGGTCAAGAGCAATGCGACTGCTATCATGGACGCAAGACAGTCTTCGTCCGGATTCTGATGGCCGAGAACGAGGAAATTATCGCGACTCACCATCGCGTTAATGATGTTCGAAATGATTCGATTCTTTTCAGCGATCGTCGAAATTTCACGTTTTTGCATTATTTACCTCGAGTCTCCTTGCCCTCCTAGCCCGCAGTTACTACCCTGTCTCTACCCTCTTCTTTTGCCTGGTACAATGCCTGATCAGCACGCTCCTTCAGTGTCTTGAGATCTGAGGCATGTCGGGGAAATGATGCAAGCCCCTGGCTGGTTGTGACCCGAGTTATTTTGCCGCCTCGTCCTGAAAGCACGGGAAGAGAGTGTACGTGCTCACAGATTGCACGGGCTCGCTCGAGTGCCTCCTCGGTATTGGTATCGGGACATACAAACGTGAACTCATCGCCTCCGTACCGCGCAAGGATATCAGTTGGCTTCATGTGCTCCTTGAATACTGGAGCAACCGCAAGTATGACATCGTCACCGGCGGCTATCCCGTACGCTTCATTGATTTCGCGGAAGCGGTCCAGATCGACCATGATCACCGTGAGCGGTCTTCCTTCAGCCTTTGCACGCTGAAACTGAGCTTCGATCGAATCGTCGAGGAAACGCCTGTTGTAGAGTCCGGTCATCTCATCGGTGATCGCCCGTTTCCTTGCGCTCTCACCCCACTGGACCATGTCGCTCAGAAACTGCCCTGTGTTCATCAACCTGCCGGCTGTTATGTTGAGCATGCGGTACATGATCTTGATGGCACTTTGCGGGTACTGCGTGAGAAACCGGAAGAACTCCTGCTCGTGCAAAGCAAGCAGACAACTGGGGTCCCTCGTTGTGCACGTTGCCGACCGGGGTGCCTGTTCGAATATCGACATCTCCCCGAAAAAATCACCGGTTCCGAACGTCGCCAGCTCCAGTGTCTTTCCATCCGGAAGGCTCACGGTGGTGACGACTCTTCCGGAATAGACGAGGTACATCTCGTTGCCTTCGTTGCCCTCGGCAAAAAGCTGTGTGCCTGCTGAGCTCTCCATAATGCGGAATGATTGCGCGAGCCGTTTGAGTTCCCCGGCATCCAGTGATGAGAAGATGTCCACTCTCTTCAGGAACTTGCCCAGGTCGCCCTTCAACAATAGCTTCTGCGAACTCATCTGCTTATCACCTGATTTCCACCCGCATCCCTCGCCTGGTACAGCCGATCATGCACCAGCTCCACCAGCGCATCTGCGTCGGATCCCTCCTCGGGGCAGATTCCGAACGAAACGCTTGCGGTGAGCCGAAGAGTACCCTCCGGTTCACTGACTATCCTGCTCAAGTCTATCGCGCTCATTGTCGAAAGCACATATTCTGCGAACGCTTCTGCATCATTTCGAGATGTCCCCGGCCTGATAATCGCAATCTCGTTTCCGCGATAACGGACTGCGCTGTCTTCGGGCCGCAGGCAGGCGCGAAGAGCACCGCAAATTGTCTTGATCGATTCATCGCCAATTTCGTGCCCGTAGGTGTCATTTATGTGTTTGAAATTGTCGGGCTTGACCATCACGAGCGCTGTTGAACTCTTGCCCGCAGACAGGATGCGCGGGAACTCCTCCTTCAGATAGGTGGAATTGTAGAAACCGGTAAGCTTGTCTCCGAGCACCTGCTTCCGGAGCTCCTGAATCCAGGGCGTATTCTCTGAGATGAGCTTGTTTGTGCTGCGAATGCGCCCTGCCACAATTGCCATGAACTTGTGCAGAATCTGCGCCGACAGGATCGGATGTTCTTCGAGGATGGACTCAAATCGACGCTCCCGGTACGGAAAAACCAGGAGCGTTGCTTCAGTCTCGGTCAACGCCGATGCATTGCGGGGCGCGTCGTTGAGCAGGTCCATCTCACCGAAGCTGTCTCCCGCAATGTAGCGTGCAACGTCGAGCTCATCGCCACTCTCCAGCAGTCTGCGGATGACCACTTCACCGTCGGCAACTATATAGAGCTCATCCCCGACACTTCCTGCTTCGAAGATGGTGGAGTGAACCGGATACGACCTGAACTCGCTGTATTTTTCAATTACATCAAGTTCCTGGTCTCCCAGAGTCGAGAAAATGTCTGCTTTTCGCAGCAGCGAGTGCTTGTCACGATCAGTTGCCACGTTCATGCGGTCCATGATAACTCAATATGACCTCTTCTGCCAGAATTTGATCAGAATACAAATCTATCCGGGTTCCCCACTGCGCACTCTGCTACTTTGTCGCGGCAAACACCTTGTACGCGGCTTCGATCCGTTTGAGTTCCTCGGTTGTCAGTCGCCAGTCCCCCGCTTCGGCGTTCGCGAGTGCCTGCTTCGTGTTCTTCGCACCAACGAGCGCACAGGTTACCCCCGGCTGCTGAATCGCCCACGCAATTGCCGTTCGCGCTACAGGAACAGATCGTTCGGTCGCTATGTCGCGCAGCACGTCAACAAGTCGCTGTGCCCTGCTCCACACCGGCTCGTGGAAGTAGTTATAGAACTGATCGCGATTATCACCCTCGGACAGTTTGGGGATCTCCGTGAACTTGCCGGTCAATACACCGGCAGCAAGCGTACCGTAACCGAGAATGCCGATATTGTTGGGCCTGCAGTACGGCAGAACCTCAGCATCAACTGTCCGCTCGAGCAGCGAGTAGTGGGGCTGAAGACTCACCAGGTTCATATGTTTCTTCACGATGTCCATCTGTTCGATCGAGAAGTTCGAAACACCAAGGTGACGGAACTTGCCCTCTTCCTGGAGTTTATTCAGCGCCTCAAGCGATTTCTCAAGCGGTGTAGACGTGTCGGGCCAGTGTATCTGGTACAAATCAATCACATCGACGTTCAGTCTTCGCAGGGAGTCTTCCATCTGTCTCCTGATTGATGAAGGCTCGAGGTCGCGAACGAACTCCTTCCCTTTGCGATACACGCCGACCTTTGTCGCAAGTACTACCCTGTCACGGATACCGGATATCGCGCGCCCTACGACCTCTTCGGAATGGCCAGCTCCGTATGGTGGCGCAGTGTCGACCAGGTTGATTCCATGGTCGACCGAATCACGGATTGCACGAATCGATTCCTCATCGTCCACGTTGCCGAAGAAATCATTGCCCATTGCCCAGGTCCCCACACCCACGACTGAGACCTCAAGGTCGGAATTGCCAAGTCTACGGTATTCCACGTAATCTCCTCACGTTTGCCAGTTGATATCGACACGGACAATATACACTGATACTGCGACGGTGGGCAAAACGGTTGCGTTATGTTCGGTCTATCCAGCGGTAATGTACGGTTGGAGTTGTGCACAGGGTGACAAGACCGCAGTCGGTGCACGACGATTTGCACGAGACGGCCTCGGCAGACTGCTGCCCTGAAGGCTCTATGATCAGAATCTGCCCCCGTCCCTTCCAGTAATCGATGGCCGCGCGAACCATCTGCCGCTCGCAGCGAAGTCCGGCGACAAGTTCCGGAAGCGTTGCCTCACCTTGCTCGGTGAGAATTTCCTTCAGTTCGCGGAGGATCATGCAGCATCTCCGAACTGAGGTCGGCCCGCGGACCGGGAACGATCGATGTGGCCGTAGGTGAGAAACGCGAAGACAATGGCAAGGCCGGCTGCAACGCTGATTGAGATCCAGAGCAAACTGCCGCCGACCAGAAGCTGATAGGCGAAAGTCGCGACAGACCATGCCACCAGCGTCAGATAGGCCGACATCACAATCGAATAGCCCGGTCCAATCTCCCGCATTGCTGTGCCGAGCGTCGCAAGACAGGGTAGATAGATCAGGATGAAGAGCAGATACGCATACGCCTGTCCCGCACCTTGATCGAAATGGCGGTGAAGTGAAATGTAGACGCCGCCTCCGGCCTTCTCGGCGGATCCGGGAGCAATCTGTCTTTGCGCCTCTTTCATGCCGAGCGGATCGGTAAAGGTGGCAGCGAGCGACGAAACAGCAGCGGGAATCGTGGCGAGAGCGGCGCCAGCTGAGCGCAGAATGTTGAAGTTGCCCGCAGCCAGGATCGGCGGGGAGGACTCATCGCTGGCCGCATGCGAGGTTCCCGATTCGGTGTAGAGCGAAGTCAGCGTACCGACCACGGCTTCTTTTGCGAACAGTCCGGAAAAGATAGCAACGGTCGCAGGCCAGTTGTCGGCATGAATGCCCATCGGCGCGAAGATTGGGGTAACTGCTTTCCCCGCTGCGGAGAGCATCGATTTGTCGGTACCTTCGTTGCCGAAGGAGCCATCCAGGCCGAGCGAATTGAAGAATGACAGGATGGTGATGCCCAGAATGACGACCTTTCCTGCGCGCAACAGGAACATCTTCACTCGATCCCAGGTGTACAGAAGTACCGACCCGATCCGCGGTCGATGATAGGGAGGAAGCTCCATGAGCAGGTGCGTCTGCTCTCCCTTGAAAAGCGATGAGCGCAACAGCAGACCGGTGAGAACCGAGAGCACGATTCCGACAAGATAGAGCGAAAAGACAATCGCACCGGAAGCGGCGGGGAAGAAGGCCGCGGCGAACAGAGCGTAAACCGGCAGCCTGGCTCCACATGACATAAGAGGCGCCATGAAGATGGTCAGCACTCGATCACGGCGGTTCTCAAGCGTGCGCGTTGCCATGATCGCCGGGACAGTGCATCCAAAGCCCACGATGAGCGGCACGAATGCCTTTCCCGGCAGACCTATCATGCCCATGAAACGATCGGTAACAAATGCGGACCGGGCCATATAGCCCGAATCCTCGAGCAGAGAGAGCATGAGGAACATGAAGAAAATCACCGGAATGAAGGTCGCCACGGTTTCGATTCCGGTGCCAATTCCGCCGGACAGTATCGTTATGAGCCATCCGGGTGCGTGAACAAGTGCCAGAAGATAGGCGGTTCCGTCGACAAAGATTGCGGCGGAGAGATGATCGAAGAAGGGAATGAACACCCCGCCCACGTTGATCGTGACCCAGAAGACTGCGAACATCGCGGCAAGAAAAATCGGAATGCCCCAGATACGGTGCATCAGTACACGGTCTACCCGATCATCGCGGCTCTCTTTCGTTCGCCTCCGCCGTATCGCCGTGGCAGTCAGCTGGCTGATTCTGCCGTACCTGGCATCGGCAACAAGAACATCCGGCGATTCGCCGAGCTCCTGCGTCAACCGCTCGACCTGGGCGGATATGGTTGCCGCGGAAAAAGCAGGGAGTTCCGAGACTGCCTCGAGCGCCCAGGCATCCTGCTCGAACAGCTTTACGGCAAGCCACCGGGGACTCACCTGCGGCTGCGTTTCGGCGGCGAGCAGTGCCGCCTCCCAGCTATCGATGACTGTCTCGATGGCTGCATCATACCGGCAGGCAACGGCGTTCCGGCCGAGTGCTGTTTCGAACGAGGTTGCCGACGCCCAGGCGACGAGCGTGTCGCGCAGCGACGATATGTCTGCAGCCTCGGTGGCCGTAAGTGCAATTACCGGGCAGCCAAGTTCGGCTGAGAGCGCGGATGCAGAGACCTCACCGCCTGATTCAGTCACGAGGTCCATCATCGTCAGGACGACGACTACCGGGACTTCCATCTCGATTATCTGCAGAGTGAGAAACAGATTACGTTCAAGATTCGTCGCATCGACTACATTCAGGACAAGATCCGCTTCGCAGCTTACCAGATAATCCCGGGCTGCCCGTTCATCTTCCGAATAGGCGCTGAGATTATAGACTCCGGGCAGGTCGACGACTCGTATCGCCTCTCCTGAGGGCGCGTTTGCCGACTGGAGAACGCCTTCCTTCTTCTCAACAGTGACACCCGGCCAGTTGCCGATTCTCTGGCTTGCGCCGGTAAGGCCGTTGAATATCGTCGTCTTCCCGCAGTTGGGATTGCCTGCGACCGCAACCACGAAACCCTTCCGGGCGGTTGCAGGGACAGGAGAAGGTCTACGATGTCTCATAGATAATCGAACCGCTTTCAACCATCACCTTTCCAACCATCCCCCACCCGATCATGACGCGGGAGACTCCAAGTCCGAGCAGAAACGGGTGACCGTGACGTCCGCTGATCACCTCGACAGTCCGCCCCGGGACTATTCCCATGGACACGAGTCGCACCCGAAGCGGCTCCGCGCCGGATATCCGCGAGACCACCGCTGACTGCCCTTGTCTGAGCGAGGAAAGCGGTATCAGATCGACGATGGTTCTGGTTTTTTCGGATTGACTGCGACCGCCCGCAAACGACTCCATACTACCTGCCCTCTCCGGTCCGGCGGTCCGCGCGCGTGAAACCTGCGGGCTCCTTCCAGACCACACTGTCTCCATTTTTGTCAGTAACGGTATCGACGAACTGGATCAGTCGTTCGAATACGATATCGGTCAACGAATGTTCCAGATGGCACGCTGACACCTCGGCTTCATCGGCCGGTATGCCGAGCACCCGCACGAGAAAATCGAGAAGAAACTCGTGGCGCTTCACCACCCGTCCGGCGATTTCATCACCTTCGCTCGTGAGCGTGATCAGATCATAGGGTTCGTAATTGACGAGTCCCTTTTGCGACAGTGCCCGAAGTGCTCCGGTGACCGATGAGTTGTTCACGCCAAGTCTGCGTGAAATGTCCTTCGCACGTGCAGCGTGTTTCTTTTTGACAATGTGATAGATTGCCTCGAGATAGTCTTCCTGGCTCTCGGAGAGAGCGCTTTCAGAAGCCATAGGCACTCCGTTTTTCGGTATACTAACAATTTACGGCAAGGCGAAAACTTTGTCAATGAGAGAGGAAGAGACTACCGTTTGAACATGTTCCGTGTATCGAGAAGGTTCAGAAAGTTGCCACGGTCCCGCTCGAGGGTAAATCGGATGGTACAGCTGCGCCCCTCGTCGTCGAGATACTCGACATGCGCGAGCGATTGATCCCGCGTCCACAAACGCTTCAGTACGCTTCTGCTTCGTTCGTGCCGGATACCGATTATGCAGTTGCGCGATACGCGAAGGGTGAGACGCTGCCTGCCAGGTTGTTCGGCCTGATTCATCAGCAGTGAAAACCAGCTCACCTGCGCAAAATGCATGAAGTAGAGGGCGCTGGGCGTAAGGAAGAATATGCCCCACAGAGAGCCCCGATCCCGCCCGGGAAGGTCGTAGCACCTTCCCGTTGAATATATGAGGATAGGCTCCGAGAGTTCGACTTCGAGATTACGCCAGAATTGAGTCACCTGGTCCCGATCTTTCGCCATGACCCGATTAGAATGATATCAATAGCCAGCGCGCTTGTCCACAAGGTTATGGAGCTCGGCTCCTGCAAGATATCGCGAGAGATTGTCGATGAAGATACGCCAGCCTCGTGTGAAATAGAGCGGCGTCATTCCGGCAGTGTGTGGCGTAATGATTACCTGCGGCATCCGCCACAGCGGCGAATCCGCAGCAAGCGGTTCGGTTTCGAACACGTCGAGCCCCGCCCCGCCCAGGGTGCCCTGCTCGAGGGCCTCGATGAGTGCCGCTTCGTCGACCGTCGAACCTCGCCCGATATTGATGAGATAGGCGCCCCGCTTCATGAGCGAAAACTCACGACGCGAAAAAATGCGGTATGTCTCCTGAGTCGCAGGCAGCGTGTTGATGACAAAATCGGCAAGCGGCAGCTGTTCGGAAAGCTTGTCGATGCCGTAGATCTCGCTTACTCCGGGAACCGACGCGCCCGCGCTGCGTCGGATGCCTATCGGGTGCATTCCGAGCCCGCTGATTGCCTGCGAAAAATGCCTGCCGATTGCGCCCAATCCGACGACGAGGACTCGCTTACCGTAGAGCTCGAAAACCGGAGGGAGGTCGTCGCGACGCCAGACGCCCTGCGCCTGAGCCCGGATGCTGTGGTGGAGATTGCGCGCGAATGCGGTCATCATGCCGAGCATATGTTCGGTAATCGATACCGCATGCACGCCGGAGGCGTTTGTCACGAGGAGATTTCCCTCTCTGAGCGCGGGATGCCGTGCAAGCCAGTCGACACCGGCGTGCCAGTGGTGGAACCATCGAAGTGACGGCGCACGTTCGAGCAGCTCAAACGGTACGCTTCCTACCGCAATCTCTACATGATCGAGATGACGTTCCATCTCCTTCGTATCGGCGGTGACAATGATTTCATGGTCCTGCGCCGTAGCCCTGACCTGCAATAACGCATCATCCGGCAGTTCACCGTTGTCAAATCCGAGAAGTAATACCTGTCGCACAACATCCTCCGTAGTATAGGCTGGCGAGCTCGGTCTGGCTCACCGTCCGCCGGTTCCACTTTTTTGAAAGAGAACGCGGTAAATCCGGTCCCGCATCGATTCTCGCAACTCTCCGAAGTCCACGTGCAGTACCGAGTTGTTTCGTGACGTCCTGACCACGCGAGCAATCAGGGTCAGCGATTCACCCGGACCGGTCTGAAACCGCAATTCGAGCTGGTCCCCCTTCTGGTAGCGGGTGGACGGATTGTAGAGACTCGCCCCGCCGCCGCCGAGGTCGAGGAAACGTGACTTCACCGGCCGTTCATCGCGTTCGCCCGACTGCACTTCCACTTCGAGCCCGAATCGTTTACGAAAGTGCGCGCGATGCTGCGCGTGAACAACTTCCTCACTGTGTTCGAGGCTCAGCAGCTCGCCGTCCTGCCTGATGACGCTCGATTTCGTTCTGAACGTGCCGCGGCGGTTCTGGTAGACAACTTCCACCGGGCCGCCCGGAAAAAAGACTGCCGGTTTATCGCCGAAGGCGACTCGCAACCTGAGCGCCTGAGTCTGCGGCTCGAGCACCTGCGCCTGGTACTCGACGGTCCGATACCGAATTGTCACTGCACATCCGGTTGGGAGAGATGCAGTGGACACAGGAAAGCTGTCCGGCCCTTCCCCGAGGAAGCCGAGCTTCACCCGAAGTGCTGAGATGACCGCTTCCGGTATCTCACCCTGTCGGATGAGTCGCTGCGCGTACGCGTTGAACATGCCCTGGTTCGTGAGCAGCAGGTGCTTCCGGTCGGGAGACTTCAGCGAACGAGCCATCCGGGCGATAACATCCTCGTCGGACGGAAGCAGATTGTGCCGTTCGGCAAGTTCCGCATAGGCCGATTCAGAGGCAACTTGCCGCTTGAGTCGATGGCGTCTCACTTCGAGGAGATAGAACGCAACGAGTCCACCGACAAAAACAACTATCAGGCTTACCGTTATGGCGAGTTTCAGCGGCGACGGATGGAACGCAGCTCGAATGCTCTGGAATAATTGATCAAGTGCGTCCAATTGCTCTTTTCACCTTCTGATAGTAAGTTAACACCATAACAAGTGTCGTAGCAACGCCGCTTGATTTCAGTGTAATCGATGTATACTGCACGAGAATCCGGAACCGAGGCTTTAGCCCGTATGGTCTATGTACAGAACGCAAATGAGAGCGATAGATTGAGATTGTCCATACGAACGCGTGTGGAACACAAACAGCTCAATTACGGCGTCTATGGACAGCAACCCGGACATATCGACCAACCCTGCATTTCATATCTCAAACTCGCGGTTGGACGACAACCAGTTGTCCGGGGCGAGACAGCGCCTGGAGACGGCGCTTGCACGGTACAACAGGGTACTGAACGGAACGACGGTGGGCCATGTCACGATTGACGGGTCGGATATCATAGTGGAAGCCACCCCGGAGGCCGCTCAGTTGGCCGGGACCACTCTGCAGGAGCTCCTCGGTCAGAGAGTCGATCAATTTGTGCGAGCCGAGGACCGCGATCAGCTGAGAGCCTACCTGAGTACCATCCGGAGCGCGACCTTCGATGAACCGTTCACCGTCGAACTGGTACGCCCGACCGGGGGAACGATACACACAGCCATCATCGGCATCGCCGAGCACAAAACCGGACAGGAAGTTCCGCTGGTCCACGCGACGCTCATCGATGTTTCCAACCAGCAGAAAGTCGAAGAAGATCTGCGGATGGTGCGCGACCAGATCGAACGCCATGAACAGTCGGAACGTGAACTCGGGTGGTACCAGGACAAACTGAGATCCGTCACTTCTCAGCTTACCCTGACCGAGGAGCGGGAGCGTCGGCGGATCGCGACCATGCTGCACGACAGAATCAGCCAGAACCTGGTATCCGCGAACATGCTGCTCGGCGTTCTGCTGGACGCACGGATGTCTCAGGAGCAGTCGGTACAGATCGGCGACGTAAGGCGGAGCATTATAGAAGTCATCCGCAATACGCGTGATCTCGTCGACGAGCTCTCGCCGCCGGTTCTCCATGAACAGCCCCTTGAAACCGCAATAGAGTGGATGGCGGAACACTTCTCGCGCATCTACGGGCTGCACGTTGATGTAGCATGTTCCGCTGACGATTCATCACTTCCCGAGGATGGACGCGTAGTATTGTTCAGAGGAGCGCAGGAATTACTGACGAACTGTTATCGTCACTCGGCGGCAAAAGAGGCCCGCATGGTGCTATTCCGGGAGGGTCGGCATCTGTGTATCACTGTGGAAGACGGTGGCACAGGATTCGATCCTGAAAAGCGGGAGGACCATCGTGGCATCGGACTGTTCCTTCTCCGAGAACGGTTGCAGTCGCTCGGTGGTACCATGGAGATCGTCTCGAGCCCCGGCGCGGGGACTCGAGTGACAATCGGGGTTCCTGCAGTACACGCCAGGAGGCGGTCCAGATCGGCCGACCGCGACGCGGTGCAGGATGCAAAAACGAAAAAGTCCGGCGACAAAACTGACTCTGCCCAGCCGGAGGGACGGCAAGGAAGAAGAAAGCCGGAAGCAGATACCACATGAGAGTGGAGGAGTAAGTCATCTATGATCGAGAGCCACCTGAAAACGAATCAGGATATTACAGTTCTACTTGCGGACGACCACTCAGTAGTGCGTGACGGGGTAAAAGCTGTCATCAAGAAGCTTGACCCGCATATCCGTATTGTCGGTGAAGCGGGCAATGGGCGCGAAGTACTCACACAGGCCGAACAAGGAGCTGCCGATGTCTATGTAATCGACGTTGCTATGCCCGGATTGAACGGCATCGAGACTCTCGAGCGGTTGCTCAGAATGAGGCCTCGGAGCAAAGTGCTCATGCTCAGCATGTACGCAGACAAGGTGCTCGTTGAGAAAGCAATGAAGAAGGGCGCCCGCGGTTACGTACTGAAGGAGAGCACCTCAGAGGAGATCGTGAACGCAATTCACGAAGTTCACCGCGGTCACTTCTATCTCAGCCCGGGAATTGCCGGCTACATGGTAGAAGGATTCCTGCATAACGGGGACGGAAGCGGACCCGAGGTACTCGAAAGCACCCTCACCTCGCGCCAGCGGGAAATACTGCAACTTATTTGCGAGGGGATGACCGAGCGCCATATTGCAGAAGCGCTGAACCTGTCACCGCACACCATCCACGTTCACAAGAACAACATCATGAAGAAGCTCAACATTCACACCAAAGCGGGACTCATCAAGCACGCGATAAAGCAGGGAATCGTTCAGATATAGATCCGAAAATGATCTTCGCAACCGTCCTGCCGCGGCAGGACGGCGGCTCATTTTCCCTTCCGCTTGATCGGATTCTTCTGTCCTTTCGGTTTTGCCGCAGCTTTATTTGCCCCGGTTCCGCTCTTTTTTGTGGATTGCGGAGTCTTCCTGGTTGCCGCGCCTTGAGCGCCTCCGGCCGCCTGTCCCCTCGTTTTCGATTTCGTCGGAGTTGGGGCCGCCGGTGCGGAGCCGTCAGGATCGATATTGTGCGGTTCGCCGTCCCTGTTCGGTCCGCCCTTCTCACCGCGGGATCGACCGGCCTTGTCCACCGGAACAAAGCGGCCGTGTTCGACGCCTTTGCTTGCAAGACGAATGCCCGCCGCCTTCAGACCGCGAATTGCGAACTCAGCTACCGGGAAGAGTTGCACGACGCCGCTCTTGGCGCGTTTCCCCGGTACAAATCGCACTTCGGCGGCGACATCCTCCTTGGTCGTGACCGCAAGCGGCGTGCAGTTCTCCGGAACTATCGAATAGTTCTTTTCCAGGATGTACTGCTCAATTCTGCATCGCTTGATATATGCGTAGCTGTTCTCGTTCTGCAGGTAAAGCACGGTAAAAACCCGCTGAGAAAGGACTTCCTTGTCGGCAAGTCCGCACGCGAGCATCCCGCGGTCGACGAACAGGCGAACCGGCACGTCGGTTACCGAATAGATGCCGGTCTTCCTGACCACCAGAATGCGATCGAACTCCGAGACGTCGAACAGCGGCTTGCCAGTTGAGACTTCAGTGCCGAGATAGCCCGTCTCCGCATCGTAGCGGATGGTGAGATTCTTCAGCGCAACTTCGCGGGCGTCAACGCGCTGAAACGAGATGATCTCTGTCTTGCGCGGGAACAGCGACGACTGACTCTTTATGATGCGGTCGAGAAAGCTGACTGCGTACTCGACGATGTGCTTCAGGTGATACGCAATCTCTTTCAACCGTGCACGAATCTCGGCAACTTCCTGCTTTGCCTTGTTGATGTCGTACAGCGAGATGCGTCGGATCGGGATCTTCAGCAACCGTTCGACATCCTCGATGGTGACCTCTCGTTGAATCTGCGACTGAAACGGCACAAACCCTTTGATTACCGCCTGCGTGACCTTCTCCTGGGTCTCCATTTCCTCGATCTTCTTGTAAATGCGCTCCTCAATGAAGATTCGCTCAAGGGTTCGTGCGTGCAGGCGATCGGTGAGCGTACGCTTTTCAAGCTCGAGTTCCGCGCGCAGAATTCGCACGAGAGTTTCTGAATGATGAGCGATGACTTCAGTCACTGTCATGGAGACGGGATTCCGGTCCTTGATGACGAGAAGATTGCAGCTGATCGACACTTCGCAGTCGGTAAATGCGTAGAGCGCGTCAATAACTTCCTGCGAATAGACTCCGCGCGCAAGCTTTATCTCGATCTCGACATTTTCAGTGGTGAAATCGTTGATACTCTGAACCTTGAGTTTGTTTCTGCGAACCGCATTCTCGATAGATTCAATGATTCCTTCGGTCGTCGTGCCGAACGGCAAATCGCGTATCAGGATGCGCTTTGGATCCGAAGTGTCGAGTTTCGCCCGGACAAGCACCTTCCCGTTTCCATCTTGATAGTCCGAGACATCCATCTGCCCGCCCGTTGGAAAGTCGGGGAACAACCTGAACGATTTTCCCTGAAGAGATGCCCTGAGTGCCTGCAGTACTTCGATCAGGTTGTGCGGCAGGATCTTTGTGGCCATTCCTACGGCGATTCCTTCGGCCCCGAGAATAAGCACGAGAGGAATTTTCGCTGGGAACACGACCGGCTCGCGGTTGCGGCTGTCGTAGGAGTCCTCGTATTCGGTGATCTCCGGATTGTAGAGGATCTCCTTGGCAAACGGGGTGACCCGGCACTCGATGTACCGTGAAGCTGACGCTTGATCACCGGTGAATATGTTCCCGAAGTTACCCTGCTTCTCTATGAGAAGATCCTTGTTGGCGATGTTCACGAGCGCATCGTATATTGCGGCGTCACCGTGCGGATGGTACTTCATGCAGTGACCGACCACGTTTGCCACTTTGTGAAACTTGCCGTCGTCCATCTCGAACAGGCTGTGCAGAATCCGTCGCTGCACAGGTTTCAGTCCGTCATCGATGTGCGGTATCGCACGATCCTTGATGACGTATGAAGCGTATTCGAGAAAGTTGGTGTTGAAGAGCGTGTTTACGTAAGCCATCTCAAATCAGATTCTCCATTATGAAATCGCGCCGCTCCGGAGTATTTTTCCCCATATAGAATTCGAGCGTTCCGGGAACTTCCTTTATCGATTTCACGTTCACCCGCACCAGTCTGATGTCCGGACCGATAAACTGGCCGAACTCCTTCGGCGATATCTCTCCGAGTCCTTTGAAGCGCGTTACCTCGGCTCCCGCGAGTTTCTTCATGTCGTCGTCCCGTTCCTTGTTGCTGTAACAGTAGCGGGTCTCCCGTTTGTTGCGCACTCTGAAAAGCGGCGTCTCAAGAATGTAGAGTCGACCGGCAATGACGAGCTCCTCGAAGTAGGTCAGAAAGAAGGTGAGCAACAGGTTGCGAATGTGAAAGCCGTCGTGGTCCGCATCGGTCGCGATAACGATTCGGCCGTAGCGCAGTCCCTCAACGTCATTCTCGATGCCGAGCGCCATCATCATGTTGTACAGCTCTTCGTTCTTATAGATGTCCGCGCGTTTGCGAGCGAACATGTTCTGCGGTTTGCCGCGAAGGCTGAAAACCGCCTGCGTGTACACGTCACGCGAGGAGACCATCGATCCGGACGCAGACAGCCCTTCGGTGATGAAGAGCGTCGACTTTTCGCCGGATTCGCCGTCCTCGAGGTGCTGCTTGCAGTCCCTGAGATTCGGTATCTTCAGCGCTATCTTCTTCGCAGCTTCCCGCGCCTGCGTTTTTACCGCGTTCAGTTCCTTGCGCAATCGCTCGTTGCTTTCGATCTTCTCGACCAGCTTGCGAGCCGCCTTTTCATTGCGCGAAAGGAACTCGACAACGCCGGACATCGTTTCGTTCACGATCCAGCTGCGGATTTCAGTATTTCCCAGTTTGTTTTTAGTCTGACTCTCAAAGACAGGCGACTTGAGCTTCACCGCCACGGCGCCGGCTATTCCTTCGCGAACGTCGACGCCTGAGTAGTTCTTGTTGAAGTACTCGTTTACTCCCTTCAGAAAGCCTTCCCGGAATGCGCTTTGATGGGTACCCCCGTCGCTTGTGTACTGTCCGTTCACGAAAGAGAAATAGCTTTCGCCGTAGTTTTGCGTATGGGTAAATGCAAACTCGAGGAACTGTCCCTTGTAGTAGGCAATATCGTATGTTGCCGAATCGCCGACTTCGGCCTGAAGCAGATCGTACAGTCCTTTTTCGGACTGAAACTTCCGTTCACCAAACTCGAGGATGAGCCCGCTGTTCAGATATGCATAGTTCCACAATCGCTGCTCGATGAACTCGAAGTTGTATGCGTACTCCCCGAAGATCTCGTGGTCGGGAATGAACTCGACGTAGGTTCCATTCGGTTGCTTCGAGATCCTGCCCTGACGTTTGCTCTTCAGCACTCCCTGTTCGAATACGCCCTCGAAGAACGCGCCATCCCGATAGGAAATAACCCGAAACGCTGAGGAGAGCGCATTCACCGCTTTGGTGCCAACGCCGTTCAGGCCGACGCTGAACTGGAACACATCGTCGTTGTACTTCGCGCCGGTATTGATAATCGACACACATTCAATGACCTTGCCCAGGGGTATCCCGCGTCCATAATCGCGAACCGAAACCTTGCCGGCTTCGATCTTTACGACAACGCGAGTTCCGTGCCCCATGATGTATTCATCGACACTGTTGTCGATGACCTCCTTGAGCAGAATGTAGATGCCGTCGTCGAGATTGGTACCATCGCCCAAACGGCCAATATACATGCCGGTGCGAAGCCGAATGTGTTCAAGCGAGGAAAGCGTCTTTATCTTGCTCTCGTCGTAGGAAGAAGATTTCGTTGCCATGTTTTTCCGATGTACTCTCAATCCGGGGGAGGATGATTGCCGCCACGCGAACGGCTCCCCGCTCTTGCGCCGCTAATTTGATATGCAGCGCAAATATAGCACAAATGCCGGGGACTGACAAAGGGTGGGATGCAACTGCCTCAATCTTGCTATTATGAACGATTTCGCGCACAATGCGCCAATGATCCTGAACGAAAGTTCACCCAGAAAAGTTACGGCAGGTCTGGTCGTCATCGTTATTGTCGTCACATCGCTGCTTGCCGCAGGTTGCGCGACCGCTAAACCTGCCGCACCCGTGACCCCGTCCGCTGACTCGGCATCGCAGAAGAGTTCGACGGTGAGTGTGGCTGACCTGCAGAAGCAGATTTCAGGCGATCAGAAGGCACTCGCAGACGCGAATGATCGGCTGCAGAAGCTGACGGCGCAAATGTCTGAAGTTGAGCAGAAGAACCAGGATCTGACGAATCGTAACAATGAGCTTACGAAAGTTCTGGGTAGAATTGCCTACGAACAGAAAAAATCGACCGAACAGCTGACCGCGGAAGCAAGTGCGTCTCAGACGGCGGCGACGCTCAGCGGATCCGGTGCCGGCGCCGGGCATTCGCTTACAGCGGACTCAATGGTCCTTGATACGCTCACGTCGGACGGCGAACACGTCCTGACAGACGCCCGCGCCAATGCGCCCGCAGGTACGCCGCTATTTCTGTCGGTCCGCTATAAGGATAACGGCCCGCCGACACTCATGCTGACCTGTGAGTACCGGTATCCGGTATATTCGGACCCGTTTCTTACCCGTTCGATCACAGTGGTTGAGGGAAAGACTTCGATTTCGTTACCTCTGGACAGATTTACCGTCGAATGGTATCGGAGCGGACCATTCCGGGTCGAAGCATATACAACCAGTGACGTAACGACGATAGAAACCGTCCTCTCGCTGCTGCTCGGCAAAGCTGAGCCGGCAACGAGCGCCGGCTCGCAGGCGGCGACACTGCAGCCGCCGTCGGTCGTGCAGACGGGAATTTCTTCATCTGTTACCGGAATTGTGACGCCCAATGAGCTTCAGGCGCTGTCGAATATGCTCTACGCCTACCACGAACTCGGCGGAAAATCGATGGAGAACCTCGGCTCGACACGCGCTGCGCCGCCGCAGCAAGCTGCAGCGACGGCGAACTGAGCAGCGCTCCGGGGCGCCCCTCTGAGTTCCGGCTCTAGTTGTTCATTTCGACCGGCAGCTTGTCACCTTCTGCCGGCTGGGCTTTTACTCCCGAGCGGAAGTGTATCTTCCCGTTGCGAAGGCCCACTACGATGTGGCTGCCGGCAGTAAACCGTCCCTTCAGTATCTCCATCGCGAGTGGATCCTCGATTTCCCGCTGAATCACTCTGCGAAGCGGCCGAGCGCCGAACTTCGCGTCGTATCCTGTCTCAATCAGGTATTCCTTGGTTGTCGACTTGACTTCCAGAATGATCTCCCGTTCGGCAAGGCGAGTCTGAACGTCCGCAAGCAGGATGTCGATGATCTGCCTGATCTCTTTCTTCTCGAGGCTGTGGAAGACGACAACTTCATCGATGCGATTGATGAACTCGGGCCGGAACACTTTTCGCAACTCGTTCATGGCGCTCGCCTTGATTTCGCGGTAGTCAAGCACGCCCTGAAGCGGCTGGAATCCCACCATCGACTCGCGGGTAATTTCGCGGGCGCCGGCATTTGAGGTCATGATGAGCACCGTGTTGCGGAAGCTCACGGTGTGCCCGAGATTATCCTGCAGCTGCCCCTCTTCGAGTACCTGAAGCAGGATATTGAACACGTCCGGATGAGCCTTTTCGATCTCGTCGAGCAGGACGACGCTGTACGGCCTGCGGCGAATCTTCTCGGTCAGCAGCCCGCCCTCTTCGTAGCCGACGTATCCGGGAGGTGCTCCCACGAGACGGGAGACGTTGTGCTTCTCCATGAAATCCGACATATCGATACGGATGAGCGCATCGGCATTGCCGAACATGAACTCTGCGAGCGTCTTGGCAAGAAGCGTCTTGCCGACACCGGTTGGTCCGAGGAAAATGAACGAACCCATCGGCCTGTTCGGAGAGCTCAGACCGGTCCGTGACCGACGGATCGAGGATGCGATGACACCGATCGCTTCATCCTGCGCAATGACAGTTCTGTGCAATTCCTTCTCAATCTGCAGAAGTTTCTCGCTCTCGGTCTGCGCTATGCGGGAAAGCGGAATTCCGGTCATTTCAGATATGACAAACTGAATGTCTTCGGCATCGACCACATTATGCTCGGTCTTGAGAGTCACCTTCCACTCGGTCTTCATGTCCTCGACCCGCGATCGCAGCTCACGCACCTGATCGCGAACTGCTGCGGCGCGCTCGTAGTTCTGCGAATTGACCAGGGCGAGCTTCTCCTGATTCAGCCTGTCGATCTCGCCTTCAAGATCGGCAAGCTCGGTTGGTCGAACGCTGTTTGAAATGCGCTTTCGCGCCCCCGCCTCGTCGATCAGATCGATTGCCTTGTCCGGAAGGAAACGTTCGGTGATGTAGCGACGCGAAAGCATCGCTGAAACTTCGATCGCTCCGGGGGTATAGGAGACATTGTGATGATCCTCGTAGCGGGATTTTATCCCCTTCAGGATTTCGATCGTCTCTGAAACCGACGGCTCGTTCACGAAGATCGTCTGGAAGCGACGCTCGAGTGCTGCATCCTTTTCGATGTACTTCTTGTATTCGTTCAGCGTTGTTGCGCCGATGCACTGGATTTCTCCACGGGAGAGGGCTGGTTTCAGCATATTGGATGCATCAATCGCGCCTTCTGCTCCGCCCGCCCCGATGATCGTATGCAGCTCATCGATGAAGAGAATCACGTTACCGGCGTTCATGATCTCCTTCATGACCCGCTTCAGGCGCTCCTCGAACTCGCCACGATACTTGGTACCGGCGATGAGTGATGCAAGGTCGAGCGTAAGCACTCGCTTGCCGAGCAGCACCTCAGGAGCAGTACCATCCACTATGCGCTGCGCGAGACCTTCCACAATGGCGGTTTTTCCCACGCCTGGTTCGCCGATAAGCACCGGATTGTTTTTAGTCCGCCTCGCGAGGATCTGGATCACGCGCTGAATTTCCTTTTCCCGACCGACAACCGGATCCAGTTTGTCGGCACGCGCAAGTTCGGTGAGATCACGTGAAAACTCGTCGAGAGTCGGTGTCGCTTTCTTGGCTTGCTGACTCGAGACACTCTTCTTCTTGCCGCCCTGGCCCTGCGAGAAGCGTCCCGAGGTTCCGCCGCTAGCAGCCGCACTGCCTGACAGCTCGGCGACGATTTCGCGAAGCATATCCACGGTGATGTTGTGCTTTTCCAGATACTTCAGCGTTTCACTCTCCTGCTCGCGAGCGCAGGCAAGCAAAAGATGTTCGGTGCCTATGTATTCATGGCCGAGGTTTCTCGCCTCTTCAGCCGAATCCTCGAGCACTTTGCGCCCGCGGGGCGAGGGTGGGACGTCACCGAGAATGAAACCACCGCGCTTTCTCGGTATGATCTTCTCGATCTCGAATTGCATCTTCGCGGGATCGATCATTGCCTTCTGGAGAGCCTTGTAGCCAAGCCCTCCGCCCTCTTTCAGCAAAGCGAGCATGATGTGTTCAGGCAATAATTGATCAGAGTGAAAGCGCTTGGCTTCATCTTGCGCGAGTATGGTGAGCACCTTCTGTGCCCGCTGCGTCAAACCTTTGAACATGCAATCCTCCCAAACTGCTCAGCGTCACCTGTTCGGTCAGTACGGTTGAGCTTACGGCCGTCGGCAGGGGATGCTGCTTGCGCAGCTACTTCCACCAACACTTACAGAAAACAGGCGGCTGCCCCGATCATCCGACCGGAAAGAGGTGTTGCTGCACGAGTGCCGCCCGCCGCTCGTCGATCGCCGCCGACTCCATCGCTGGAAATCCGACGGTGCTTCCATCATCAGGGGCATTTTCCATCGTGCCGTCCTCAGATTCAGCAGCATCGAAAGCGTGCAGAATATGTGAACGCTGGGAAATGAACAGTAGCGACGTCACGGTTTCCGTCCGGACATCTGGAACCAGCCCAAGTGAAATACCAAGCCGTACCGCCGAAAGTGACTCCACCGCATCACGGTAACTCAACGAAGACGCTTCCTGCAGACTCACCTGGGCAGCCGCAATTCGGTCCGTCGTCGCCGTGCGCTTTGAGCCCTTCATCAGATCCCGGCGCGCTTTCTGCTCATAATGTACCAACTGACTGGTCGTCTTAGCAAGCTTTTCCACTATGTCACGCTCGTCGACTCCGATCGTAATCAGATTCGACACCTGATACATGTCGCCGAGAGAACGGCGAGCCTGGGTGTTCTCGTCGGACACCCAGAAGCCCTTCACCATGAAGCCGGAGCGGGCCATGGTCTCAAAAACCTCGGGCGCGCGGTCGGTCTCCATGAGAGCCGGCAGATGGAGCAGCACCGAAGCACGCATGCCGGTCCCGATATTCGTGATCTCCGAATTGAGATAACCCCACTCCAGCGACACCGAATAGGGAATCACCTCCTCGATGAGCCGGTCCACACGATCAATCTCCTCGTATGCATCCCGAATCTGATTTCCACCGCGCAGAACCGACAACCTGAGATGGTCCACCATGTTTACCGATGCGGCAAATCGTTCATCGGACCGCAGAATGAGCACGGTGTGGACCGTATCAGAAAAATCATCGGCAGCGAGATTGCGCTCGAGCAGCAGAGTTCGTGACCAGGGGTGCAGACGCGAGGGATCAATCACCAGATACTCTCGCGAACTGAACTTGTCCTGGAAGATCTGCGCAATACCGGTCGCCACGGCCTGCTCCTCGGTTGAGCTCATGAATCCCGGGAAGGGTAATCCGGCAACGTTCCGTGCAAGCCGCACTCGCGTGGAGACGACAACATCGTAGTCCGGGCCGACTTCCGTGAACCAGCTCTTGTGTTCACCGAGCCCCATTGATTCGGGCCATCCGCCGGCGCGTGCACTATTTCGGATCATCTGAAAGTCCTTCCTGTCCATCCAGTCGATGGATTTCACGCTTGATGCGCCCCGCCTCCTCATAGTCTTCCCGCTCAACGGCTTCCTGCAAATCCCGGGTCAGACGTTCGCGGTCCATGAAGATGTACCGGTACCGCCGGTATCGTTCCGGGAGCCTCCCGATATGCCGCGCGGCAAACGATTGCTCCTTCAGCACTGTTTCTATGATCGGCCGAAAAACCGTGTAGCAATGCACACAACCGACACGACCGGTTTTTTTTAGCTGCGAGAGGGTGAGGCCACAGGACGGACACTCTCGACCGTTCGCCGGCACATCGTCTCCGGGAAACGAATGGTCACGCCTGACCGAGGGGCGCTCAGCGGGTCCTCGGGAAGCCTGTGACCGCTCCCCGACCTTGTTTGCATCTGCTGCGGCCGGCGATGAGTTTTCGGACCGGTTGGACGTTCCTTCCGCCGGTCGATCGGCAGACGCATCTGCGCTGCGCGCATCCGCACTGTCGGCAGCAGGCGCGCCGGGTTTCTTCCGCCGCTTCGAGACGCGCTGGCGCAGGAGACCGGAAAGCAGGTCGGCAATCCGCGGCTCTATGGCCGGTTCCTTATCGTCGATACCGTGCTTGTCGGCGCAGGACCGGCAAAGCCAGATATCCTCGGTCACCGGTCCCATTATCGTCTGAATGCGAATGACAGCATCGTCATTTCCGCAAGATATACATGTCTGTGCCATGTTCCTTCGCTTCGCCGGCAGGACGCATGATCGCCCTTACGCACCGTCGTCATTATTGTACCCCAGATCCGGCATTAATGCTTACGCATAATCGAAAGCGGTCGGATGTTTCCCGCCCGAAGTGCCGGAAGGTAGGAAGCTGCAGTCGAAAGCATGATTGAAAGAAATGCGGCAAGGAAGACTTCCGACGCGCGAATCCGTATGGGAATTGTCTGAAGATAGAACTCCGGGTTGAAGATGTCAACTCGAACCGTCGGAACACGCAAAAATGGTGAGATGAGGAGGTGAAAGAGCTCGAGGAAGATGTTCAGAACCCATTGCAACGCAGAGATCGCCTCATTCACGTTCACGGCGACGAACAGTCCGATGCCGATGCCGATGATCGTGCCGAGGGTCCCCGCGCTGAACCCTGCAAGGATGAAGATGCGCCGTATACCGGCAGGACTCGCGCCAATGCTCTTCAGAATTGCGATTTCGCCCTGCTTCTCAAGGACAAGCATGATAACCGATGATGAAATGTTGATCGCGGCTACCGCTACGATAAGGATCATGATGAGGACGAGCAGATTCTTCGTCGTTGCGAAGGACATGTACTGCGCCCTCTGCAGGTCATACCAGGAGTAGAGCCTCCACTGATCGCCGAGCAACTGCTGCAGCGAACCGATCATGTGCAGCACGTTGAGAGACTCAGCCCTGCTCTGCGGCTTGAAAAGCGGATTCGGGATGGCAAACGGATCAGCGACCTTTATGCCGATGATCTGCCGGGCCGTGTCCGAAGGCAGGATGCGCGCTCCCCGATCAAACGGGATGAAAACCCACAGTTTGTCGAGCTCCTGATAGCCTGAGGTGAATATGCCGCTCACCGTAAAGGTGGAAACGCGCGGCAGGAACGCATCCTGACCGAAACTGCGCACCGTGATTACGCGCACCGTGTCTCCCGGTGCCAGGTCGAGCGAGTGAGCGATGCCGGTCCCGATCACCATCGAGCTGCCGGTCGAGAGGTCGAACCGTCCTGCAACCATGTGTATGTATTCCCGGAAGGTCGGATCCTTCTCGTACATCGAAGGATCGATTGCGCGAATAGTGCCGCCGGTCTTCCCGCCGCGTGAAGTTATCAGCCCGAGCCCCTGCCGTTCGGGATAGGCTGCGGTCACCCCGGGCAGCGTGCGGATCACGCGCACGAGACGGGAAACCGACTGCACGTCCGGATCGCCGGTCGCAATCGCCTGAAGATGGTAGGTGCCGACCTCGATAAATCGCGCAGTGATGCCCTGAATCATGCCGTCGGCTACTTCGAGCACGACGATGAGCGGAACGAGGCTCACCGCGATACCGATCACGGCGCCTCGTATTCGGCTGCGCCGGCGCGGCTGGACCGGTATCGCGTTCGGGGCGGCCGCATCGTCACCGGCCGAAGGGTTTCTACCTTCCTGCGCGCGGAGCCGCCTCTGTCGGGTCGATCCGAAGAGGTAACGTACTGCAATGAGGAGCGACGCGCGCCAGGTCAATGCGTGAACTCTCCATCGTCGAAAAGCCGACCCTCGTGCAACTTGAGGTGCCTGTCGCCAAGCGGGGCAAGCGAGGCGTCGTGCGTAACCAGCACCAGCGTCTT
The DNA here is from genome assembly GCA_035530835.1 of Spirochaetia bacterium. GTDB lineage: Bacteria > Spirochaetota > Spirochaetia > DSM-27196 > DATKUC01 > DATKUC01. The sequence continues at coordinate 35,434 of DATKUC010000013.1, forward strand.
CCCATGGTTCCGGACCAGCGAGAAGAGTATCTCTTTCACGATCCGGGAATTGCCCGCATCGAGATTGCCGGTCGGCTCATCCGCGAGGATAATCTGCGGATCGTTCACGAGCGCCCGGGCGACTGCTGCCCGCTGTCGTTCGCCGCCGGATAGCTGAGTCGGATAGTGGTTAGCCCGATCCGACAACCCGACCTCCCCGAGAAGTTCTTCCGCCCGGGAAACTGCCCTGTTTCGCGGAAGTCCGGCCATGAAGGCCGGCAGCATGACATTTTCCACAGTAGTGAAATCCTTCAACAGATAGTGGAACTGGAACACAAGACCGATTACGGAGCTCCGATACTCAGTGAGCTCATCTTCTCGAAGCGTCTGCACCTGATACCCTGCGGCCAGGATCTCCCCGGAGCTCGGAACATCAAGCCCGGCCATGAGGTTCAGCATCGTGCTCTTGCCCGAGCCGCTCTGGCCGGTGACGATAGCTATCGTGCCCGCCTCTATCTGCAGCGACACATTCTCGAGCACGACCAGCCGTTCCGCGCCACTCACGAATTCCTTCGTCACCTGCGATAGTTCGAGTATTGCCATCTATTCGTACCTCAGCACTGCAGCGGGCTTTATGCGTGCAACTCGAAGTGCGGCGAGCAGACTTGCCACCACGGACGAGAGCATAGCAAACAGGAAAATGCCGAATACCTCTCCGTACACCACCTGAGTCGGCACCGACGAGAGATAGAAGTACTCGGGTGAGAAGATCGAAAACTCACCGGCCCGGATACCAACTGCCTGCTGAAGTGCGGGCCCGCCCGCAGCGAGGAGGGCGTTGACGGCGATCTCGATTGCTGAGAAGACGCCGTTGATATTCACCGACAGAAAGAGCCCGAGAAGCGTTCCAATCAACGCACCGAGGATTCCAATAAAGAAACCGTCAAATATGAAGATGAGCTGTATTGCGAGCGGCGGGGCGCCGACTGCTTTCAGCACACCGATATCCTCGGTCCGTTCATAGACGGTCCTCCTGAGAGACTGATAGATGTTCACGCCGACAACGATGAATATCAAGCCGACGAGCAGCATCATCGCGGTCTTCTCGACGCTGAGAGCGCCGAAGATTGCGCGATTGTAGACCCGCCACGACTCGACGCTGACGTTTCGCTCAGCGGTTGACGGAAGCAACGCGGTGATTCGCGCTGCGGCCTCCTGGTCGGCAAAACGGTTGTCGAGCTTGATGCCGTAGACCAGATCGCCTGAGACGCCGAAGCGGCTTTCCGCCTCAGTTAGCGAGATGAAACCCCAGCTCATATCGTAATCGTAGAATCCGGTCTTGAAGAGACCTTCGACGACGAAATCGGGTTTCCGTCCCGCGACGGCGCCGTCGAGCACGCTGAGTATCGAGACAGTATCGCCGACGCGCACCCCGAGGCTTCGGGCAAGCTCCGTGCCGAGCACCACCCCGCCGGGGTGCGTGAGATCGAACACCCCCGCCACGATGTGCAGGCTCGACTTGAGACTCGGATCCAGGGAAAGTACGTCGGTCGGCACCCCGCGCAGCGTAACCGCCTGAATGCCGGAGAAGTAGCCCTGAGCCACCGTCTGAACATCGACAAAGGGTACCACGGACTGCACGCCGGGAACGTCCCGCAGCAACCGCTCGATCCGCGGATCGGGAGTGTGGTCACCGTGAACTGTCACGCGCAGGTGATAGGAGTTGACCCGCAGAATCGAGCGGATGGTGTTGAGCTGAAAACCGTTCATGACGGCAAGCACGACGATAAGCGTCATTACGCCGGCGGCAATTCCCGCCACGGAAAGCACCGAGGCCGTATGTCCCTTCTCCCTCCGGCGGGTCCGAAAGTACCGCCGGGAAACAAAAAGAATCCAGCTGACCCTAAAACGCGAGTTCACGGACAACCTTGCCGTCACGGATAAGTTCCTCCCTGGTCCTTCGTTCGCCTTCATAGTACGTGCGAAGCACCAGCTTTCCGTTTCGATAGCGTTCAGTATATGAACCGCCGGTCGTGTAGTGGATTACCTCGACGAGCTCTCCGTCGAGGTAATGCGACTCGGTTTCCTTCTTGCCCGACGCGTCGTAGGTGTAGGTGTATCGATCGACCTTGCGGCCCTCGTGCATCGTGCTTGAAATCAGTCTGCCCTGCTCGTACTGAAACGTCGAAGTGGATGCGAGCACCCCCTTCTGCAGCAACTTCTCTTCGGTCACCTTCCCCGCTTCATATTGCCGGTCAGTCACCTCTCCACTCGACATGTTCTCAAGGTGCGAAGAGACGAGCTGATCATGTGAATTGTAGACAAATTGCTCTCGTGAAAGGAGTTTTCCCGCTGACCAGTTCTCCCGAGCCGACGTGCGGCCGCGGGAGTCGTACCGATTGAGGATTCCTGTACTCTCGCCGCCCTGCCACTCTTCGGTAACCCGCGTGCCGGAGTAGTCATATCGCGAAACGCGTATCCTGCCGTCGGTATAGGTACGCGTGACTTCCCGCAGCGCGCCCGCAGCGGTATGTCCGGTGACCGACGGCCCCGCCAACTTGCCATCTGCACCTGAGCTACCCGGATAGTAGGAGTAGCTATCCTTCCACGCCGGAGTCGCCACTTCGGCGCCGTCCGCCGATCGGGTGAACGTATATGTCGTCGCCGAGAGCGGAAGACCGCCCGCATATTCGAAGGTCGTGCGCGTCGCCGGTAAGCCGTCCGCATAATAGGTCTCAGAGATCACATCGCCGGACTTCGAGTACCGCGTTTCGTGAAACAGGTCGGTACCTCGATAGACAGTTGTCGCTTCGCGAGTTCCATCGGTTCCGAACTTCGTGACAGTCCGTTGATCCAGAACCCGGTCGCTGTAGAGGGCAAGCGCCTGTTCACCTGCGGATTTCTGTACTCCGGCAACGTAGCCGTCGGGAAGGGCTGATGCGTCCTCAGGTTGTGGCACCAGTGGTTTGAACAGGAATCCGAGTGAGTCCGAGTGATACCAGGTGATTCCCGTCTGTGCAACGGCCGTTCCCGGGATGAGGACGGCCGCGAACAGTGCAAGAAGTGACGCGGCATAATTCATTCCGACTCCACGCAGGATCCGGTAGCGCATCAATCAATGTCCAGAAGACCGTCCAGAAATGCATCTGAATCGAACGGCGCTATGTCGGTATACTTCTCTCCGGTACCTGTGTACGCAAAGGGTAAGCCGAGTGCCCGGCAAATCGACACGACCATTCCACCTTTCGCCGACGAGTCATACTTGGTGAGTACCACAGCGTCCACACCCACCGCCTCGTGGAATATCTCCGCCTGCCTCAGTCCGTTCTGACCGGTAGTTGCGTCGATTACGAGAAGTTTCTGGTAGTTCCCGTCGTCGATCCTGCCCTTCACCACCTTATCGATCTTCTGCAGTTCATTGACCAGATCTGTCCGATTGTGCATGCGTCCGGCAGTATCGGCAAGCAGGAGCCGGTCACCCCGTGCGCGTGCGCTGCTGATGCCGTCGTAGATTACCGCGGCCGGATCGGCGCCGGCGCCCTGGCTGACGACGCGGACACCGAGCCTGTCGCCATGAAGCTTCAACTGGTCAACAGCCGCTGCACGAAACGTATCGCCTGCAGCAAGCACAATTCCGGTTGCGCCTTTTGTTCGGCGATAATAGTCGGCAAGCTTTGCCACCGAGGTGGTTTTCCCCGTACCGTTCACGCCGAGGACGAGGAACACGTTGAGCCGGTTCGGATCGAACACCGGTTCTCCTGATCGGATGTGCTTGCCCAGGATCTCTTTCATCCCTTCGGCCAGATCATCCTTCGAAGAGATTCTCTGATCGCGCGCGAAGACCCTCAATTGGGCAATTGCCTGCTGCGTCACCTCGGGGCCCATATCGCCTTCGATGAGAAGGTCTTCGAGTTCCTCGTAGAACTCTTCGCTCTCCACGCCAATGCGAAACAGCTCCTTCAGGCGTGCCCCGAAACTCTTCCTGGTCATGAAACGCTCCTTGTTGCAATCATGGAACTACCTGACATGATATGCCTCACCGGCCTGTATATATTCGACAAGGCTGATCATCGCGTTGACAAACAGACCGGCCGCAAGGAACGCCGTGCCCCAGGCGGACCAGTAGAATACATTTCCGCTCGTAATCACCTGATTCTGTGCCGCAGGAGTGAGACTCGCCCACTCATTCGCGTTCTGCCTCACCGCCATCTCGTTGGAGAACAGACCGTTGAGGATGATCGGGACAGGCACGGCGAGCAAGAACCAGCCAATGTGCGTGTAGAACGCGTCGCGTCGAGCCTGGATTATCTTTGGAAAATCGAGAGCAGACGTCACCAGAGTACGCTCGATACCGTCCGGCCCGGCAGGCGACAGCAGGAAATGCGAATCAAGATATCCCTTCAGGCTGAGTCTGACCTCTTCAGGTTCATCAGGAAGCGGCACGGTCAACGGTGTGACCCCGCTCCATAATGAGCCGATATAGACGTCGGCGCCACCTGGAACCGATTGGATAAGTGCGCGGCCGCGGTTCTGCACCGGGAGCACTACCTCCACCTGTTCAGTCTTCGACGGTGCAAGATCGACGCTGCGAGTAACCTCACGGTACCCGCTTTCGTTCACGGTGATGATGTGAGCCCCCGGAGCAAGATATCGGGCGGTCGCCGACCCGAACCCTACGAGATTGCCGTCGACGCGGATTGCGGCGCTGTTCGGATTCACGGAGACCGCAACACTGCCCCAGGATCGTCCCAGAAGCTCCCCGGCAAGCTCGTCGGCTGCAAATGGTATCCAGTCATACAAACGTTCGGGCGACTGCGGATACTCGCGGTGGTACACGACGCGGTCAAGCGCCCTGTCATAGACGTAGACGTCGACATATGCGACTCCCGCCTGATAGCTGATCGAGCCAAAGACCAGCGCGTCGAGCTTTTGAGTATCTGCAAGGACTCCCGGGCGTTCGTCAGGTGACGGGTAAAGGCGGCCGGTACTGGTATCGACTGAGAGCACAATCGGTTTCGTTTCTGCGACATCAACCGAATCCGGTTTGAGCGACGAGAGATACGCGAGGCGCATGCGTGCATCCGCAATCTGCGCGTCCGAGCTTGCGTACTGCTTTTCGAGCGCGGAACCGGTGGCCTGCGAGAATACTATCTGATCCCGCGACTTTACCAGCGTGTCCAGCGCTCCCCGGGCCTTGGCCAGAGCGGTCTGCAGAATCGCGCCCCGATAGGCGGTTCGCTCGTCGGACGAAAAAGTGTGTGCGGGCAATTCGTGAAGGTCCGAAAGGAGAAGCTGAGGTACGCTTGCCCCGAGATATTCAAACTCGGCGGGCAGATCCGACGTGCTGAATACGCTGAATCCAACTGTCCACGTCTTGCGGTCGTCTACCGGCGGCTGCTGCGGTGCATCCACGGCGAGGAGCCGTTCTGCTGAACCCATCGCCCCCAGGAGCATACTGAGCAACAGTATTCGCCTATACTGCATCGAGGCCGAGCACTTTCTTGACCGCCGAGGTGACCCGTTCGGGCTTGAACGGCTTAACGATAAAGTCCCTCGCGCCAAGCTGGATCGAACGAATAATCATCTGCTCCTCACCGAGCGCACTGCACATGACCACGCGAGCCATGGGATGAGTCCGCATGAGTCGGGAGAGAACTGTGATCCCGTCCATTTCCGGCATCGCAATATCGAGCAGGACAAGATCGGGTCGGATATGCTCGTATTTCATGAGAGCTTCGCGTCCATTTACCGCCTCGTCGAGCTTCAAGAAACCTGCGGCGCGCAGAATATCGCGAATCGCAGTCCGCATGAAATCGAGGTCGTCAACGATAAGTAGCCGCACGTCCTTGGCCTGCATGAGTTCCGTCCCGATCCCCTACTTTCTGCTCGCCCATTGCAGGCGCAGATACTCTTCGATAAAGTTGTCGATATCCCCATCCATGACTGCCTGAACATTGCCGACTTCCGCTTTTGTACGGTGATCCTTCACCATGCTATACGGATGAAACACGTAGGATCGGATCTGATTTCCCCACGAAATGTCATGCTTTTCAAGTGCGGTCTTTGCCTGCTCCTGCTCACGCTCTTCACGATAGTACTCGTAGAGTTTGGAGGCAAGCACTTTCATCGCCAGGGCACGGTTCTTGTGCTGGCTGCGCTCATTCTGACACTGCACAACAATGCCGGTCGCGTAGTGTGTTATGCGAACCGCGGAATCCGTCTTGTTGATGTGCTGTCCGCCGGCGCCTGAGGCGCGGTAGGTATCGACCCGGATATCCTCCGGTCGAATATCCACTTCGATATCATCTTCGATTACCGGTGATGCATAGACTGACGCAAACGATGTATGTCGACGACCGGCCGAATCGAATGGCGATATTCGCACCAGTCGGTGGATGCCGGTTTCGGCCTTCATATAGCCATAGGAGTAGTCGCCGTCCACTTCGAGAGTAACCGACTTGATGCCGCCTTCGGCCTCCTGGAGGTCGAGAATTTGCGTCTTCAGGCCGCGACGTTCGGTCCATCGCAGATACATGCGCAACAGCATGCTTACCCAGTCACACGCCTCAGTCCCTCCGGCGCCTGAATGGATGGTGAGAAATGCAGAGTTGAGGTCATGCTTCTCACTCAGCAATTCGAGAATCCGCAGCTTGCGGTATCGCTCACCGTGCCGTCCAAGGCCTTCTCGGATCTCGGTTTCAAGCACGGGATCTTTCTCCGACAATGCCAGAGAAAGCAATTCCTGCAGATCAAGAACATCCTGCCGTAACGCTTGCCAGGGTTCGATCTTGTCCCGCAGACGCTTAATGCCGGTTAGTATGGATTCGGCGCGCTCGCGATTATTCCAGAACTCAGGATCGGATGTCTGCGCTTCCAGTTCCGTGATTTCTTGCCGGGTAGTATCCGGGTCAAAGATGCCTCCATGTTTCCATGACTAGCTCACGCAATTCTTCCACGGGCGCTACAAGATCTTCCAGCATGTTGTTCCTCCGAATTTTTGATACACAGCATACCGGAAAACAGGGATTGTTACCACCAATTGTCTCGTCACCCTCGATACACTACGGATGTATAGTTATATTTACGAAAGTCCACATTTGTCCGTTCTTGTCTAATTCCATCCGCCATAAAGAATTCATGAGAAATATGGCCGGACAAGGGTTTCGCTGTCCTGCCAAATCTTGTGATATTATATGTACATGTTCATGAGACACATGAACGAAGTTGATCCTTTGAGGAGGACATCATGGCTAATGTGAGAGAACCGGCAAAGTCGCCGAAGGGCGGCAGCGCACCCGCAGGGAAACCAGCACCGAAGAAGCCGGATCCCAAACCGGCGCCGAAAAAGAAATAGTACGATTGCATGATTACCGGGCCGTTTGCGGAACTATCCAGTTCGCCGCGAACGGCCCTTTTTTTTCCCCGATTGCCATGGAACCGACAAGCGGAAGATGCGGAAAAAAGGGTGTGGACTTCACTTTCAATGGCCGATTACTATAGACAGAGGTGGGGTACGCACGTGTCTTTTAATTTGCGGATTGATCGCCCGATTGCACGCTTTTCGCTCATTGTGTGCGTATTGATGGCTGTCGGAGTTCCCGGTCCGAATGGAGCATTTTCGCTGCAGCGGGCCTTCGCGGATAATGCGGCGTCCACCACGACCCTGGCGCCCTACGTCTCGGCATTGCGGATAGCAATCCGTGATCCGCTGGTCCAGCTTACCTGGCAGAATCCGCCGGGAGTCAACGGCCCGGTGCGCGTGTATCGGTCAAAAGTCGAAATCGACAACTCCACGATTGCTCAGGCCTCGCTTGCCGGTATTACCGATCCCGGGGCGGAGTCGTTTCTCGATATTCCTCCCGAACCCGGTGAATACTACTACGCGGTGCTGATACAGAAACCGGACAATAGTGTGTACGACGTGTTTGTGCCTTTTCGCAATATCACAACGCGCCCAATCCGCATTTCGGAGGCACCGACCCAGGCCGAGCTTGCCGCAACAGTCTCCGGTATGACGACGACGCGAATCAACGACGAGGTGGTGCTGCGGTTTCAGTCGTCGCGAAGCGGCCGGACACTTGTGATCTTCCGGAGCACATCACCCATCGATTCAAGCGATGCACTTTCCCGGGCGGTACGTATTCGGGAGGTCCCGTCGGATACATCGAGTGTTACTGATTTTCCGGTACCCGGAATCGGCTACTATTACGCGGTACTCGACACCGCGCTTCTCACATCGGGAACTGTCGTATTGAAGGCAGGAGAAAACTTTACCGGCAGTGCAATTGAAGTGCCGCTTGGCGCAGAAGCGACCGGAATTCCTACCGCATCGCTTATACCTCGTCAGACAACGCCACTTCCCTTTCTCATACTGCAGGAGGGAATACAGTCTGGCTCCAATCTCGTTCCATCCCTGATACTTCCGACCCCGAACGCCACACTTGATCCAAAAACTGCAACAGCCGCCGAATGGCTCCTGTCGCACGTCCGAATCGAAGCACCCGCGCCACTGAAACCTGTTGTTCTCAACGAAGACAAAGTCTCCTCAGACAAAGGTGCGGAATATACTCTCAAAGGAATCGTACTTACCCAGCTGGCCCACCATCAATGGAGCGATGCGGTCACTCTGCTTTCCAATTTGCTGACGCTACCGCTCCCTGCCGATATTCGTGCGCGCGCTCAGTTCTACCTCGGGCAATCCTATTATTTCGCGGGGAAGTATAAACAGGCATTTCTCGCGTTTCTGCTCTCGAAGGATGTCTACTACACCGCGGCCGAGCCGTGGATGAATGCCATTCTGGACGGACGAACCGACTGATTCAGGACGAGAGCTTCTCGAGCGCGATCGATATGCTGGTCCTGTACTCGGCCCCCTGCGCGAGCTCGATGCGGCGGCGAAAAACAATACACGATGACTGGTAGTGAGTATCGAATCCGCTTTCCGTCCGCGCAACCGTTTTCACCGGCAGGCTCCAGACTTCCGTGGGTTCAGGAAAGGAGACCACAATTGCTACCCGGTTTATGCGGTCATCAAATCCTACTCCGGTTGCACCGGCAAGGACATGCTTTTCCGCGTCAACTTCGACTGTGTCGCCGTTGGCAACGGTCTGATAGACGCGAAGATGCTCGGGAGCCATCGATTCAAACGCAAAGTTGAGTTCGGGTGCATGAAGCAGATGCACTTCACGCTCCCCCAGATTTCTGATCGTGTAGCTTACGACCACGGTAGTATCCCGGAACTGGAAGATCTTCTGGATCTCAACCGGAACCGGACCATTGGCGTCGATGACGGTGCCCCGTGCAAGCAGGCTCAGAGTGTGCTGTTCCCGGTTGTAGCTCTTCGCCTCATAGAGTCGGGGAACGAAGTCTCCCTGTTCCTCATGAGACGCTGATTCGAACTGATCGATTCCGCATTCGTCGCTCAGAAAATGATCGATGAACGACTTTCGCAGATAGCGGTCGTATCCAAGCCTGGCGATCTCCGGCGAGTGATAGACCTCCTGGTGCCGGCTCATGGTGTCGAGGTAGTTCCATGGCGACGGCAGATAATCCAGCTCGAACAGAACACCGCCCTGCAAATGCACATACGCGTTCAGGTCCTGCCCCTGGTAGAGGTACTCGGGAAGTCCATCCATATCGAAATCCACGGTAATAATCGATGGAATAAAGACACCCTGCTCTCGAGTGACCTTTTCGGCCTCGATCAAAGATGCGTACACCCGCTTGCGAAGATGATTACGATAGATGCCGCCAGGCCTGCCGTGCCAGTATGCGTTGTTGCACTGCCCCTTCCACAGCTCCTCGCGTGCAGCGCTCTTACGGTACTTGTCTCCACGCAGCTGATTCACGAGAATGTGCGTATACTGCATCTTCGCATATAAAAGATTGCTTTCCGGATATCGGGTAAGGAAGTGGCGAAAAAAGCCGCCGAATACATATGCGTTCCGACCGTTCCCTGATCCCAGTTTGTCCCGAACTCCCTCGAGATCCTTCTGCCGCTTCGGACTCATTGTCCAGTACATCATCTCCTCATACGAGGTTGACGGAAAATATGCCCTTGATCGCGCGACAGGTTTGCGCAGGTACCGCACGGGATTTATCGGCTGTATCCAGGAGAGGTTCTCCCGGACGAGTGTGAGAAACTGATGGAGCCACCGCTCCTCGTAGCAGATGCGATGTGAGTCTGTCGATCCACCGTAGCGTTCACCATCGTAGATTGCGACAACGACGCGGTCGTCATCTTCATCATCGGTTGCTTTTGAACGAAGGTACTCCAGGACTCTTTCAGCGGTATCGACGCACATCATCTGCTGGAGGTCGTGACAGTTCGGGAAGACAATGAGTGTCTTCCCCTGATCCTCTGTGACCACAGGTCGGTTCAACTCGCTCTCGGGAATTCCGCCGGTGATAAACTGATAGTCGTCAAGAAAAATGTACTCCATTCCGCTGTTCTTGAGCGTTGAGGCAAGCGAGGGTTCCCAGACCTGTTCGGTAATCCAGCTTCCGCGCGGCCGTCGTCCGAACAGCTTGCGCTGAAGGGTAGTGAGACTCTCGATCTGACCGAGTGCGTCAGCCCTGGGGATGAGCGGAAGCACCGGGTCATAGAACGCACCACCAAGAAGTTCGATCTGGCGTCTTCCGGCCATTTCCGAAAGGACATCAATAAACTCGCTGTGCCTCTCCTGGAGCCACTGAAGCAGGGTCCCCGAGTAGTGCATCGTTATGGCTATTTCCGGGAAGTTGTAAAGCTCTCGCAGAAACGGCTTATATGCGCTCTGATAGACCGCTTCAACCTCTTCATCGGGCGTGCCAACCGGTTGCGTGTTCGTTGTGCCGAAGATCAGTTTGACCTTGCTCATTCCCCCTCAGCCGGATTGAACCGGTGATTCCTCCCTCGATGTACTCACTTTGCGCCCGATTGGAACAATGCTTCCCGCGGGTAGAATGCACCTGGTGGGACAGGCCTCCATCCCGTCCCGGCGATCCCCCTTCTGAGTGTAATCCACATTACACAGATTGTGTTCGACATGATACCCACCGGCGGGACTTTTTCGCTCGCACAGCCTGCATCCGGTGCACCCGAGCGAACAGTATTCGGCGACCTGGGCCTCGGAATCCGGTGAGTTGCAGCCGATGATGACATCCGCGCTTGCCGGAACCCATTTCAGGACGCCGGTCGGACAGACGTCCAGACAGAGGCCGCAGGACACGCAGAGGTTCCTGTCTACCCAGACCCTTCCATCCGGTCCATTTCCAATAGCGTTGACCGGACAGACCCGAGCGCAGGAGCCATGTCCGAGGCAACCGTAAACACATTCGCGGTCGCCGCCATACAATCGGGCAGCTGAATTGCAGTCATCGTGACCGGAGTATCTGAACTTTTCCCTGACGGCTGTCCGAGGATGTCCGACGCTCTCCGGATCGGAACCGCTGCTCCGCGACACCGGTGCCCGGCAATGTACCTGAGCAACCCGACGCGCGCCACTCACCTTCACCTCGATACCGAGAGCTTCGCTCAGCAGTCGAGCAGTCTGCCGCCCTCCCGGCACACATTTCGAAGGAGTATCGCGATCACGGATAGCTCGCGCATACTCATTGCAGGTGGCATATCCACATGTCCCGCAGTCGTAACCGGGAAGAGCCGCACGGTAGGTCGCGAGGCGAACGTCCACCCGATATCCGGTGATGCGCGCAAGGGCGGACAGCAGCATACCGAGCAATCCACCGAGAACTCCTATTGCGACGCCGCCCACCAGTACGTGAAGGAATTCACCTGTGGTCAACATCACCGCTGCACCGGTCACCCGAGCAAGTTCCGCAGGAACGCCGTGTCGAATCCGAGAAACGCCATCGCCATAAGCCCCGCGCTGACGAACGCAATGGGAATACCGCGAAAGGGCTTCGGTATCCACTCCAGATCGAGACGTTCGCGAATCGAGGCCATGACTACGGTCACAAGAAGGAAGCCGATTCCCGCGGAGAATCCCGCGAAAAGACTCTCAAACGCACTGTAGTTCGCGTTCACCGCGATGAGAGCGATACCAAGCACTGCGCAGTTGACTGTGAGCATCGGAAGGTACGAGCCGAGGCTGCTATGCAGCGCTCCGGAAGACCACTTCGTAATCATCTCCAGGATCTGTACGAGGCCCACGATGATCAGTAGGAAGGTCAGAATCTGCAGGAACGTTATGCCGAGCGGTAGCAGGACCAGGTGATAGATGACCCAGGTCAGAAGTGCCGCAAGGGACATCACAATGACCATCGCGAGGCCGAGTCCGGCCGCGGAGTCGAGCCTCCGTGTAACGTTCACGTAGGAATACAGACCAAGCAAGTCAACGAGAACGAGGTTCTGTACGAGAGTATAGGTGATGATAATTCCGATGTATGTCATTTCCGGGTCCTCACGCAATCTGTCCGGATTTGATGTCGGCTCCCTCACCTGAGGCCTTGCGCATCCGGTACGCATTGAACATCGCCTTCAAATACCCGAATACCAGGAACGCGCCGGCCGACATTCCGAGCACTTTGATCGGTGCGGCTCCAAGCCCTGGAATAATAAGTGTCCCGTTCCATCCGGCAACCGGAAAGAGCGTAATCGTGCCATTCCCGAGCACCTCTCGAAGAAGGGCGATGAGCGTCAGTGCAAGCGTAAAACCGATACCCATACCGAGCGCATCGACGACCGAACGACCGGCGCTGTTCTCCCTCGCGAATGAGTTTGCCCGGTCAATTATGATACAGTTTACCGCAATCAGTTGAGCGTACAGGCCGAGATCGGCGAAGAGTGCCGGCGTGTATGCATGCATGAAGAGATTAACGATTGTCGAAAGAGTGGCTATGATCGCCACATGCGCAAGCGTCCGAACTTTGCCGGGAATGAAATCCTTCAGGAGTGAAACGAGAAAGTTCGTCGCAATGAGCACAATTGCCACGGCAGCGCCCATACCGAGCGCACTCGATACCTTGTTTGACACCGCAAGTGCCGGGCAGAGCCCGAGCAGCGTCATGAAAATGGGGTTCTCGCGCACTAAGCCTTTCATCAAATCTTCGCTCAGCGTGTTCCGGCTCGTCATATGATTCCTCCGAAAAGCTCAGATGAAGGTGCGCTCATCTCCCGCGCCGCGTGTATGACAATCGATCCTGCCGGATGCATCTGCGCTTTCCGCTTACCCTCCGACGCGATAACGGGCGAAAGGAAAAAATAGACCACCCCGATCACCAGGGCGCTCGCGAGACATATGACGAGCAGCCGCAGGGCCGCACCGAAAACGGCATTCATATACGCTCCTCACGCGCCGCACCGGAATGCTGACTCGCCACCCGCAATTCGCGGCCTGTCCGTACTCCATACCGGCGCGGAGAGGTGAGCTTGTTGATGAGCGGTACAAAGATATTCATGAAAATGATGGCCAGAGCTACCCCCTCAGGGTAGCTGCCGTAGGTCCGAATCAGAAAGGTGAACGAGCCCACTCCTATTCCGTAGATCAGCATTCCGGACGAGCTCATCGGCGAGGTGACAGGGTCTGTTGCCATGTAGAACAGAGCGAGCATGAAACCGCCGGTAAGAATCTGAAACAGCACATCTCCGGTAAAGTACCCGGCATGATACCTTACTCCACCGAATATCCAGGTCAGAAGCGCAAACGAGAGAAAGTAACTCGAAGGGATCTCCCAGCGGATGATCTTGCGTCCGAACATGAATACGCTTCCGAGAAGCAGAAGGAGTGCTGAAACCTCACCAATAGAACCGGGAACATTCCCGATAAATGGATCGATATACCCTCCGGGCAGATGAGCCCCCAGACGATCAAGCAGGTGGGCGTTTATCCAGCTGGTAACCTGTGTGTCAATCTGACTCTGCGGAAAACCGAGCTGATGCAGTACGTCGATCGGACCGGTTCCCGACAGATGTGTCTTCACCAGCCCGAGCGGGGTTGCGCCGCTCAGCACATCCGGCAGCGGCTGAGCACCGTCGCCCACGAGCGTCGAGGGCATGGTCCAGCGCGTCATTGCACCGGTCCAGGAAAAAAAGACGAATACGCGCCCGGCGAGCGCAGGGTTCATCCAGTTGCTGCCCAGCCCGCCGAACGTCCACTTCACCACAACTATGGCAAACGCACTCGCAGCAGCCGGGATGAGGAGAGGGACCTCCGGAGGCATGCTCATTCCGATCAGCAGACCGGTCAGGACTGCACTCCCGTCCCGCACTGTGGCCGGTCGGGCAATCGATGCCGCCTTTGCACTGACCCGATCAATTAAAAGCTCGAAAAGTACCGATACTGCTATGGCAACTCCAAGAACCGCAGCCGCGTGTGCACCAAAGACCGCTACTCCCCAGGCAGTTGCCGGCAGCAGGCACAGTACGACCGACCACATGACCCGGGCGGTCGATGTCCGATCGTGAAACTGCGGTGCACCGGTGACTACAAGTTTCGACGAAGATTCGTTCTCGTTCACGCTGCTCACATTCTCTCCTGTTTCTTCGCCGGCAGATCCAATGCGTAGTGTTTCCCGGTCTTCAGTCCCTGCACGAGCGGGATGTGGGCAGGGCAGACATAACCGCAAGCTCCGCACTCACTACAGTCCATGAGCCCGATTCCAACTGCGTCGCTGTACTGCCGATGGTCTATCAGCTTGTACAGACGTGTCGGATCGAGTCCCATCGGGCATGCGCGCATGCAGCTGCCGCACTGGATGCAGGACGTCTGCGGCGCCTCGCCGATCTCAGCGGCCGTCAGCGCAAGGATACCCCGCGTCACTTTGGTCACCGGAGTCGATACGTCGTAGACGCCGAGCCCCATCATGGGGCCACCGACGATGATGCGCGCGGGTTGCTCTACGAAGCCACCGCAGTCGAGGATGAGATCGGAAATTGGCGTGCCGATTCTGACTTTCAGATTTCCGGGGCGGCGGACCGCGGCGCCGGAGACGGTGACTATGCGTTCCATGACCGGTTTGCGCAACACTATCGCCTCATACAGCGCAAACATTGTCGCAACATTGCAGACAACAACGCCGGTGTCCCTTGCTGTTCCGCCGGACGGCACTTCGCGGCCGGCAACCGTTCGGACTAACTGCTTTTCGTCTCCCTGCGGATAGCGGCCTGAAACGGTGATGATACGTGTTTCGGCATCGCGCTCTCCCAGCAACGGTTTGATCGCCGCTATGGCGTCCCGCGCACCACGATCCAGCACAATCGCGACTCGCCGGGGTGAGAGGATTTTCCGTGCAATGCGAACAGCTTCGAGAAGTTCGTTCGCCTTCTCCACCATGAGTCGATGGTCGGCCGAAAGGTACGGTTCGCATTCGACTCCGTTCAGAACGAACCACTCGAGCGTCTCTCCGCTCCGGGGTTCGAACTTCACGTGCGTCGGCGTTCCGCTGCCGCCCATGCCCACTACGCCATATTCCAGGATGAGTTCACGCAACTTGTCCGCGGACAGCTGATCCCATTTCGAGATACGAGGCACCTTGCCGAGCTGATCAAACTCACCGTCGAGTTCGATCACCGCGGCAAGACTCGCGGTTCCCCCCGCAAGTTGCACGGTGCGGATCTCCCGAACCACGCCGGGAATCGGCGAATGTACGCGCGCGGACACGCCGCCTGACGCGCTGCCGATGAGCATCCCCTCTCGCACACGATCACCGGGATGTACGAGCGGCAGCGCGGGCGCTCCGTCATGCTGTAGAAATGGAACTACGGCCACACCCGGAATCGCGGCGTTCCAGATCCGCTTGTTTCGAGTGGAGGCCTTACGTTCATACGGATAGACCCCCGCGCCGCGGAAGTTTCGAAGTGATACCATGTATCCTCGCTATGCTACAAGTCGTCTCTTGCGGATGAATGTATCCCGCAGTCCAAAGCGTATCTGCATCGACATGCGTACAAATGACAGAATAAACGGGAAGAATACCAGAAGGACTATTCCAGTATGACGGAGAAGCACCGCATAGTCCGCAGACACGAGGCCGGAAGGCTGCCGTTCAACCATCATTGCCCGCCCCTGGCTGCGAAGCAATGCAGGAACGCCGCCGACCTTCATCTGGTCCCTGAACCACGAATCGGTGAAAGTCATCATGACCCGGGGATGTTCACTCATGTTCAATCCGCCGAGTGTGAACTCCGGTATCGTCACATCCTGCCCTGGATGAGGGAACTCATACGGTCTGTTGAACAGGTACGCGTCCTGATATGCGCGATGCGCGATGTAGTCTGACAGGTCGGGCAGGGCCGATGCGTCGTGTCGCTGCCAGAGTCGCCCGAGATCGTTCCATGACAGCGACGAGATTCCAGCTACCGGAACCGGTCTCGGTACATAGACCTGCGAATCGCCGGGCAGAATGAGCATCACGAGCGGAGGGAACACCAGAACAAAAAGCAGTGATGGCACAAGTCGGACGTAGCTTCCCCGAAGTGCGCGGGTCATGGTGCGGGGAAGAATCCGCAACGGTATGAACGATTCATGCTCCCTGCGGGATCTTGTCCACTGCACATACCGAACCACGAGCCCGGCCAGCGCGACTGTTGCAAGTAGACCGGGGATCACCCTGGCGAGTATACCTGAAACGCCGTCGTAGTCGAGAACGGCGGCAACAACCACTGCGACAATGAAGAACCCAAATCGCGCGGCGAGTTCGCTGCTGTAGAAACGATCGAATTGCCTGAGCCCCGATTCATCTCCATGCGAGTGGAACTTCGCCGATGAGCGCTCAATTGCAGGAACGCCCTCCTCAAGAAGATAGGCCCATGCGAACACCAGCAGGCAGGACGCGGCAAAGCTGCCGTAGCCACCGGCGAACGCGCCGGAAATCCACGGAAGCGCGCCGAGCAGAACAGGTATGCGGAAGTGGCGCGTGCGCATCAGAAGCAGCGCACAGAAGACGAGAAACGAGACTATGAACAGAACGCGTCGGAGACCGTTCCATTCCAGCAGATACCAGTCGATGTGGAGCGGATCAAGGGCACGGTGCGCAAGTGAGTTTACCCGGAGAACACCCAGTCCGGGAAAATGGGAACCGACTCCGGACACCGGTACATAGATGATCTGCATTGGCTGTCCATTGACAGCAGTCGAGAAGAGCGCCGATACGCGCTTCATGTATGGGTCAAGACGAGGATCAACCGGGTCAAACCTTGCGGGAATATCGGCAACGGAAACTTTCCTTATTCCGGAGAAATCGGTAAAGGAGACTGTCGCGTTCGAGGCTGATATGATCCCGGACAGGCCCGCTTTTTCAAGTGCGCGGGTGACGACACTGTCGGCCACCCTGTCTCCTGCCACAATGGTGTAGTAGCCACGCCAGGTCGTGTTCGATGAAGGACGGGACGGAAGGATGATGAACAGCACTCCGGCAGCGAATCCGACGGCTAAGAAAACGGCGAGAGCTGAGGACGGACTATGCTTCAGACGGCTGAGCTTCGGGTTCATCTGTTTTTTTATAGGATGCTGAAGGCGGTGGCAATGAAAAATCCGAGAAGAACTCCCACCGACACCTCTGCGGCGGTGTGTCCGTTCACCTCTTTGACAGCCTTGAACCGTATGCCGAACCGCTCGTGAAGCTCGGTTCCCATCCGATTCAGCGTCTGAGCCTGCAAACCGGCCGACCGGCGAACCCCCAGCGCGTCACGAATTATGAGTATCCCATAAAAGAGAGCCATAGTAAACAAGGGGCTGTCCAGGCCGTACTCGAATCCAACTGAGGTTGCGAGCGCGGTCACCAGGGACGAATGGCTGGACGGCATTCCTCCCGTCTTCCAGAACAGGGTCATGACCATGTCGCGGGACTTGTGGGAGTGATGGCGAACCGCTTCGATTATTGCCTTCAAAAGCTGAGCGATAAACCAGCTGAAGAATGCTGCCAGAAACACCGGGCTGCTGACCAGGCTGTAGAGATACGAGAAAGCTTTCGACGGCATACGTCGTCAGTGTGTCGTCGTCAACTTCATTTGTCAAGACAGAATGAAAATGGCATTATAGGTCCATGGAACCCGAGTATCTGCCGATTCTGCCGGGGCGCGACGATGAAGGCAAACGAATCGACGCGGTGCTCAGGCGTCACTTCGCCGATTTGCCACTGAGTCGCATCTACCGGGCGCTGCGAAGTGGCGAAGTCAGGATCGCCGGAAAAAAAGTGCCGCCCTCGTACCGGGTGACCTCAGGAGTTCCGATCGAGATCCGACCGTCCCTTGCGGCAAGGTCCGGTGCACACTCCCCGCCCACCGGTTCGACCGCGACCTTTAACACCGGCAGTGCCGCCGGCACCGCCGCCGTCAAAGCGATGATCGTGTGGGAAACCGAGCACCTGCTCGCGCTAAATAAGCCTCGCGGCGTCCCGGTTCAGGGAGGACGGGACCTCGAAGCGGTTGCACTTGACGATCTTGTGCGTGGCTACCTCGCAAGTCGGACGACTGCTTCCCTCAGCTTCCGGCCCGGACCTCTCCATCGCCTGGACAGAAACACGACTGGGCTCCTCTTCTTTTCGGTTTCACTCGAAGGTGCGCACCGCTTCCTGGCTCATCTGCAGTCGGGAGCCTGCAGGAAGTATTATCTTGCCCTGCTGGCGGGCAAACTCACTGCCCCGGAAACCTGGCAGGATTCGCTGGTGCGGGATCCGATCAGCCGCATTTCTCATGTGAGCTCAGATAGCGCGGACGGCGGCAAGAGCGCAGAAACCCACGTTCAGCCGCTGCTATCGGACGGCCGTCGGGTCACCCTGGCACTCTGCATGATCGTTACCGGCAGAACGCATCAAATCCGTGCGCAGGCGGCGTCGCACGGCTTTCCGCTCGCGGGTGACCGTAAGTATGGAGACTCCAGTCTGCCTGAATATCTGCTTCACTCCCTGCGGCTCGAACTCCCCGAGTACGATCCGGTCCTCCGGTTCAGGTCAATTTCGGCCCCGGTAGCCGACGGGCAACGGGAAATGCTTCACGCACTCTTTCCCGCGAAAAAAGTAGACGAGGCAATCAGTGATCAAACCATCGACCGGATGATCCAATGACAACTGCCGTCTGACTTGTAACAGTTCACGGCTCACATTACACTGAAGGAATGCGCAATCTGCTCCATCACATCGTCTGGATGATACGCGGTGTGAAGGTATTCGCACTTGTCGGAAAGAGCGGTACCGGTAAAAGCTTTCGAGCACGGCTTGTAGCCGAAAAGCATGGAGTTGAGATGATAGTCGACGACGGACTTCTCATCCGCGACCAGAAGATCCTCGCCGGAAAGTCCGCGAAACGCGAGCAGGCATACCTGAGTGCAGTAAAGACTGCACTTTTTACCGACAGGGAGCACCGGCAACAGGTGATGAACGCGCTGGAAAGCGAAAAGTTCAAACGAATCCTGGTACTCGGGACCTCCGACGGTATGATCAACAAGATCTGTGAACGATTGCAGCTGCCATCCCCGACCAAAATCATCCGGATCGAGGATGTTGCAACGGCTGAAGAAATAAGCACCGCCATGCACTATCGTCGCACGCAGGGGAAACACGTGATTCCCGTTCCGGCTATCGAAGTGAAGAGAAACTATCCGCGCCTCGTTGCCGATTCGGTGAAGATATTCCTCCGCCGGCGCTTCGGACTGGTAAACAGGCAGCAGGTGTTCGAGAAGACTGTCGTGCGTCCACAGTTCAGCCAGAAGGGAACCGTCACCATTGCCGAGTCCGCACTGACCCAGATGATCCTCCACTGCGTCGATGAATACGAACTCGAAGCTGAAGTGAAGAAGATTTCGGTGAAGATAGACGCCGAAGGCTACCGGCTCGAGCTGCACATCGCCGTTCCATTCGGGGTCGCCCTGGCGGGCACTGTCCACAATCTTCAGAACTATATTGTTGAAAGCATCGAGCGATACACGGGGATTCACATCGCTGAAATGAATATCGTGATTGATACGGTCGCTCAGATTCCGCGGTACAAACCCCGCACAACGAACTAAATCTCACGTAGAAAAAGATTTGACACAGACTGTACCCCACAATAATATGATTGCAATGGA
>DATKUC010000014.1:0-9337 GCA_035530835.1 Spirochaetia bacterium
GCTGCAATTGCCGGTGTACTGTTTAGCGTAAACGGTGAGTACCCATGGAAATCATGGGGAACTCTCCGGCCAGAGAATCTGATACTTATTCCGGTGTTCCGCTCTGAATCCAGCCATCAAGGATTCTTCGCCAAAGACTTCGTTTGCTCGCTTGACGATCCTACTGACTGCTCTGTTCGCATCGGTAGAGCGAATGAAGGTGTTAGGCAGTCTTGGCTCCACAGAATTCTGCGTCACGCACCGGTCATCACCCAAGTGACAACGATCAGCGTCTGAGTTTGACCATTGTCAGACCGGTCTTGGCTTTGTAGAATCCTCTTATGACGGTCGTTGAAAAGCTGCATATGAACGGCGTTGACGTCGATTTCGACAAACTGACCCACCTCGCCCACCACTACTCCATAACAGAGATATCCGTATTTGGGTCATCAATCCGTTCCGATATGAAACCCGGTAGTGACATTGACTTGTTGATTTCCTTCTCACCTTCAGCAGAGATTTCGCTTTTTGATCTGATGGATCTCGAAAGTGAGCTGGAACAGCTCTTTCATCGACAGGTAGACATCGTTGAACCCCAAGCCCTAACAAATCCCGTGCGCAGACGGAGCATCTTGTCTTCCAAAGAGCTTCTGTATGCATCTTGAGGACCGTGACCTGGCCTATTTGGTCGACATGCTCTCATGCTGCAACGATATAATTGAGTTCACTTCCAATGTTACTTTCGAGGCATTCGAACGCGATCGTATGCGGCGGTTGGCAACTGAAAGACAACTCGAGACACTCGGCGAGGCCGCAAACCACGTGTCCTCTTCTACCCAAAACGCGCTCGAAGCGATCGCATGGACCAAAATCGTGGCGTTGAGGAACAAACTTGCTCACGACTATGGAGAAATACTCGCCCAGAGAGTATGGCAAATTTCGAAGCGAAGTATTCCGGATCTCCAGGAACAACTGCTCACAATATCCGAAGTCAGTTCGCAGTCTGAGGCGAACCCGCAAAATCCGAAGTAGGAGCAGTAGCTCCATTCATTGTCCAATTACACGAATTAATCCGAATGACTGCATAACGTATCATTCGAGCTGTCGCTGCTCGATCTGACGTCGGGAGCGAGGAAGAATCGAGGTTTGAGCGCTCGTTGGCCCGAGAAATGGCATCGGCCGCGCAGCTCAATTCAGCGTTACGTCGTACCTACGGCACGGCAATATGATCGCTGCCACATTAGTTTGAGAATCCGAGATATGCTGTTTTGCGAAGCGGTGATTCGGGTTTCAGGTGGAGATGCCGTATTCGCTCAACAATTCTTGACGCCTACTCTTTTCCTTGTCTGATTCTGTCACGAATCGCGATCAACTGTCCTCGATGCTCAGCCTCGTGCTCAATCAGGTGATACAGCACCCACTCAGGTGTAACGTCGTAGGATTCCAGTTTCCGAACTCTACGGAAGTCGTCGAGGTCCATTCCCCTGTAGACTTCCAGAACCGCACTTCTGACGAACTTCAACCGAGCGACGTGCTGATTGATAGTGAATCCCTTGACCTGAGGTATATGCATTCCTCGGTTCTCGCGCTGTTCATCTTTCTCCGATTCCGGAAAAAGTCCCAGAATGTCCGCCGGCCTGGGCTTCTCGAGAACCTCGACGTATAGCCAGTCTGCCTCGACGTCCGCGATGTGGCGCAGCACGGACCCAATGCTACTCTCGTTGCTACTCGGGAACCAATCAACCTCCGCCGGGACTATAGTGTCGATCACCTCGAGTGTCTTCTGGCGAATGTCTTCGAGGGCCCACAGCCAGAGCCCGATTTCCGGGGGCTTGTGTTGATCCGCGGCAATCATTAGTTGTCGCCGCTCGGTTGTACTCATTGCTGTCTCCGATCGGTGATTTGCGTTTTCCGTTGCGCATGTCACAGCTCAGTAACAGGCAACGAAAGCCATGCTTGCTTTTTTGATCACGAAAGTCAAGTTCTCGACGCGATTGGATCTGGCGCATAGCTTCGTCATTCCGGCGCTCCGGCGTGGGGCCGCGCGCTCGCTCAATGTCTCGTTTGGTCACGGATGACCATTCAGAGCGATTCGAGAGTCTCAACGGTGCGGACATAATATATCATTCGAGTTGTCGCTGGGCGATCTCGGGATGGCCGAAGCAATCGAGATGGTGTTCCACTGGGCGTCGTCCAAACAACTCTCTACGGTCGCGCAGCTCATTTCAGCGTTGTGCAGTGGGACAGCCGAACGCCTGATGCCAAAAAAGAGCCGCTCGTATGAGCGGCTCGTAACTCAATTGCGTGGACCGACCGGTTTGTATTCGCCGAAACGAGGCGGTTTTTCGCCTGATTTGGCATCAAACCCCAGGGGCAGACCAGGGTTTTTATTCCACGAAACATCGACTTGCTTCCCCTTTCCCGAGCAAGTTCCAATACGCTTTGTAGTCGTTCCTCTCGTACCTTAAATGACCAGCAACAATTGCGGGATGGATATTATGACCAGTCGCATATTCTCGAACCTCCTCATTCGAGAAGTCTTTCATTTCATTGAAGTCAAAATCATCTGGGAGCAGATATTTCACGGCAAATTCGTCGGCTTCCTTTTCCAGATCGTTGTCGGTTGATTTTCCACGGAGGCTCATGTCGTCGGCAATAAAGGAACCCGACGACAGATGTCGGACTACATGACCGATCTCATGAAATAGCGTGAACCAGAAATTATCCAATCTATCGTACCGAAGCGTGAGCCCTATTACTGGTTCGTCTTCCCGAGGAAGGAACGCAGCGCCGTCTATGTATGTTTTTTTGAGATGTCGGACAACCACCATAACAATCCCGTTCGTCGCCAACATCTCCTGCGCGACGGAAGGACCTGAATCTATCGCGCTCAACTGAACGAGTGCTTTCATGAACGAACTGGTGATCTTTTCTTTCTTAAACTTGCCTTTCTTCTTTCTTCCTGCTGCTTTTGCAAGTACCTGCAAACTCCAGCCCTGCAGCGCTTCAGCGCTCAAATTGGCGTTAAGTCGAACCGATGTTGACTTCCGAAACAGCCCGGCCGGAATCATCTGCGGTCCACCAATTTTCGAAATCAAGAAACGTATGCATTCTTCTGCCCGTCCCCTGGGATTATCAATAGCAAGCCCTTCGAAGGCTCCGTTGTCATACATTTCTTTGACCGGAAAACGACCAAAATCCACATTGGACAAATCATCCAGCTCCGTAAGCTTTTTGCCACCCAATAATACGTCCGCCGGAATATCCAGTTGTTTCCGAAGTGCTCGTATCATTCTAAGAGACAGTGGCCGTTTCCCTGAAAGGACTTCGGACACCTTCGATTTGCTCCCGATAAGCGGAACCAGATCTTGCTGAGACAACCCGGCTTGTTCCATTCGAAACTTGATCGCTTCAATCGGATCCGGCAAATCAATCGAATAGTGCTCGTCTTCGTATTTCTCAATGAGTACCGAAAGCACGTCTCTTTTGTCAGCATCTGGCGTTCCCTCGGCAGCATCAAACACTTTCTCCAGAGTATTCAGTGCATCAATGTAGTCTCGTTCGCTCTTTATTGGTCGTAGTGTGTCACGCATCATACTTCCTCGACATCAATCCTGTCGTATTCCTTGTGAGTGCCAACGAAACGGATCAAGACGATCCCCGCGACGTAATTGACCCTCACAACCAGCCTGTAACGATTCCCCAAAATATCGAAGAGAATGCGATCCTTACCGACTATCCGTGCTTTGGGGAACTGCGATAACACGTCAGTCGGGGACTTCCAATGAGCGTGTTTGACCTCGGCATACCACGCTTCCAATCCAGGTTTGGATTTCGGCTGGCGATCGAAGAATTCTCTCAGAGTCCGCCTGGAGATTATTCGCATAACATGCAATCATAGGCAGTTCCCTCCTCGAAGTCAACAGTATATTCCCTTTTTGGGAACTCTTCAACCCCTATCTTCTGGGAACTGTAATAGACAAACTATACTTGCCACCGTATGACATATCATTCGAGCCATCGCTGGGCGAGATGGAAAGCGATCTCCGGAGCCCTCCGGCTAATCACCTTCAGCAACTGAAGGGATCTCGCTCAGGCGAGATGTCGGTGCGATTCGATCGGCAGTGGCGATTTCGGGCAGCGTCGACCGACGCGACATGTTCTACGGTCTCCACCTTGTTGAAGTGGTCGCGACCGTTCGCCTGGGTAGCATCATTTTGACGGGGGTTCTGTTGTTTACGATTTTGCTTTTTCAAGTCGTTCGGCAACCCACACCTTGATAATCGACTGCCGAGGCACGCCCAACCGCCGCGCTTCCCTGTCCAGCGAGTAGATCATCCACTCGGGAAAGTCTACGTTTACTCGTTTTACGTTCTGTCCTGCACGGCGTGCACCGCTCATGTCCAGATACTTGGTAATGTCTTCACCTGCGTCAAATCTTTCGTCAAGTTCTTCAGCTTTCATATATTTCAATCTCCTCCCTGCGCGAACGGCGGACAGAGATGATTCGGATCTTCTGTTCCCGATAGGTGACAACTGCGGACCAATGCTTTTCGCCGATCTTTCCAATGATTAGGGATCTTGGTTCATCGGCAATGCGAGCAGGTATTTCGATCAGATTACCATCTTCCCAAAGAGTCTGAGCATCTTCAAAGTCAATGTGATGTTTTGCCTTGTCTGCCTGACTCTTTTTTGGGTCATACTCAAACTCCATGGTATAGAAATTATACCTTGACGGATCATCGTGTCGACACCTTGAATTGACACTGCGCGTATGTCTGCAAAACTTTTGGTAAGCAACGTGAAGGAACTGGGAGCTCCGAGTTCGGACCGTTCAAAGCGTACATCTTTCAGACCACATCGTGTCCCGGAAGGTGGACTTCAACGCGTCGCAATGGCATTGCGTCGGATGGAAGTTGCGCCGCTCCGTGAACAGTGGTCAGCTCATCCTCTTTCCGAAGGAAGAGGGATAACCCGCGGCTGTCGGACAACGAACTGGAGCATCGACTACATAAAGACAGCTCGGAGGTCGTAGAACATATTATTCGAGCTGTCGCCGGGGAACTGGCGTCGGGAGCGAAAGAACCAAGCGGATGTATGAGGTGGAAGACTTCAACGTCTGAACCATCATCCGTTCCGCGTGATCCACTAAAAAGTCGAAATGACGATTCTGTCTGGACACAGAGCACAATTTGGTATCGCTGCGTCTGAGTATTTCGCGAACAACCACAAGTCCCGGCGCGGCAACTTCGATGGGGAATTCCCGGTCCCAATTTGTTTGACGACGGAAACACAGCGTGTATACCATAACCTTATGACGAAGAAACTCATCCGCAGCATTTGACGGCAACCTGCTTCACAAAAAAGTGTACGATCAAGCATCCGCCCACGCGTTTCACATTTGCCAGAATCACCCGTTCCTGAACGGAAACAAACGAGTCGGACATCGCTGACGCACTCCGACGATTGGCAGAAGATTAAGTCCGATAGACTCCGTGTCACGTTCGAGAGCTACCGATCGGTCACAATCGGACGGGAGGATTCGCGACCAATACAGGCAACATGCGGTCTTCTTGCCTCCGCCCCACCCTCCAGCGCGCCTGCCTGCGGGAGAGGGTCATCTCACTTGGTCCTCGGGAGGACCCTGCGGAAACGTTCGATGCCCCTCTCCCGGGCGCGGCGCATTTGACGGTGTACCGTTCAGCCGGACAGGGGATCCGCGAAGGTCGACCACCGCACTCGCCCCCGCCCCACCCGCCAACACGCCTGCCTGCGGGAGAGGGTCATCTCACTTGGTCCTCGGGACGACCCTGCGGAAACGTTCGATGCCCCTCTCCCGGGCGCGGCGCATTTGACGGTGTACCGAACAGCGTGAAGATCGGATACGCGGAGATCGGCCGCAATGGCGTGCTTGCATGCGCGCGACACTATGCAACGGCGCGCCGCGACCGGGAGAGCGAGCCCGAACGGTTCGCGAGCTCTTGCTCGCGCTTAGTGAGTGGCTCGCTCTCCCGAGGCAGGCGCGTGCTGCAAGTCGCGATGCGCCGAACAGCGTGAAGACCGGATACGCGGGGATCGCCCACCGTGGCACGCTGGCGTACGCGCATCACCGCACAACGGCGCGCCGCGACCGGGAGAGCGAGCCCGAACGGTTCGCGAGCTCTTGCTCGCGCTGAGTGAGTGGCTCGCTCTCCCGAGGCAGGCGCGTGGTGCGAGGGATGCCTGTGGAACTCTGTGCACAAGCTTGACACCCGGTTTGTGGGTCCGTACCCTTCCTCAATGGAACAAAAAATCCCGGCAGCCCGCCTTGAACGGGCATTCAGCGAAGCGATGACCTACAAGGGGTTCCTCGACATCATGAAGGTCAATCGCGATAAGATTGACGACAACTTCGCGGCACAGGAGCTGAGCGCGGAGGATCTTGCATCGGTGCGTCGGCCTGCGGCGCCGCTTCGGATCCTTGCACTCGCTCACGACTGGTGCGGCGATGTGGTTGCGAATCTGCCGATTCTCGCGCGGTTCGAGGAGGCGGGGCTGCTGAAGCTTTCCATCCTCGAGAAGAATCCGGACAACACGGACATCGGCGATCTTTACCCGCATCGAAGCGGTGAGGTGCACATCCCGATCTACATCGCGTTCAGTGCCGATGGGAAGGAGCTGGGTCACTTCATCGAGCGGTCGGAGGCGATGGACAAGCGGCTTGGTACCTGGATCAAGGAGTTCTGGGCGGTGCAGCCGGGACATCCGGAGGCCGGGAAGCCGTTCGGCGAGCTCTCCGAGGCTGTGCGAACCAAGCTTCTTGACTGGCTCGGCAGTAACCGTCGAAATGAGCGGGAAACCGAGCGGCGGGAGTTTATCACCTGGTTCAACGCGCTGCAGGATTGATCGTGGAGTTCAAGCGGCTGTTCACTCAAGGTGAGGCGGAGCGGACGCTTCCGCTGGTGCGAAAGATCGTGGGTGACATCCTTGCCGCGGCGGATCGGCTCCGGTCACTGCCGGAGGGTGATGCCGGGCGCGCGGAGCTTGAGGCGGCTCTTGCCGAGCACTTCGAGGAGCTTGAGGATATCGGTTGCTTCTATAAAGACTGGAGCTTCTCGGTAGGGCTTGTGGATTTTCCCGCCGAAATCGATGGTGAGCAGGTCTTCCTCTGCTGGCGGAGCGACGAGCATGAGCTTGCCTACTATCATCGGATCGAAGAGGGATACTCGGGCCGGCGGCGCCTTGCCGAGTGACAGGAGTTGCAGCATGAAAGTGAGATCGATCGAGTTCAATCTGGCGGTCCAGGGATCGGGTGTTCCGCTTATCTGGGGGCACGGTTTGATGGGGAGTATGGCGGGGGAAGACCAGTACAACTTCCTCGACTGGCCGTCGATCGGCAAGGCCGCCACGGTGATTCGTTACGATGCGCGGGGACACGGAGAGTCGCAGCCATCCGATGATCCTGCAGACTACAGCTGGCCATCGCTGTCGCAGGACATGACGGGGATCATGGAAGCACTCGGCCATTCGCGATATCTCGCGGGCGGGCAATCGATGGGATGCGCGACAACTCTCTACGCAGGTCGCGCAAAGCCTGATCGGGTGAAGGGCATGATCCTGATGAATCCTCCGACCGCCTGGGAGACGCGCGCTGCCCAATCGTCAGTCTATGACACGATGGCACGCGCGGTCGAGACCGGCGGCATCGATCGCCTTGTGCAATTGATGAAGGAGTCGCCGTCTGCGATCGAGTGGCTCGCGAAGGAGCGTCCGGATCTTGCAGAAAGCGGCATCGAAAACATTGCGAAGTTTGATCCGCGCACGCTCGTCACCATTCTCAAAGGGGCAAAGCTCTCCAACTTCCCGCCGCGCGAAGAGATTGCCGCGATCAGGATTCCCGCGCTGATCCTGGCCTGGGTCGGGGACCCGGTGCATCCGGTAGAGACTGCCGATTCGCTCCACGCGCTCCTTCCGGACAGCACGCTCATCATCGCAGAGAACCTCCGGGACGTGCTCACCTGGTCGGAGCGGATCAGGGAGTTTATCGAAACATGCCGATGAGGATTTCCGCCATCACCATATACCCGGTCAAATCCCTCGCAGGCAATCAGGTCACCGAGGCCGAGGTGACCGGGACCGGATTCCGCAACGACCGCAGCTGGATGATAGTCGGTGATGACGGGATCTTCATCACCCAGCGCCAGCACCCCGCACTCGCGCTCGTTCAGGCCGAGCTGACCGCGAACGGCATACGGCTCACGGTGCCGGGACGGGAGCCGATGGAGATTGCCGCGCGGGATGATGGGGATAGGGTGCCGGTCGAAGTGTGGGAGCAGCCGTGCGATGCGGCCGATCAGGGCGATGATGCAGCATCGCTTTTCAGCGAATATCTCGGACGGGATTGCCGGCTCGTGCGCATGCACGCAGGGTTCAGGCGCCGCATCAAGCCGAAGTACTACACAGGCGATGAGGCCTCCCTCTCCTTCGCAGACTCCATGCCCTTTCTTCTCATAAGCGAAGCATCACTCGATGAGCTCAACGGCAGGCTCGATGAGCCGCTCCCGATGAACCGCTTCCGGCCGAACCTCGTCGTCGCAGGCGGCGCTGCATACCAGGAAGACCGCTGGCATCGCATCAGAGTAGGCAGCATCCTGATGCGCGTCGTCAAAAGCTGCATCCGCTGTGAGATGACCACCATCGACCAGGCGACCGCCGCCAAAGGGATCGAACCGCTTGAGACCCTCGGCACCTACCGCTCCGGCGCAAAGGGCGTGCTCTTCGGCCGCCACCTGCTGCACGAATCCCTCGGTGTGATCCACCTCGGCGATGAGGTCGAGGTGATTGAGTGACCGCCACCGCACAGTGGCGCCCCGCGAGACTAGTTTCTGTAGAAAATGCATCATCGGATATGATCTGCCTCCTCGTCGAACCGGAAACGACGGTGCCGCACCGCGCAGGACAGCACTACGAAATCCGCTTCCCCGGCGATGAACTCGGCCGCAAGTATTCGATAGTCTCGCCCCCGGGCGAACGAGCACCACTTGAGTTCGGCGTGCAGATCCTCGCCAAAGGACTCGTATCACCACGCCTCGCCTGCAGCCTTCCCGGAACCCCCATCGAACTCCGCGGACCGCTTGGCGAAGCATTCACCTGGTCACCCGATGCGGGCCCCTCACTCATCCTCATCGGAGGCGGCGCAGGAATCACACCCCTTCTCTCCATATACGCAGCATTCATACACGCATACCCCCGGGGAACCTGCCGCTTTCTCCTCAGCGCGAAACGCCCCGACCTCGTCTACCACCTCGACCGCTATGAACGCATCCTCATCACCCGATACACCGGAACCGCGCCCCGGCTCACCGCAGCCGACCTCGCA
>DATKUC010000015.1:0-13463 GCA_035530835.1 Spirochaetia bacterium
CGCTGCCTTCGACTACTTCTGCACCACGGGAACGCAGCTGCAGAATCCGAAGGTCACCGAGCTTTCCGACTATGAGGTCAGGCTGCGAATGTCCGTGACCGACGATCTGACCGGAATGTACAACAGACGCTTTCTCCTCGATGTGCTGCACCGGGAGTTTCACCGCTCAAATCGCTATCACATTCCGTTTTCTCTGCTCTTTATCGATGTCGATGACTTCAAGAAATTCAATGACAACTACGGTCACAAGACCGGCGACGACGTGCTGAAGGCATTCTCCGAGTTTTTGAAGCAGTTTCTCCGTTCGGAGGACACTGTCGGCAGGTACGGCGGCGAAGAGTTTCTGCTGATCATGCCCCAGACCGACACGGAAGGCGCAGTCGCCCTCGGCAACCGGCTGCTCGACGGCCTCTCCCGCAAGCCTGTGCACCAGCACTTCAACATCACATTCTCGGGCGGCATAGCGACGTTCCCCGAGCACGCGCAGACCGTCGAGGGTCTGATTGAAATGGCAGATCTGGGGATGTACAGCTCAAAAATGCAGGGGAAACGACAAATATCTGTAGCTCCCCCGGACAAGAGGCGGGACGAACGTTTTCCGGTAAGTCGTCTCTCGCAAATCACGCTGCGGTGCTATACAAAGAACGAGGGACAGCTATCCGGTTCGATTCGCAACCTGAGTCACAGCGGCATATCCTTCGATGCTGCGAGTCCGCTTCAAATTGGCGAAGAGCTCGACTTGCACCTGAGCGCGCGCGGAGATGGCAAGCAGCTCGATATTCATGGGAAGGTAGTCTGGATCCGGGAGACTGAGGATCACGCAAAGTATCGCGTGGGGGCCCGGTATGCCGAGCCCGTTTCACGCGAAATTGACCTTCTTATCTCACCACCGTACTGATGAAACGCATCGCTCCGATTACACGCCGAACCGTGCCCGCCGTGACATTTCTCCGCCCGTCTGCACGGTAGTCGGCGTGTGACCTGAAAGCGGAAGGATGCGCTCGTTTATCGCGTCGATAATCCAATCCTTCTGCGGGAAAAAGTCATCCTCCATTTCCGCCGCAGGAGTTATCCAGTTGCGGGAACCGAGAACCGCCGCAGGTGCATCAAGGTAGTCGAATGCGAGCTGGCTGACCGTGCTTGCCACGGTGTGAAGGAAGCTGCCGCGTTCGCAGGCGTCGGAGGCGAGTAGTATTCGACCGGTCTTTTTCACGCTGGCGACGATCTTGTCGTAGTTGAGCGGATTGATGAAACGGCCGTCGATGATTTCAGCCTCGATGCCGTACCGGGATGCAAGTTCATCGGCCGCCTCAATTGCCCGATAGAGAGTCGCGCCGACGGTAAAGATGGTCAGATCCTTGCCCTCGCGGCGCACCGCAGGTTCGCCTTCGGGTACCTCGTAGTAGCCCTCGGGAACTCCGCCTTTTTCGAAGTACTCTCCAATGTCGTACAACCGCTGACTTTCAAAGAAGATCACCGGATCCGTGCCGCGCAGCGCAAGGTTCAGCATTCCCTTCGCGTCGTACGGGGTCGCCGGGAACATCACCTTCAGGCCGGGAATATGGGCGGCGAGGCTTGACCAATCCTGCGAGTGCTGCGCACCGTATTTGCTTCCCACCGAGACTCTTACAACGAGCGGCATTTTCAGAACGCCCGCTGACATGGATTGCCACTTTGCAGCCTGATTGAAAATCTCGTCACCGGCACGTCCCATAAAGTCGCAGTACATCAGTTCAACAAGTGCGCGGCCGCCTGCGAGCGCGTAGCCGACACCGGAACCAACTATTGCACCTTCGGAGATCGATGCGTTGAACAGGCGATGATAGGGGAGTGCCTCGGTCAGACCGCGGTACACGGCAAACGCGCCGCCCCAGTCCCGATTTTCCTCTCCGTAGGCAACCATGGTCGGATCTTCGTAGAATCGGTGGATGACAGCCTCGAACAGTCCGTCGCGGTAGGCGTACACCTTCATCTTGGGCAGTTCGACCCCTTTCTCATCGAACGCGTAGCGTGCCTTCCGCGCGATCTGCTGAACGCGTGGATTTTCCGCGAGCGGAAGCAGCACCTCAGGTTTGCGATCTTCCATGCGGTCAGTCGGCGTGTTGGAGAACATCACCGTGCCGATCTGCTCGCCATTGATTCGCGGGGAGATTTCCGGAGAGATCGCGAGTTTCAGCGCCTGAGTAATCTTTGAAATGACCCGCTCCTGAAGCGCACCTACCTCTGACGCGGAGATCACCTTATTCGCGGTGAGGTACTCTCCGAACGTGCGAACCGAGTCCGCTTCTTCCCAGAGTGCGATCTCCTCCTTGGTGCGGTAACTTGATGCATCCGACGGCGAGTGGCCGGAAATGCGGTAGGTGATCGTGTCGAGCAGCACGGGCCCGCGCCCTTCGGCGAGTATCTTCTTCTTCCGCTCGATCGCATCCGCAACTGCAAGCGGATTGTAGCCGTCCACCCGTTCTGCATGCATGTTTTCGGGATTCACGCCGGCGCCAACTCTCGCGAGGATTCGGTATCCCATAGTCTCGCCTGCGGTCTGTCCGCCCATGCCATAGAAGTTGTTTATGAAGTTAAAGATGATAGGAGGAGCGCCGCCAAGGTCCTTGTCCCACAGCTTGCGATACTGATCCATCGCGGAGAGCATCATCGCTTCCCAGACCGGACCGCAGCCCATCGAGGCGTCCCCGATATTTGCCACGACAATTCCGGGTTTCCGGTTGATCCGTTTGAACAGTGCCGCACCGAGCGCAATATCTGCAGAGCCTCCCACTATCGCGTTGTTCGGCATGCTGCCGAAGGGAGCAAAGAAGGCGTGCATCGATCCGCCGAGTCCACGGTTGAAACCCGCCTTGCGGGCAAATATCTCCGCGAGCGTGCCGTACAGCACGAAGTTTTCGGCAAGGTCCGCGACGTTATCGTACTTCTGGTTCTCAACAGCCCGCAGCGTGTCTCCGCCAAGGTACTCCTTCATCACCTTCTCGAGCTGTGGACCCTTCAGACGGGGTATTGCCGAATAGCACTTCGCAAGGATTTCACCGTGGCTGCGGTGCGAGCCGAAGATGAAGTCGTCGATCTCCAGATTCATGCACAGACCGACCGCCGTCGACTCCTGACCTATCGAAAGATGCGCGGGACCTTTGTGATTGTATTCGATCTCCCGGTAGGCGCCCTTGGTTTTGATGTCGTTCAACATCGTCTCAAACTCACGGATCGTGAGCATATCGTAGTACGCCCGCACGAGCCGTTCCTTGCCGTACTGAGCAATCTCGCGTTTCGCGTCGCCCACGTATTGATTGACGGGAACTGCCGAAATATCCAGCTCGGCGGGTTTTCTGACCTCTTTCGGATCAACGACTATCGATTTTGGCATGATTCACTCCTATTCAATTGACCAGATGGTGTCTCGCATGACTTCAGAAACTGTTGGATGTGGAAAGACTATTTCGCGTACATCGCGTACTCGAAGCTCGTTTTCGATCATGAGCGCGGCGCCGAAGATCAGCTCCGAACAGCCTGAGCCGATCATGTGCACTCCAAGAATTACGCCGCTGTCTGCATCGGTAATAACCTTGCATACGCCGCGTTCGCCGGGGTTTTCCGCCAGATAGCGGCCGCTCACCGAAAATGGGAGCTGGCCGACCTTCACCGCTTGACCTTCGGCCGCGGCCTGCTGCTCGGTGAGCCCGCAACCTGCGACCTCGGGGGACGTGAACACAACCCACGGAATGGCGTGATAGCGCATGCGATTCGACGTTTCTGCCGGCGCAAACATGTGAGTGACTGCAACCTCTCCCATTCTGCTCGCCGCATGCGCGAGCAGCGACTTGCCGGTCAAATCGCCTACTGCATAGATGCCCGGCAGGTTTGTCTGAAGATGATCGTCGACCCGGACCCCGGAGCGGTCGATATCGATTCCGAGTTCGCGCAATCCGATGCCATCGACGTTCGGGCGCCGTCCGACCGAAACAAGCACCAGATCTCCTTCAACCGACGCTTCGCTGCCGTTGCGGCTGTACACGACGCTACCGCCGTCGACTCGCAGCACCTTTGCGCCGAGTTCGTAGGTGACGCCGGGGATCGCTTTGCGAAGCACCGATGCAAAATCGCGGTCCATCACCGGCACTATCTCGTCCATCATCTCGACCACAGTCACTTCGGTTCCGATCGTGCCGAAGAACGATGCAAACTCCATGCCGATATAGCCGCCGCCGATTATGACGAGGCGCTTCGGCAGCTTGTCGATAGCGAGGAGTCCCGTGCTGTCTACAACCTGAGGACCGTTCAATCCGGGAATCGGCGGCAAAACCGGCGACGAACCGGTGGCAACTATGATTCGCGCTGAGGTGAATTGCTCGCCTGCAGCTTCAACCAGGTAGCCGCCGCCATCCTTCCTGCCCGTGATCCGTGCCTCGGCCTTCACGACTGTCACGTTGTTCCGCTTCATCTGTGCGGCAATGCCGCGTCTGAGCGCTTCGACAGTCTTCTGCTTGTGCGTCATCGCCGCCGACAGGTCGAAGCCGACGTCGTGTGCAATAACTCCGAACTTCGCCCCTTCCTTTGCGTGTGCGTACAGTTTGGACGCGTGCAGCAGGGTCTTGGTCGGTATGCATCCGCGGTTCAGGCAGACACCGCCGAGCTCGTCCTTCTCGAACAGGATCACACTCCTGCCGAGATTTCCGGCACGCTCGGCCGCGACGTATCCGCCGGGCCCTCCGCCAATAATGATCAGGTCAAACTCTTTCATGCTCATTGCTCCCGCTGTTACCGCGCAAGGGTGAGTTCGATGTCGCGAATTGCATCCGAAACATCCTTCAGGAAACGAGCGCCCGGCGCACCGTCCACCGCGCGGTGATCGATGGTGAGTGAAAGACCAATGGTTGGCACGAACTCAACATCGTCACCCTTCATCGCGGGCCGCGGAACAATAGCGCAGACCCCGAGAATCCCAACCTGCGGTGCATTCAGTACGGGTGTGAAGCTCTCGATGCCCAGGTTGCCAAGGTTCGTGACTGTGAATGTCGCGCCGACAAGCTCGTCCGGAGCAACGTTGCCCGCAAGGCTCGCCTGACCAAGTCGTTTGGCCTCAGCCGACAGTTGAAGGAGTGTGAGGCGGTCGGCATTTCGCACCACCGGGACCAGGAGGCCGCGTGGTGTGTCCACTGCGAAGCCGAGATTCACATCCGGATACTCAGTGATTGCGTCCGGGCTCATGGTCGCGTTCATTCCGGGATGGTTCAGAAGGACCCGGGAGACCGCAAACATGACCAGGTCGTTGATGGTGATTGCAGAGAGGGGATCGGTGGAGGGAAGTCCCTTCAGCCGCTTGCGGTAGCCGAGCACCGCCCGCGCGTCGGCTCCGGCTGACATGGTCAGCTGCGCGGTATCCCGCAACGACGCAAGCATTCGCTCGCCGATCAGCTTCCGGACGCCGCGCACCGGTCGCACCGTTGGTTCCGTGGACGTGGACGGCGCGGCTGCCGCGACCGCTGCCGCCTGCGCGCTTCCTCCGGCGGGTGCCGCGCCAGCGCCAGAGCCAGCACCGTGCGCAAGGTCGGCAGTTGTGATGCGACCTCCCGGGCCGCTGCCGACCGCAGGAACCGCTCCGGCCCCGCCTGCCGCCAGGTGCCGTTCGATTGCTGCCGGGGTCAACGGCTCGCGTGTGCCCAGAGCGGCCTGCACGTCGCGCTCGACGATGCGGCCGCCCGGCCCGGTTCCTGCAAGATTAGCCGTGTTCACGCCCTTCGCGCGTGCAAGATTGCGGGCGCGCGGAGAGATATGCTGCCCCTCGGCCGCGCTCACTGCGGAAGATACCGGCTGTGCGGCCTGCAGCGACGGTGATTCCGTCTTCAGGACGAAATCACCGTCAGCGGTGCCCGTGGAACTTCCCGGCATCGCGCCGCCGGGAATCGCTTCGCCCTTCGCGCCGATGTATGCAATTGTGGAAAGGACCGGAACATCGTCACCCTCCTGAAACAGGGTGGCGAGCATCGTACCGTCCGCCGGTGCCTCGACTTCGAATGTTGCCTTGTCGGTTTCGACTTCGCAGATCACCTCGCCAAGTTTGACGAGATCACCCGGCTTTTTCCTCCACGATAGAATGAGACAGCTTTCTACTGATTGCCCCTGCCGGGGAAGAATCACCTCTGTCGCCATGTTCATCTCCTTTTTCGCGGTCTATACCAGCGTGAGATCGATACCTGCTTCCGTGAGCTCTGCGCTGCTTTCTGCGGGGAGCTCGACGTCCGATACGATCGAGGATACCGCGCGCAGCGGAAGCACCTGCACGAAGCCGGTCTTTCCATACTTCGAACTGTCTGCAACAAGAATTGCCCGATCCGCCTGCGCGGCCATCTTCTTTACGATTTCAGCGCCTTCGACAAGGTGAGTACTCAAACCATTCAGGAGCGAAAATCCGTCTGTCCCGACAAATGCGAGCCGCACGTGAAACCGTTCGAGCTGTTCGAGCGCGATCGGACCAACGTTCGACTCAGATGATGGTCGAAACTCGCCACCTACGAGGGTCAGCCGCAGAGCCGGATTCGCGCGCGCGTAGGGGATGACAAGCGTAGAATTGGTCACGACGTATATGTCGCGCTTGCCGAACAGATAGCGTGCGATAAGTGCCGTGGTGGTGCCTGCCTCGATCATGATGGTGTCGCCGTCCTGCACGAGCGCCGCCGCGGCACGGGCTATGCGCATCTTCTGCTCGGTGCGGCTTCGCTGACGCTCGCTGATCTCAGGGTGGAAGGCCGGAGCCGCGCCACCCCAGGTGCGAACTACGACTCCTTTGTCGGCGAGCGAGTTCAGGTTCGCACGGACCGTGACCGGAGACACCTTGAGCGTACGGCTTATGTCGGCGACTGATGCCGACTGGTTATCCATCAAGAGCTCGAGAATGTCGTGTTCTCTTTCGGAAAGGTTTTGATTTACCATCTATTTGCTTACAATTTACTTTCAAAATCTATCACGATGTACAGACTGTTGCAAGTGCGCCCGCATATTGGCGAAAAAAAACCCATGCAGAATTGTTCTGCATGGGCTGCGTAATTCACCGAGTGTGCGTGTTTCAGCCCCGGATCACGCCCTTTTTCAGGATAATGTTTGCGTAGAGCGCTGACTCTCCGGTTGCTACAATGCAGTACGCCTTTTTCGACTGCTCGTAGAAGGCAAAGCGTTCGACCATTTCGAATTCAGTGAAATCAGGCTCGTTTCGCTTGATGATCTTCCGGTACTCCTCCCAGATGGTTGGTTTTGTTGGATCTCCGGGCACCACCTCCATGATGAAGGCAGGTCGCTTCACGAACTGATCCAGTGGAAACAGCTTCATGATCGCCTCAAGGAGTTCCGATACGCCGTGACCGTCACAACGAACCAGACGCTGGCCGTGGCTCGCCGCCGGGAAGTTCCCATCACCTATGACCAGTTCATCTCCATGTCCCATCTCCATGAGGATCTTCAGGAGATCCGGTGGCAGTATCGATGGAATGTTCTTCAGCATTTTTTGCTCCTCTATCTGTACAGCGGGCCGAAGTTCTCGCAGGCCCGGTAATCCGATCCTTCTCGATCCATGCCGAACATATTCCACGCGCTCGGCCGAAAGATCCGCTCGTCGGGCACGTTGTGCATATTGACCGGAATACGCAGCATCGATGCGAGTGTCATAATCTCGCCTCCGATATGTCCGAAACTGATCGCCCCATGATTTGCACCCCAGGCAGCCATGACCGAGTAGACGTCCTTGAACGGACCGCTGCCGGTCAGATTCGGCGCAAACCAGGTGGTCGGCCAGGTCGGGTTGGTTCGTGCGTCAAGCGCGTTGTGGACAGAGTCGTCGAGTTCCACGGTGTAGCCTTCGGCAATCTGGAGCACCGGCCCAAGTCCGTGCACCAGGTTGAGCCGTGTCATGGTAACCGGCATATCTCCGCGGGTCACGAAGTCGGTGGAGAATCCGCCGCCACGGAAATAGCCCAGGTCAGCCGGTCGGAAGAGCGTCGCATCGAGCATTTTGCCCGCCTCCTGCGGCGTCAATTCCCAGTACCGTTTCATCGCGGGCTTCCCGTCGATGGTCGCCTGCGCGGTGCCGTCGAGCGTCGTGGAGCCGGAATTGATGAGGTGAATCAGTCCACCTGCGGCGTTGCCGGTAAGCGTCTTTCCGGTAACCCGTTTCACCGCGTCCGGACTCCAGAATGTGCGCACGTCCGAAAAGATCTGAGCGGTACCGGTCAGAAGGTGTCCGAACAGCATTGAAACGCCATTCAGGCTGTCGTTTTCAGTCGCGAACACGAACGGTGACCGTATTCCGTTCCAGTCGAACGAGGTGTTCAGCATGGTTTCCATGAAATCACCGTTCGGGAAGTGATCGGTCCACTGTCGCTGCCCCTGAAAGCCACCGACCAGTGCATTGTGACCGTGCGCCTCTTCCCCGAAGCCGAGTTCCGCTAGGCGCGGATTCCCGATCATCAGGTCCCGCGCTATGATGGTCATCTTTATGCTGTACTCCCACTCCCAGTCTTTGCGCTTGCGGTCGTGCTGATGGGCTGTCGGGTTATCGTCGGGGCCTTCAGTGCAGTTCTTTCGTACCCAGGCGTGTGCACGTTCGAACTCTTCCTTATCGAAAATTCCTTCATCGACTCGACGGGCAAACTCCGACATGTCGACTGATTCGTTCCGCATCCCGAGATAGCGCTGGAAAAACTCATCCTTTACGATCGATCCTGCGATTCCCATCGAGACCGAACCCATCGAGAGGTAGCTCTTCCCGCGCATCCACGCTACTGCGAGGGCGGATCGGGTGAACTGGATCAGCTTTTCCCGTACGTCGGCCGGCACCGAGGTATCGTTTGCATCCTGAACGTCGCGCCCGTAGATTCCGAAGGCCGGCAACCCCTTCTGGTTGTGCGCAGCGAGCACCGCCGCAAGGTAGACTGCTCCCGGCCGCTCGGTTGCGTTGAATCCCCAGACGGCCTTCGGAACCATGGGGTCCATGTCCATCGTCTCCGATCCGTAGCACCAGCACGGAGTAACGGTGATTGATACGCCAACATTCTCGCGGCGGAACTTGTCGGCACACGCAGCGGCCTCGGCAACGCCACCGATAGTGCTGTCAGCGATCACACACTCGACCGGCATACCGTTTGGATGGCGCAGATTCTCGGAGATAATGCGTGCGGCCGACTGCGCCATCTGCATCGTCTGCTTTTCGAGCGATTCCCTGACACCGCCCAAACGGCCATCAATTGTCGGTCGTATTCCCACTTTCGGCAACTCGCCTGCATATCGGTTCACAGGCGGCAGTGTCTTCATTCCACTTATATCTGCCATGCATTCCTCCTCTCTGTGCTCTTTCGTGCGATTCTATGTAAACGATTGCACGATTATACACCCAACGCAGGATTCAGTCAAAAGAACTCTTCTGTCGGATACGTTCAACGGGTACGTTCGACTTCGCGGGGACCGGCGGGGGATGCGGTGTGGACAACCAGGCGAGTCGGCAGGCGCAGGATGGACGGGAAGGGGATATCTTCATCGTTCAGTCGCGATACCAGAAGATCGGCTGCCCGCGCACCGATCTCACGGACCGGTTGAGAGACGGTAACTATGGTGTGACCTGCAATCGCGCTGAAGACCATGTCGTCAAAACTTGCGATGTAGGGGATTCGGCAGGTGGATTCGCGGCTTCGGGTCTGCTCGACGATGAACTGAGCCGCGCCGATGTGCATATTATAGTTGGAAACAAACACGATCTCCGGCGGGTCCTGAAGCGAGGCGAGAGAGCCAAACAGGTCGTAGCCGCTTCTCTCATGAAAGTCGCCGAACACGATATAGTCAGGTTCGGGTTCGATTCCATTGTTCTTCAGGGCCGACATGAAACCTTCGAATCGTTCGCGGGCCGAGGTCAGGTGATGGTCTCCGCCGATGAATCCGAACCGCCGGTATCCCTGGCGGATGAGGTGTTCGATCGCACGATAGCAGCCTCCGGTGTTGTCCACCAGTACCGCGTCGCTTCTGAAGTCTTCGACCAGCCGGTCGACGAGGACGACCGGCACCTTCATCTCCGTGAGCACATTCATGTGAGAGCCGTTTGCGGATGAGGGGATGATGATGAGACCGTCGACGCACTTTTCGAGCAGCAGCTCGATGCGTTCCCGCTCCTGTTCGACGCTCTCGTTCGCATTGCAGACGATCATGTCGTAGCCATGGGTGCGAAGCTGGTTCTCGATACCCTGCGCCACTGTCATGAAGAACTCGTGCGCGATTTCAGGTGTAATGACGCCGATTGTGTAGGTCCTGTTGATCTTCAGGCTGCGTGCAATCGTGTTGACCTTGTAGTTGAGTCGGGAAATGCTCAGGAGCACCTTGTTGCGGGTCTTCTCTGAAATGCGGGCGTCGTTGTTTATAACCCGGGAAACAGTTGCGGTGGAAACACCCGCAAGTTCCGCTACATCTCTGATGGTCGTTCCCACCTCACGGCTCTCCTGTGGATAGAATACTCCATCTCACGCCCTCTGTCAGTGAGCGTGAAATGCATAGTCGAAGCACTTATCAACTGGCGACCATCCGCATTATGATGGGGTGATGATAATGGTTTACGAGGAGGAAATTCATGAGCGGTAAGACGATGAGCTTGCTCGGCGCCGATGCCGAGTCGCTGCTTGGACATAAGGCGAAGTTTCCCAAGGATCAGCTTCACCTGCCCGGGCCCGATTTTGTCGAGCGAATATTCTCACACACAGATAGAACACCGGTTGTCCTTCGCAACCTTCAGTCGATATTCGACCATGGACGGCTTTCTGGTTCGGGGTACCTTTCGATACTTCCGGTTGATCAGGGGATCGAGCACTCGGCGGGTGCGAGTTTTGCGCCAAATCCGATCTACTTCGACCCTGAAGCAATCGTGAAGCTCGCAATTAATGGGGGCTGTAACGCGGTAGCCTCAACTCTTGGCGTACTTGGCGCGGTTGCGCGCAAGTATGCACATCGGATTCCGTTCATCGTGAAATTGAACCACAATGAGCTCCTGACCTACCCGAACAAGTTCAAGCAGATCATGTTCGCTAACATCGATCAGGCGTGGAATATGGGAGCAGCCGCAGTCGGCGCCACCATCTATTTCGGGTCCCCCGAATCCGATCAGCAGATTATTGAAGTCTCGGAGGCTTTCTCATACGCCCATGAACGGGGGCTCGCGACAATTCTCTGGTGCTACCTGCGAAATCCCGCGTTCAAGACGAAGGAGGCCGATTATCACGTTGCCGCGGACCTCACCGGTCAGGCGAATCATCTGGGTGTCACGATCGAGGCCGACATTATCAAGCAGAAGTTGCCGATGGTTAATCGCGGTTATGAAGCGATGAACATGGGTTCCTCCAGCTACGGAAAGATCGATAAGCGAGTCTACAGCGAACTTACGACCGATCATCCTATCGATCTCACCCGCTATCAGGTCATGAATTGCTACATGGGCCGTGCCGGTCTCATCAATTCAGGCGGCGCTTCAAGCGGCGCAGGCGACCTTGCCGAAGCAGTCAAGACAGCGGTAATTAACAAGCGGGCCGGAGGCATGGGCCTTATTTCCGGACGCAAGGCGTTTCAGCGCCCGATGACCGAGGGCGTTGAACTGCTTCACGCAATTCAGGACGTTTACCTCGACAAAGAGGTCACGATCGCGTGACAAAGATGTGCAGAGCGGTTCAACCGCTCTGCGCTCCCTTTCGTCTCTCTTCGCTTGACATATTCTGTCGCTTCCTATAATAATTTTTCCCATTCAATACCGAGAATAATACGCGCGGGTAACGGGTGGCCGAACCGTGATCTGCAGCGTATTGCATCGAAAGCAACTGCGCTCAGGGCTGCCATTCACGCTACTCGACGATTTTCATGCGTCAAGCAGCGTTCGGGCGTTCCTCAGGAGGAGTTCATGGCAAAAGTTACGATCATCTTCGGCTCTTCGACGGGAAACACCGAATATGTTGCAAATAAGGTCCTGCGAGCATTTGGAGAAGAGAACGCTGAACTCTACAACATCATCGATCAGGATGCCTTCGACGCTATCCGGGCTTCCGACAGGATCGTTTGCTGCATCTCCACGTGGGGAGCCGGGGACATGCAGGACGACTGGGATGTGCGCGTGACCGAACTTGAGAAATTGAATTATTCCGGCAAGAAAGTGGCAATCCTCGGGCTCGGTGATCAACAGAACTATCCCGACACCTTTGCCGACGGTGTTGCGGTATTTGCCCGGATTGTTCGGAAGAACGGCGGGAAAGTCGTCGGAGAGACCTCGTGCGATGGGTACAACTACATCTCCTCGCGCGCGGAGTTCGATGGCAAGTTCGCCGGACTCATTATCGATGAAGACAACCAGTCCGATCTGACCGATACGCGCATCAAAGACTGGGTTTCTTCCCTGAAGAAAGCCTTCGCGTAGCGCTGCATCCGACTTTCGTCCCGCCTTTGCCGTACTCGTGAGGTTGACAAAGTGGGGGGCGTTTGTTATCTTCCTTCAGCATGTTTACGCCCTTGTAGCTCAGTTGGTAGAGCACCACCATGGTAAGGTGGGGGTCATCGGTTCAAATCCGATCGAGGGCTCAAAGACGACTATCGATTGCCCGAATTGACGATGCGGCGGAACATACGACGCGGTGTCTCAGGGCCGTTTAGCTCAGGTCTTCCCCACCTTGGCACGGAAGATGCTTCCCGCCGTTGACACATGGGGTAAGAGTGTTCTATATTTATCATCCGAGTGGACATAGGAGAGTTGTGCGATGGCGAAAGCAAAGGGTAAGAGTGTAGAGCTCATCGCCCTGCAGTGCACCGAGTGCGAGCGCAGGAATTACACGACAAAAAAGAACCGGAAGAACACGCAGGGGAAGCTTGAATTCAACAAGTATTGCCCGCATGACCGGAAGCATACGCTGCATAAGGAAACAAAGATAAAGTAACCGGTCGCGTGCCGGCTCAAGGGAAGTTGCAGTGCCGGAAGTCGGAGTCAGTTCGACTGCCGGCACCGCTTGCTTCCTAGGTCAGTAGCTCCAACGGTAGAGCGCCGGTCTCCAAAACCGGATGTTGTAGGTTCGAATCCTACCTGGCCTGACAGTCTACCGTTTGATCGAGCAATATATTTCGAGGTACTGCGGATGAAAAAGATCATTGCATTCTTCCAGGACAGTTATGCGGAGCTCAGAAAGGTTGTGTGGCCTTCACGCGACGAAGTGGGCTCGTCGACCAAAGTGGTTCTGGTGTCAGTTGCAATATTTGCGGCAGTTCTTGGCATTGTGGATTTCCTTCTGGTCCGAGGAATCGATTATCTGTTCTAGCAAGAACGTCGGCGAGTGAAGGGGTGACATGTCAAAGGGCTGGTACGTACTGCACACATATTCCGGGTATGAAAACAAGATAGAAAGAACCATTCGCAAAATGATGGAGGATGGTCTCCTGGAAGGGGCGGTGCAGGACATTAA
>DATKUC010000016.1:0-7647 GCA_035530835.1 Spirochaetia bacterium
GCTGCGGTCTGCTCATCGCCGAGATAGATCCGTATCCGTTTAATGTTCTCGCGCGTTTCGG
This sequence comes from Spirochaetia bacterium, assembly GCA_035530835.1. GTDB lineage: Bacteria > Spirochaetota > Spirochaetia > DSM-27196 > DATKUC01 > DATKUC01. The sequence continues at coordinate 62 of DATKUC010000016.1, forward strand.
GTATCTTGACCTTCTCGAAAAGATTGACCCGCTGCGTTGTAATACGAAGTTCTTCATCGAGAAGTTCATGCTGCCGGCGGAGAATCCGTATCTCAGCGTCATGCCGGATGAGGTCTTTCAGCCGTTCGAGTGCCCGATCCACCCAGAGCGGAGTTGCATACAGATCGTAGGAGACCTGTTTGAAGTGGATTTCGTCAAACACCGGAATATCGATACCGGCGATATTTCCGGTATGTACCACCAGCTCAGACACGCTCAGGTAGGATGCAAGACTCACATCCTCTCCGAAGACACCTACCCACGACATGATTTCATCGATCAGAAGCTGTCGTTCGGCAGTGCGCTCGCGTACCTTTGCTTCCACCTGACGCAGAACCATCTGCAGCTGTTGCTTCTTCAACAGTAGCGTCGGCAGGTATCGCTCAAATCGTCTGAGTGCATCCTTCTGACTCTTCAGTTCGTTCTTGGTGAGCTTGACAGCAGGCATGGCTCAGGCAACCTCCACCCCTGTCGGCGTTTCCGGCCCATCTCCCTGCGGTTTCGGCCAGAACAGCTTCAGAAGTTCAGATCTGAGTCCGGTTTCAGCGGGACTGAAACACTCTGCGAGTATTTCCCACCCCTTATCGAGTGCCTGTTCGAGCGGGATGTTAACCGCGAGGTCCATCATGTCACTCTCGAAGATCTCGCCGTACTTCAGAAGTTTCTGGTCCCACTCCGACATACGGAAACCCATCGACCTCTTCTCTACTGATTCGCGATACTGGGAGTAGAGCTTTATCATACCGTCCATAAGCGCCCGGTGATCGTCTCGCGTCTTGCTGTTCACCAGCTGTTTCAGTCGGGAGAGAGAACCAAACGGTTCAATACGACCGTTACGCAGGTAATACTGCCCTTCGGTGATGTAGCCGGTATTGTCCGGGACCGGATGGGTCACGTCGTCGCCCGGCATAGTTGTGACACTGAGAATGGTTATTGAACCTGAACCTTCAAAATCGACAGCTTTTTCGTACCGTGACGCGAGCTGACTGTAGAGGTCGCCAGGGTAGCCGCGATTCGATGGCACCTGCTCCATGGTGATCGATATCTCTTTCAGTGAATCGGCGAAGTTCGTCATATCGGTGAGAAGTACCAGAACGCGGCGTCCTTTGAGCGCGAAACTCTCGGCGACAGCGAGCGAAATATCCGGAACCAGGAGACACTCGACAGTCGGATCGCTCGCCGTATGAACGAACATGATAGTGTGCGACATTGCACCACCCTCTTCGAGGGTGTCGCGGAAGAAGAGGAAGTCGTCGTATTTCAGACCCATGCCACCGAGGATGATCAGATCGACCTCGGCCTGCATCGCGATCCGCGCAAGCAACTGATTGTATGGCTCACCGGAAACCGAAAAGATCGGCAACTTCTGCGATTCGACGAGCGTGTTGAATAGATCGATCATCGGAAGTCCGGTCCGAACCATATTCCGGGGTATAATCCGCTTTGCCGGATTCACCGACGGGCCGCCAATTTCGATCATATTCTCTTCGAGCGTCGGTCCCTTGTCGCGAGGTCGACCGCTTCCGTCGAAGACCCGTCCGAGCAGGTTGTCGGAGAACGATACCTGCATCGAGCGGCCGAGAAAGCGTACCTCATCGCCGGTGGATATGCCGCGACCGCCCGCATACACCTGAAGCGAAACCCGATCACCGGAAAGCCGGATCACTTCGGCGAGCGACGCACCGTTTCGCGAATGCACGAGTGCAAGTTCACCGTACTTCACGCCATCCGCGGAGACACTGATGACGTTTCCGGCTATTGATTCGATCCTGTTGTAAACCTTCTGCATCTGATTCCTCCGCTCTCAGGCCCGGGAAGCTGCGACGGGATTTCCGCTGCCGTGGGAAGCAGCGATGCGACGTGCACGCGGTTCAATACCTGTCGATTTTGCCGCTATTGTGGTCATGATTTGCTGCTCTGTCTTGGCAAACTGATCAGACTGCCATTCACAGCCGTTATAGTCGAGGAATAACTGGCGGAACTCGGCAAAATAACTCCGTGCCTCGTCCTTCGAGGCGAACTTCAACTCCGAGCCAAGCATCTGAAACAGAATGTTGAATACATGCTTCTGCCGCTCTACCGGCATTGCCGCGTCCACCGCGTCAAATGAGTTCTGCTGAAGGTACACTGCATCCAGAAACTCCGCCTTCTGATAGACGACAAAGTCTTCCAGGCTCGTACCCTCTTCGCCGACAACCTTCATCATCTGAGCCACATCGTTTCCGCGGAAGAGGATTTCCCTCGCGTACTCGGTCTCTTCTGCATCAACGAGCCCGGGGTACTTGCTCCAGCTGTCAAGCGGATTTATGGCGGGATACTTCCGTGAATCCGAGCGCTCCCGAGAAAGGCCATGGAAAGCACCGACTACCTTCAGAGTTGCCTGCGTGACAGGCTCTTCGAAGTTGCCGCCTGCCGGGCTGACAGTTCCGCCGATGGTAACCGAACCTGTCGAACCGTCTTTCAGTCGCACAACGCCCGCGCGTTCGTAGAAGGCAGCTATTGTCGACTCAAGATAGGCGGGGAACGCCTCCTCTCCAGGGATCTCTTCGAGTCGCCCCGACATCTCACGCATTGCCTGCGCCCATCGGGATGTGGAGTCGGCAAGCAGCAATACGTTCAGGCCCATCTGCCGGTAATACTCGGCAATCGTAACTGCCGTGTACACCGAAGCTTCCCGTGCTGCGACCGGCATGGAAGAGGTGTTGCAGATGATGACCGTGCGCTCCATGAGCGTGCGGCCGGTGCGAGGATCGATCAATTCAGGAAACTCTCTGAGGGTCTCGACAACTTCTCCGGCACGCTCACCGCATGCGGCAATTATGACGATGTCAACCTCAGCGTGACGGCTGGTGATCTGCTGGAGCACTGTCTTTCCTGCGCCAAAGGGGCCCGGAATGCAGTAGGTACCGCCGCGAGCAACTGGCAGGAAGGTGTCAATTATACGAACCTTGGTGACCATCGGCTCTGTCGGGCGCAAACGCTCAACATAGTTCCTGACCGGACGTTTGACCGGCCACTGAAAGGCCATGTGCACCGGAACGGTATTGCCCTTGGCGTCGCGCAGTGTCGCGACCTCGTCAATCACCGAGTATTCACCTTCCGGGACGATAGTCTCGACTGTGTAGGTTTCGGTGAACGAGAACGGCACCATGACACGATGGGCAAAGATGCCCTCAGGCACCGTACCGAGTGCGTCAGAAGCAACAACAGTATCCCCCGTCTTCACCGAGGGAGTGAACTTCCAGCGCTTCTTCTCATTGAGAGGAGACAGGTAAATCCCCCGCTCCAGAAAGAAGCCGCACTTCTCCGCGAGTTCGGGGAGCGGGTTTTGAAGTCCATCGTAGATCTGCCCGAGCAACCCGGGTCCCAGATTGACGGCAAGCATTTCAGAGCTGAACTCGACGTCGTCCGCGATGCCGATTCCGCGGGTCATCTCGAACACCTGCATTTCGGCGTTCTCGCCCCGGATTCGAATGATCTCTGATTTGAGTCTCTTCTCTCCGAGGAGGACGTATCCGACTTCATTCAGGGACACGTTTCCGTCCGTACGGACTGTTATCATATTCCCGTTAACGCCAACTACTTTTCCACGACTCATCCGCTACGCTCCAACAATACCGGTATTTTTCATTGACTCGGTCATATTGCCATACACAGACTCGTACCCGGCCCGGCCCGTATCGTGATTTCTCGAACTTTTTTTCGTGAGAAGAAGCAGGCGGAAATGGTAGATCACGAGCACGTCAAGATTGAAGAAGTTGCCCGCCTCCAGCTGCGCGAACATGTCCCATCTTCCGCGGTCAAGGATCTCCTCCGAGAGAATTGGTGTCGCTGCATTGAATGCCGCGCGCGCAAGCTCGGCAGCCGTCATGTCGTCAGAGTAGTCGTTGCCGCTACGAGTGGTAGCAACAAAGTCTAATGCATCGATTCCCAGACGAGCTGCACGCAGGCGCACCAGCGCGTTTCGCAGACCGCGTTCGAAACGATAGTATTTCTTCCCGACTTCGGTCCGCCCACCTTCCGCCTGCGGAAGGAGCGACAAACTGCTAATCTCCGCAAAATCGGCGTCTGAAAGCTGATACCGGCAGAACTCGAGAAAGTCTTCCGGTGTCATGAACGACTCGGTTTCATAATAGAGTGACGGAAGCGAGGCAACCGCGTAAAAATAGTGACTCACGACAGTCTCCGGCTACTCAGTGCGGGCCGCGCGTTTCAGACTATCTGCAAGACGCGGGGTTACGTAGACGGAGAGTATCTCCGCGATGCTCTCACTCGAGAAGTCGTAGTATGCTCCGCCTTCTTTTTTCGCAAGTCTGAAACCGCCTGCGAGCGTCGGGGCCGAGACGATCGTGAGACCCTGCTCGAGTTCCTTCGCCAGCCGGTCGCGCAAACCTTTTTCGACAGCGTCCAGCTCTTTGGGTGAAACGTGGACCGACAGATCGGCGTGCTCTCTTCCAAGCACGGAAGTCACCACAGCGACTATCGCCGACTGAAGTGTCTCTTCATGGTAGGCAGCTCTGACCGAGTTGTCGACTACCGATTCAAAAAGCGCCTTAAGCCGTTCCTGGACGTTCAGAATGACGTCTCTTGCGGCCTGCGACAGCGCATCCTTGCCCGCCTGTTCCGAGCGGCTCGCCGTCTGCTGGGCGTCGGAAACAATCCGTCCAGCTTCCTTGCGCGCCTGTTCAATCATGGAAGTTGCAGACGCCTCGGCTTCTGCAGCGATCCGCTTTGCCTGTTCGTCCGCGTTCTGAATGCCCTCGGTCTTTATCTTTTCAAGCAGTTCGTTCAGCTGAATTTCCATGATATCCTCTCGACGGAATTGGACTATTGGTGGTTCTATAACCATTCTACACTACTGGCGGGTTAACATCAAGAAAGAGTACAGGAATATTAAGAAAAATTTACCGATATGATGACAGGAACAGTTCACCATTCACGATGTTGAGATTCTGATTTCGACTCAGTCTACCAGCTGACGTTCCACACGAGAGGAGTCCGCACATCCAGCAGTGCCGGAATGCTGATTTCATACTGAACGCTGCGCTTGTCGGCCGAGATGGTACCAATGTTCGCTGAGATGATCGGTCGCGGAGCCTCGAGTTTGAACTTCAGATTGTAGTCCTTGAAGAATGTGTTCGCAAACTCTTTGCTCTGCTGATCGGCACCATCGGGAAATCCTTCGAACAGCACCTGCCGATACTGAACTCCGTTGTTCTGACTGGTCAGCGTAATTCCTGTACCACCCGGGGAGTAAAGCTTGTTCAATGCGGCGACGGTGGTAAATGAAAGCTTCGCCGTTATGGTGATGTTTTTCGCGTCCTCAGTTCGCTTGAACGAATCGAGAGTCAGCCCCGGGATCTGGCCGACGGTTCTCCTGAAGTCGGATTCGGTAATTGGCAACGGCAGTCTCTGCCAGTCCTTGTCGACTAACCCCAGCTCGGACACCATCTGGGAGACGGTGTATTGGAGCGAAATCTGGCCGGAACCGTCGTTCGCGATCTGGATCGACGTATTGATTGAGACACAGGAAACCAGCAGCAATGCGAGAGGTCCGATCAGAAGTCTTTTCATAGCTTTCTCCCCGGCATCTTACCGGTTCGTCGCCTCATTGTGCAATACCGGCGTCAGAGTCTGAGAGATACGAAGGTTTTCCCGAACCCGCCCTCTTCGGGGCGCGCGAAGTGGAACTCTGAAACGGCAGGAGATTGCGCAAGGTATTCGTGGATTCCCTTTTGAAGCACTCCTTCGCCCTTTCCATGAATAATACCGAAGCTCCCGAGCCCCTGCATCGACGCAAGATCCACCTGTCGCTCGACTACCGCAAGCGCTTCGTCGAGTCGCATCCCCCGCACGTTGAGCTCGAAGGTCGCGTGTCCTTCTGTCGGTGCAAATGCGACCTCGATCTTCGGAACCGCGGGCAGCGCTGGTGCTGCCACTGCACTCAATTCGTACGCGTGAAGCGTGACCTTCATTGCGCCGGCCGATACGATCCACGTATCTCCTCGCCCCTTTCTGACGATTGTCCCGCTTCGACCGGTTTCACGAATAACGACAGTCGATCCGACAGAAAGATCCTGTTCCACAGCGGGCGCGAGCTCGCGCCGCCTGGTAGTAACGTCCGTTTTCTGCTGCTGCACCTTCAGATCCAGTTCGTCGATGAACAGCTTCACCGCGCGCGTTTTTTCGCGGTCAAGCTGTCCCTCGCGCAACTCCCGCACGAGCCGCTCGAGATCCTTGCGCGTGTCTGCGACGAATCGTTCGAGATCGCTGACTGCATTCCTTCTGACCGCGAGCTCGCGCACTGCAAGATCGCGCTCCCGCACTGCCAACTCGTCCCGCAGCGCATCGAGCTCTTCCCGCCCCCGGTCGAGCTCGCGTGTTCGCCGGTGGACGTCCTGCTCCTTCTGCGTCAGCCGCCGGATCAGTCCGGCTGCATCAGTCTGTTCATCATGCAGGTAGCGTCGCGCAGAATCTGCGACGCTCCGGGGAATTCCATTTCGCCGCGCGATATCGATTGCGTGGCTTGACCCGGGAACACCGAGGATTATGCGGTAGGTCGGCATCAGGGTCTCTCGATCGAAGTCCATCGATGCATTGCGGACCCCCTGTCGGGTGTAACCGTAGTTCTTGAGGATGCTGTGATGGGTTGTGACCATTGCACTGACTCCCACCGAGAGCAGCCGATCAATAACGGCCATTGCCAGTGCCGAGCCCTCCTCCGGATCGGTGCCCGATCCGAGTTCATCCAGCAGAACGAGCGATACCGGTGTGCTGCCCCGCAGTACGTCCGAAATATTGCGCATGTGGCCGGAGAACGTCGAAAGTGACTGCTCGATCGACTGCTCATCGCCGATGTCCGCAAGAATGTCGTCAAAGAGCGGAAGCTTCGATCCGGGAGCCGCCGGCACCTCAACGCAGAACTGATTGATGAGCGCGAGGAGCCCGACAGTCTTCAGCAATACTGTTTTCCCGCCCGTGTTCGGTCCGGTGATGATGAGCACGCGGCTGTCACGCTCCATGATCACATCAACCGGGACGACGCCCTTTCCAATGAGCGGATGGCGCGCCGCGTTCAGAATGATATCGGCCGCGTCCTCATCGTTCCCATGGCCCGCCGCGGAGCAGAGATGAACTCGTGCGAACTCGGCCCGCATGTGCAGCGTATCGAGCTCGACGATTGTTGAGAGCATCTGCTCCAGCTGCGGAAGGTAGTTGGCTACTGTACGGGTAAGGTCCCGAAGGATGCGAAGTACTTCCTGGGCATACCTCGCCTGCGTCTCGACCAGCTGGTTGTTCTTTTCGACTATCTCCTCGGGTTCGATGAAGAGTGTCGCGCCGGTAGTCGAAACCTCGTGCACAATACCGCGCACGCGGCCTTTGAACTGCGACTTCAACGGAAGCACAGTTCGTCCGTCCTTGACCGTTGCGACGTCGGAGTTCCAGAAACCCGAATAGTCGGTGCGCGAGAGGTAGGAACCGGATGCTGCTCTGATATCGTCCTGAACGGAGCGGATCTGTGAACGGATTGTGCGCAGCTCCGGCAG
>DATKUC010000017.1:0-5052 GCA_035530835.1 Spirochaetia bacterium
GCCAAAGCATTTGTTACTCCGGATGTCTCCTTTCTCGATCTGGTGCAGGAAGGCAATCTTGGGTTGCTGAAGGCCGCATCCAAGTACGATTACCGGAAGAATGTGAGGTTCAGCACCTACGCATCGTGGTGGATAAAGCAGACCATAACTCGTTCACTATCGAACAAACGCCGCGTTATTCGGCTTCCACATCGCAAGGAAGACGCACTGAGAAAGATCCAGCAGTCATTCAATGCGCTGAGTCAGCGTTTCATGCGTCGCCCGTCGGTTGATGAGGTATGCGCGGATGTGAAGATGGCAAAGAAGGATGTGGTCGAAATCCTGAGCTTTGCAACGAATCCGGTTTCACTCGATGCGGATATCAACGCGGACTCGGGAACTCTGCAGGACGTCTATGAGGACTACACCTTCTCGCCGGATACTGAAACGATGCAGAAATCGTTGACCGAAGAGACGCAGAAGATCCTCGACAAGCTGCTCGAACGGGAGCGGCAGATCCTGATGTACCGGTTTGCGTTCTACGGCGGGAAGAAGTACACACTGAAACGAATAAGTGATGAGATGGGCATTTCTCCCGAGACTGTGCGACAGATTGAGATTCGGGCGCTGCGGAAACTGAAGGATCAGGCCGAAGAACTGAAAGATTACGTTTACAATTGATCGGGAAGTACCGAAACTCAACTTGTGAGCCAACGTAACGTGTCCGCGCGAAACAAGAGAGTGGAAACAATTCGCGTAACCGCGGCGCTTTCCGCGATTGCGGTGCTGTTGCTGGCTCTGCTCGCGTTCCTGCCGAGCACGGGGGGGCGTCCGGTCGACAAGACGATCACCTCGCCAGTTGCAGCACAGAGTGACGGGCCTGAGTATGGCGGAACAATCCAGTCTGTGCCGACAAGCGGCGCAGGGGGCGGTAGCCCGGATCGCCTCACGCCGCAGTCCAGATATGGATCGTCTGAAATGACGGGCACTCTGCGCCCGGCTCCGGTAGTCGCGCCACCGCAGAGACTCACCGTGCCCGCAACCTATAAATCGACCGCAATTCCGCACAAAGCGAAATGGAAGCTGTATCTTGATATAGACGATGTCGGGAACAATGTGTTCCAGTTGAAGCCGTTTCTTTCGTTTCCGGGCCCGTTGACGGTTGCAGTACTGCCGCTACGGGAGTACAGTGCTGAGGCCGCGCGTCTTGCACACGCTGCGGGCAAAGAGGTTATCCTGCACCTGCCGATGGAGGCCGACGACCCGAATATCAATCCGGGCGCCGGCGCAATCATGACGTCGATGTCGGATCAGGCGATTGCGCAAACCGTGGAACGAGACATCGAATCCGTGCCCTATATTATCGGCGTGAATAATCACGAGGGATCACGGGCGACCGCCGATCCGCGAGTGATGGAAGTGGTGCTTAAGGTGGTGAAGAGCCACGGTCTGTTCTTTCTCGATAGCCGTACTACCGCGAAATCGGTGGTAAAAGGAATAGCAGAGCAACTCGGCGTACCGTTTGCCGAACGTGAGGTTTTCTTGGACAACCAGCAGACCAAATCAGCCATTGAGAGTTCACTGAAGGACGCCGAGCAGATTGCCGAGAAGCACGGGTACGCCGTTATGATCGGCCACGTGTGGACGGACACGCTGGCCCAGACTCTCACTGATCTGTATCCCGAGCTGATCGACAGGGGATTTGAGTTCGGGAAACTCTCCGACCTCATTCACGAAAGCGATCACTATGCTCGTACTGGGAATTGAGAGTTCCTGCGATGAGTGTTCGGTCGCGCTTGTCGCCGACGGTCAGCAGATTCTCTCGCAGGTTATTGCTACTCAGATAGAGATCCACAGGCGGTTCAGCGGGGTTGTGCCGGAGATTGCCAGCCGCACACACACCGAGTGGATCCTTCCTGTATACCGACGGACTCTTGCCGAAGCGCGACTCACACCAACAGACATTGACGGTATTGCAGTGACTTCACGTCCCGGCCTCTCAGGATCACTGATTGTCGGTCTCTCATTTGCCAAAGGTCTCGCGGCGTCACTCGGTAAACCCTTTGTCGCAACGGATCACATACTTGCACATTTGTATGCACCGCGGCTCGCGCAGGAGATTGAATATCCGTTCATAGGACTTCTGGTGTCAGGCGGGCATACACTGATCTGCCGGATGGACGGAATCGATGAACTGACGGTGCTTGGTACAACAATCGACGACGCGTGCGGCGAAGCATTTGACAAGATTGCGAAGTATTTCGGTTTCGGCTATCCAGGCGGCGCAGTAATTGATCGGCTTGCGCGAAAAGGGGACAGCCGTGCTGCAAGGTTTCCTGATCCTGCGCTGCATAAGGGCGAGCACCGCTACGACGTCTCCTACTCGGGACTGAAGACTGCAGTGATCAATCAGCTCGATCAATTCTGGAACAATGGCTTCGAAAAGACGCCCGAGAACATCGCTGCATCCTTCGAAAAAGCTGCCGTGGACATGCTGGTGCGACGATTGCTGCTTGCGGTTGATGACACCGGCATTCGCACGGTGGTTGCAGGCGGAGGAGTTGCGGCAAACAGCTATCTGCGACAGACCCTGACCAGCCGGACTGATCTTGATGTCCGATTCCCACCAGCCGAACTGTGCACCGATAATGCGGCAATGGTCGCCGGGCTTGGCTACCACTATCTCACCGGTGGCGTAGCATCCGACTGGTCGGTAAATGTGAGCGCTCGGGTTCCCCGGTTCAGGCGTCCCTATCCCTGATGATCACGCTTCATCGCCTCGATCGGACGGCAGAAACTTCGCCAGCCCGTGCAGGTCTTCATCATCCAGGTAAAGTTGTATAGACGCGGTTGGCCGACCGCGCATCAGGCTTTTTGCTACCGCATTGAGTGCCTGCGAGAATGGACTCTCCGGATGAGCCGATGCCACAGTTATCTGCCGGTTCAGTGCGTCGCCCACTGCTGAATCGTACGGCAAGAGCCCTACGTACTCAACATCGACGCTCAGATTTCGTTTCACGATCTGCCTGAGCTTGCCGCCGAGTCCGAGATCGGTTGTGTTTCTGGCCATGTTCAGGACAACTGATGGTCTGAATGCCGACAGATGATTCGCCGCGGTCTGTGCCGAGCTTTCATCGTGCGCCGACAGCCGTTCGACGAGCGTCCGAAACGAGACATCGGCGCCCTCAATCCGTCCGTTTACAAAATCGCCGATTATCATTCGCTCAGCTGATCGGGCTGGGAACGAGCGATACAACAGCCGGTAGAGCGTTGTTTTCAGAAAGGAGTAAGCGTTCAGGATTGCGGTGGTTTCTGATGTGGTAACGACGATGCCGTGAGGTGATGCCAGAAAGAAATCGACGGTATTGTAGGCTGATCCCGCCCCAAGATCGAGAATCACGAAATCGGCCACGAGGAGATCGAGCTGTTTGATCAGGCGTGCTTTGCGAAAGTAGGGGAGATTCGCAACTCCTGGAACGAGTCCGTCTCCTGATATGAGATAGAGTCGTGGTTCCGATGTTTCGGTGACCAGTTCTTCGAGCGATTGGCTCATTCCTGTGACGAAACTTCCGATGCCCGCATGATTATTGCGGATGCCAAGGCAGGTGTGGAGATTTGAGGCCCCGAGGTCCAGATCGGCTAGAATGACTGTCTTTCCAAAACGTGCCAGCGCGACGCCGAGGTTTGCGGAGAAGATCGTCTTTCCCACACCGCCTTTCCCGCTTGCCACCGGAATTACGTAGGCCATAAAGTCCACTATAGGTGAACCTTCGCAAAAGATCAAGAAATCCTTCATGGGGTGAGCTCAACCTTATTTGACAGCCTTTCTGTTTCGTACTACTCTTTGACGTATGACAAACGGGAAGTTCCAGGTGCTGATAGTGTTCTCGCCCGTGCACTCCAGCCTGTCATCCCTGGCGACCTCAATGGCGCAACTCTTCGACGACGGCCGTTTCATTGTTACCAGCGTTGCTGCAGCCGATGTGAGTGTTGCACAGTTGCTCGCCGCGGATGTGCTTCTTCTCGGATCCAACGATGAATCAAATTTCGCGCATGGTGGGTTCGAGTATTTTCGGCAGGAATTGGGTGACACAAAGCTTTCGGGCCGTCTGGCAGCACTGTTTTCCAGTATTTCGGAAATTTCGCTGAAGAATTTGAAGATCATGTTGAAAGAGTCGGGAATCACGCTTGCGGATGAGGGATTCATTGTCCGATCGGCCTGGGATGATCCAAAAACCGAACGAATCCTCCGACGATGGATCGGGCATGTCGTCAAGACACACGACGAGATCGCGCGAATATAGGCGTTTGACCGAAACCGACAAACTTTTTTCGCCCCGCCAGTTTTACAGAATCCAGGAGTGATTATGAGTGCAGCGTATAATCTCGACGCGGCAATCCGAAAGGTGCCCGACTTTCCGCGCCCAGGGGTGTTGTTCTACGACATAACCGGAATTCTTGCCGACACAGGCGCGTTTACCTACTGTATTGACGAAATGGTCAGCAGGTATGAGAGTGCTTCCCTCGACGCGGTAGTTGCGATTGAATCACGTGGGTTCCTGTTCGCCGCGCCGTTTGCGCTGCGACTTGGATTGCCTCTGGTGCTTGCACGAAAAAAGGGAAAGTTACCCGGCGAGACAGTGAGCCGTACCTTTCAGCTTGAGTACGGTCAGGATACGCTCGAAATCAAGCGTGTGGACCTGCAGGAAAAACGACGAATGCTGATTGTAGATGACCTCATCGCGACAGGTGGTACAATCGAGGCCGCGGCCGAGATTATTGCCGGCGAAGGATCGACGGTCGCTGGTGTGTTCTGCGTAATCGGCCTGCCGTTTCTGAATTATCGTCGACTGCTTGGGAACACGCCCGTGACCACGCTCATCGACTACAACGGCGAATAATCGACCGGATAGCCCTTAGCCGTCGATAATTACGCAGGTGTTGACAAGCTCAAACTTAGTCATTATTGTGTGACGCGACAGTTACAGCTGCATTTCCCGGTGGTGTAATGGTAGCACTCAAGACTCTGGATCTTGCTGTGGAGGTTCAAGTCCTTCCCGGGAAGGACGGCCC
>DATKUC010000018.1:0-8256 GCA_035530835.1 Spirochaetia bacterium
TAGGGACAGCGGAAGTTGCAGGTGTCGATAACCGATATCCTCAGGTCGTGCATCGGGCGGCCGAGACGATCAGATACCGGCAGTCGGACGAGGCTCATCGTGGACTCCATCGATAGAGCGGCCACGCACTCCCGCGGGGAAAATGTCTCTCTCGAGCGGGAAGCTCGATGAAACCCGCGCTCTCGGAAAGTCGGGCAAAATCGCCCGATCCATGAACCGGCTGCGGATGCGCACGGGTAGAGCCGTCGGTACTCGCGTCGAGTGCAACCGGCAGAAAAAGCGTAAGTTCGGGTTCGAACGCGTACTCTTCTGCGAGCACTGCAAACTCGGTCGGAGCGGAGGAGTCGAGGCCCGCAGTGCCCATGCGACGTGCCGCGAGAAACGGAAGTACGTAACGAATTGTAGAAACGAGCGACGATACCGGATTTCCCGGCAGCGCAAAGACCACCTTCGATCCGGAAGCTGCACCAAACCAGAGCGGGAGTCCGGGACGCTGCAGTACCCGGTGAAACAGCTCATCCACTCCGAGCCGCGCAAGCACCGACGGAACAAGATCGAACTTACCGGCCGACACGCCGCCGCTGATCACGATGACATCGTTGCGCGATAGTGCACCGCCAAGCAGGTCGATCATTCGCCCGGTATCATCTGCAACGTGAACTATTTCAAGCCGCGAGTAGCCGCGCTGACCAAGGGCCGCGGCGATTGCGTACGGATTTGACATGCGAATCTGATGAGCATCGGGCAACGTGTCGACGGGCACAAGCTCGTCGCCGGTCGCAACCACCGCTATTCGCGGCTCGTCGGCAACCAGAACGGAGCTCTTCCCGAGCGACGCACAGATTGCGATGAGCGGAGCGTTGAGTGCTCGCCCGGCGGGCACGAGCAGGTCGCCGCTGCGGTAGTCGCTGCCCTTCCGGTGGACGAACTGCAGCGGCTCGGCTTCAGCCTCGTCGTGAATCCGCGCTTCGTGGCCGTTGACGTGGACATCTTCGACACGAATAACGCAATCGGTCCCGTTCGGCAGCATCGCGCCGGTCATCACTTCGATGCAACCCGATGAATCGGACAGAGTCATCCGTGGCGCGCCGGCCGCCTGGGTCCCGTGGATGCGGAACCGCCGGATTCCGGCTTTGACCGTCTCTGCGCGAACAGCGATTCCATCCATAGTCACCCGGTCGAAGGGGGGGAAATCGCGGTCTGCCACAAGATTCTCGCGCAACAGTCGGCCGGCGGCAGCCTCGAGCGGACAATCGACTGAGGGCATCGGCCGAGCGTAACTCAGTATAATGGTTTCAGCCTCGTGAACGCTGATACGTGAGCGGCTTTCTGTCTTTTCGGCAGCCTTCATCTTTGACCCTTTCAGTCCCCGGAACATTGACCGGCTCGAACCGTAAAAGGTATAATCCCATGTCGTTATCCGTTTTGTCTACACCAGCGGCAACGAAATCGGCCCAAGCATCGGATGGATCGGACATGCTCAGATGATTACCAGAAGTGCACAGTACGCGCTCAGGGCGCTGGTGGCAATTGCCTCGGAGCCTCAGAAGAAGCATGGAGCACAGGAGCTTGCCCGTCTCATCGAGGCGCCGCCGAACTATATGGGAAAGCTGCTGAAGCTCCTCGCCGTATCCGGTGTGCTCGAGTCGTTCCGGGGATCAGGCGGCGGGTTCCGGCTTGCCCGCCCCGCGTCGGAGATACGACTCATCGACATCATCGACCCGATCGATCGGGTGAGCAGATGGAGCAGCTGTTTCCTCGGGCGTGGCGATTGCACACCGTGTGCACCGTGCCCGATGCATAATCACTGGAAGCCGATTCGGGAGAGCTATATCGAACTGCTGCAGTCCGCGACTCTTTCAGATCTTCCCGGCGCGATGCACGAACTCATCAGTGAAGGACAGAAGGCATGAAACTGAACTCCTGAACACCGAAAAAAACAGTGCAAGGAGTCAGCTATGTCTACAGAATTCTGCGCAGCGAGCAATCTTACATTCTCCTATCCGGGGCAGATTACCACTCTATTCAGCGATCTGTCGTTCACTCTGCCGCGAGGGTGGTGCGGCATTGTCGGCGCGAACGGATCCGGGAAGACAACACTTGCGCGCCTCCTGCTCGGCGAACTTGCGCCGGCCTCAGGCTCGGTGAACGCACCTGCCAGCCGGCACCACTGCCGGCAGGAGGTTGCTGAAGTTCCCGAGGCGTTACTCGACCTGCTGTCGGTGGCCGAAGCCGATGCGCACCGCATGATCACGTCCCTTGCAGTCGGGTACGACTGGCCTTATCGATGGGAAACACTCAGTTACGGGGAGCGAAAGCGTGCCCAGCTCGCTGCGGCTCTCTATCTCCAGCCGGATCTTCTCGTCCTGGATGAACCGACGAATCATCTGGATATCGATGCCGTTCGGATGATCCGAACCGCACTCGGCACCTTCCGCGGGATCGGCATCCTCATCAGCCACGATCGGGCACTGCTCGACCAACTGTGTGAACGTTGCCTGTTCATCGATTCAGGCTCGGTCACGCTCAGACCTGGAGGCTTTACTCAGGGGCTTGCCGAAGCGGACCGTGAGCGGGAGGCGATACTCCGCGACCGGCAGTACGCCCGGCGGGAGCTCACGCGGCTGAAACGTGAAGCAAACCGCCGGAAGACAGAGGCAGCAGCATCCGAGTCGCGTGTGTCGAAACGCAACCTCGCGCCGCACGACAGCGACGGGCGCGGAAAAATAAACCTCGCGCGGGTCAGCGGGAAGGATGCTGTCGCCGGTAAGCTGCTCAAGCAGATGGATCAGAGGATCGAGCACGCGTCGCAGAAGATCGATGCAAGCCGGGTAAATCGCGAGCCGAAACTGGGTGTGACCATAGGCGCACAGGCGGCCAGGCGTGATCTGCTGTTCAGGCTGGAAGCGAGTGACATCGCCATGGGTGAGCGGACCATCACCATCCCTGAACTCACCATGGCGCCGACAGACCGGGTCGCACTCATGGGTCCGAACGGCGCCGGAAAGAGCACGCTCGTCAGGGCAATTGTCTCCCGGCTTATGACCGACAGGTACCTGTTCCTGCCGCAGGAACTTCCCGAGCAGACGATATTCGGCTTGACCGCGAAGCTTGCGGCGCTTGATCCCGCGCCGAAGGGAGCGCTCATTTCTGCGGTAACGCGACTGGGAAGCGATCCGGAGCGCGTCCTCGAGACTGCCCGGCCGAGCCCGGGAGAAGCGCGCAAACTCATGATTGCGTTTGGCCTGACCGAGGGAGTCGAACTCATTGTGCTCGACGAGCCGACCAATCACATGGATCTGCCGTCGATCCGCTGCATCGAAGAGGCGCTCGCAACCTGCGGCGCGGCGCTTCTTCTGGTGACTCATGACGAGGAGTTTGCGCGGCGCCTTGCGACTGTCACCTGGCGTATTTCGGAGACCGGAGGGGATGGGGAATCCGGCTCGTACATACTGAAGCTTCAATAGTCGGGAAGAACCAGCACCTCGTGAAAACCTTCCTGCCTCGTCGGCAGTTCGAGCGCAGCGTAGAGGTTGGCTATGATGCCTTCGGAGATCTGGTCTTCCACAGGCCTGTTCCTGTTGCGGGCAAGGCATTTTTGTATCGGAACATTGAGAAAAATGGCACCAAGGCTCTTTCCTACGTTGCGTGCAACTCCCACATAGTACTGGCGTGACTCGACGGAGATCGAAGTGTTGTCGATCAGAACCGGGCTGCGGTTCTGCAACAGGTGCTCCAGTATCTTCCGCTCGACGTGCTTCACCAGAAGCTCGTCATGGTCGCTGAAGTACTCTTCCCGCCACTTCTCCCCGAAACTTGTCATTTCGTAGAGAAGCCGCCGGAGCTCTTTCCGATTGATACGCTTTCGTCCCCGGCGATTGAAGTGATTGCCCGAGAAATGGGATTTGCCGGACCCGGGCAGGCCGCACACCAGAACAATATCCAGGGCGTCGAATCTTTCAAGATCCATAATATCTAAAGTATCGGCCGGTAACACCGGGAAAACCAGTACGGACTTTCGAAGGCGGAAGACACCGGATATACTGTCAGTTGTTCCCGGCGCATGCACCGGAACAAGGAGGCGTATGAGCATCTCACTGTGGACCGAAGTCGACAATTACTTCACCGAACGTCTGATCGAAAAAGACGACGGACTCGAGCAGGCATTTCGTTCGATCGACGAAGAGGGCATGCCCCCGATACAGGTAGCCCCGAACCAGGGTAAATTGCTTTCGATTCTCGCCCGTTCGATCAACGCCCGGTCAATCCTCGAGATCGGAACGCTTGCAGGTTACAGCACAATCTGGCTTGCACGATCGCTCGCCAAAGGAGGGTCACTGGTAACCCTCGAGGCTGATCCGCATCATGCCGAGGTTGCACGGGCGAATATCGCGCGGGCCGGCTTCGCCGATGCGGTCGAGATCATTGTAGGCAAAGCACTTGATACGCTGCCGCTGGTTGCGCAACGGAAATTGCCTGCGTTCGACTTTGTATTCATCGATGCAGACAAGGAGAACAACGCTGAATACTTCAAGTGGACGATGAAGCTTACCCATCCGGGAAGCGTAATCGTCATCGACAATGTTGTTCGCGAAGGGCGCGTTGCCGAGGAGCACAGCCGCGATAGCGACGTACGTGGCGTGCGCCTCCTCCACGACGAGCTCGCCGCCGAACCGCGGGTAACCGCAACTGCCGTCCAGACTGTAGGCAGCAAGGGCTATGACGGATTCACGATTGCGCTCGTCACCGGGGATTGAGACTCCTGGTGCGCGACGACTCGAGGAGTTGTCGTTGAACGCCTGGCCTTCGTTCGCCACACACGTCTACGACGGATGGATCCTGCGGCATGCGGAAGGGTACACAAAACGCGCAAACTCGGTGATTCCGCTCTATCCTTCGACAATCGAACTCGAGCAGAAGATCGACCGGTCCGTCGCGTTCTACAGTCGCCTCGGACTTCCTGCCATTTTCAAGATGACCGCCGAAAGCACACCGGCATCCCTTGATGCCGCGCTTTCGCGCCGCGGGTTCGCGATTGTCGACCCATCCTCGGTTCAGATCGCCACGCTCGACAGCGGCGCGTACGCGCACAGTGACGGAGTAACCATTGAGCGACAGTTCAGCGACAGCTGGTTTGCCGGATACGCCGGGTGTTCACGCCTTGAGGATCCCGCACGGAGGATGACGGCGCACCGCCTGTTGTCGCTCGTGCCGGCGCCGCTTGTGGTCGCGCAGATGAGCATCGGCGGGAGAATCGTCTCCTGCGGATTCGCCGCGATTGAACGAGAACAGGTCGGCATATTCGATATTGTTACCGATCCGGAGTTCAGGCGCAGGGGATTCGCAGAGGCGATTGTCCGGACGTTGATGCGGAACGCCGCACTGCTCGGCGCCCGAACTGCATATCTCCAGGTGATTGTCGCAAACCGCGGAGCTCAGGCGCTCTACGAGAAGCTCGGATTTGCTGAGCGATACCGCTACTGGTATCGAGTTTCCGCCACGAGCTGATGCGGCGCGATGGCTGAACAGAAGGAGAAAATGAGTATGGAAACGGTTTCCATCAGGAAGCTGCTCATCCAGGCAATCGACGACGCGTTCGAAGGGCCGAACTGGTTCGGGCCTGCCTTGCTGCCGTCGTTGAGTTCATTGACCGTCGAGCAGGCTTTGTTCATCTCACCCTACGAAGGGTATTCTGCATGGAAGGTCATGCTCCACTGTGCCTACTGGACTCACGTCGTACTTGCTGATCTCGACCCGGGTGCGGGCTCCTTCCTCCGTATTCCCGCCGACTGGCCCGATCTCCCGGAGGAACCGACGGATGTGGCATTCAGGGAAGATCTCGGGCTGCTGGTGGAGACTCACCGGCTGTTCCGGCAGGCGGTACTCGGCATGTCTGACGAGCAGCTCTCGGGCGTCCACCCGGTAAAAGAGACGCCGGTATTCAGACTGGTGGGGAGCATTCCCGCACACGATACCTACCACACGGCGCACATCAGAAACCTGGGGATTGCCGGCCTGGCGGAAGGCTGAGCCAGGGGAGTCGCAGACTCTATTCGTCAGCCGGACCCGACCGGTCCACGGTGAGCCTGTGTGCACCGCAAGTGACATTCGGAGTAATGAGGCGTATCTTCTGAATGATGGTATCAGGAGGCGCGTGTGAGTGAGAGGGTCTCTCTTGTAACAGGCGGCACGTCGGGAGTCGGACTGGCGACTGCCCTCGGACTCGCGAGAGCCGGGTACACGGTAGTTCTGGTTACGCGGAGCGAGGATCGCGGCAGACGCACCTGTGATCAACTTGCGGCCGCCACCGGGAACACGCACATTGAGCATTTAGTCGGAGACCTCTCATCGATGGACTCGGTGCGCTCGATCGTTCGGCAGTTCATGAATCGGCACGAGACACTCCACGTGCTCTCGAACAACGCCGCGCTTCTTACCTTCGACAGGACGCCGACAGCGGCGGGTCTGAATCCCATAATCGCTATCAACTACCTCAGCCACTTTCTGCTGACGAACCTCCTGCTCGATCTCCTGAAAAAGAGCGCTCCATCGCGCATCGTGACGGTTTCGGGACAACCGGGCGTCGCCGAGCGTGCAGTCTATCCTGAGACAGGACTGCTTGACCTTCCTGCGGGAAATCCGTTCGGCGCCACGGTGCGCGCAATGTACGCGAAGGTGCTGTTCACACGCGAGTTTGCGCGTCGAATTGCCGGATCGGGTGTTACCGCCAACACGTTTCATCCCGGACTTGTCAAATCGAACCTCGGCGGGAACCTGCCGCTGTTACTGCGCATTCCGTACCGCATGGCAAATCTGCTTCTCAGTCCGAACTGCCCGACCGCCGTCTTCCTTACACTCGATCCGGCGGTATCGGATGCAAACGGTGAGTTCTTCGTGAACAGCAGGGTCGCATCGTTCAACCCGCCTGAGAACGAGAAGGAGCTTGCTGCACGACTCTGGGAAGAGAGTGTGCGACTTTCGGGGCTCGGCTGAAGCCACGTTCCGGAGGAGTATGTCGTGCTTCGTCTGACACTGATCGCGTTTCCTCTCGGCCTGCTGCTTCTTGGCGGATGTTCCACATCCGCGCCCCATAGGACTGCGGCCTCTCACATCACCTTCAATCCCGCGTGGAGATACGAGAACAGGCTGCAGGGAGCGAACGGAAATCACCTGCAGGTCGGCCATCTGTGGACCTGGTATGAAGGCGCCGGTCGTAAACCACTTCACGTCGTCGTTACCTTCGATGTCGTGCTCCTGACCACCACCCGCGGCGCGGAGTTCTCCTTCACCTTCCGGATGGCAGATGCAGCGCGCTTTCCTGACATCTTTGCGGTCGAAGCGGTCGCGGACGGTCGAAGTTACGCGTGGCTCGCCAGGGACTTCAATCGGGAATACGGAACGCTTCCGTTCACCAGGAACCAGCGGTGGTACATCGAAGATGCATCAGTTGCACTCGGCCGTTCGCAACTCATGCGACTTGCGACCGCGGGAGCAGCATCGATCCGCATTCAGATGCGCGACGGGGACCTTACGCTGAAACTTACGCGCAACGAACTGTCGGTTCTGCAGTACTTCCTGAGTCAGACCCTCCCGTCTTCGATTACCTGAGGCTCAAGCGACGGTTCGATGACCCGCATCTTTTTCCACGCACCGTGGCGGAATCGCAGAAAGAACACCACGCCGAGCGAAGTGATATAGAGCGTTGCCGCGGTCCAGGCCGCGTACATACCCCAGCCGAAGACGAGCAGCATGATCGCGGTGGGAACTGTCAGCAGTCCGATCGAAAGCACCGAGATCATGATAACCACGAACCGGGTGTCACCCGCTCCCTTTATTGCGGAACTGAAGGTGATGTTCAACGCGTCGAACAGAGAATAGACCGCAACAAACCGCAGCAGGATCCGCACCTGTCTGCCGACATCGGCAAAGCGCTCAGTGTCCGCGTTTGCCATGAACGGCAGCAGAAAGAGGTGAGGCAGCAGCACATAGGCCGCGCCGATCAGCACCATGTAGAGGAGTGCGAGGTGAACTCCCGAGTAGGTGCTGTATTCGGCAAGTTGCGTGTTTCCATCTCCAATGTGCTGGCCGACGAGAACCGAAACCGCAATTCCGAGGCCGATTACCGGCATGAACGCGAGCATGTTGATGTTCAGCGCGAGATTTGTCGCGGCGAGGCTCGCAGTGCCCAGTCTTCCCACCAGCAGAATGAATGTGGTAAATCCGGTCATGTCGATCATGATCTGCAGCCCGCTTGGA
>DATKUC010000019.1:0-10105 GCA_035530835.1 Spirochaetia bacterium
GCCCGGCATGTCTGATATTCATGACATACCCAATAAACTATACTCGTAAATAAACTTTTAACCCGTCTCTTCTTGACGGTGTTTCCAAACAGTGCGACCATGAGTTATTCAATACAGAGGAGGAGCATGTCATGAAAACCAGACCCGCTCTATTTCTTGTCTTTGCTCTACTGGCGTTAGCAGGAATGTCCGCCACCGCTGTTGCGCAATCTGCAGATCAACCACAGGTGAGGAATGTAATCTTTCTGCTGACTGATGGCACCGGACCGGAAGCGTGGCCGCTTGCACGCTGGGTGAAGGGAGAACCACTCGCTGTTGACGCTATCCTGACGGGAGCTGTACAGACCTACGGCGCAGATTCCATAATAACTGACTCCGCGCCCGGGGGAACAGCATACGCGACCGGCTTCAAGGGTACCGACAAAGGGCTATCAGTGGGAGCGTGGAGCGTAACAATCGACGCAGCAGCGTCAATGACGGCTCCAAAATACGTTCCTGTCGCGACGCTTCTCGAAGGTGCCCGCATCTCCGGACGAGCGGTAGGGATCATTGCGACCTCCAACGTCCAGCACGCAACGCCAGCCGCGTTCTCCACTCACTGGCATGATCGCAGCAATTATAATGAACTTGCCGAACAGCAGGTGTACCAGAACATGGACGTGGTTTTGTCCGGTGGAAGTCAGTATCTGGTTCCGAAAGGTACCGGTAGTGGCACGCGTACTGACAACGAAAACCTGGTGAATGTGCTCAAGGCTGCCGGGTACACCTACATCACAACTTCCCGCGAGCTTCAGTCGGTTCAGGGTGGGAAGGTGTGGGGTGCGTTCGCGCCGGACGCCATGGCGTATGACATAGATCGAGCGGTGACGGCATCGACTGAACCGTCGCTTGCCGAAATGACAGCGAAGGCAGTACAGCTGCTATCGACAAACCCGAAAGGAAAGTCGAACGGATTCTTTCTCTTCGTCGAGGGCTCGAAAGTTGACTGGGCCGCTCACGCCAATGATCCGAGTGGACTGGTCTACGATCTGCTCGCTTTCGACGACGCGGTTCGTGTCGCTCTTGATTTTGCGCATAAGGATGGCAACACGCTGGTTCTGGCGGTCGCCGATCACGGGACCGGCGGAATTACCGTGGGCACAGTATCCGACTCAAACTATTCAAAGACTGACGATGACAGCATTGTGGGTCCGATGCGGAAGGTTCGGCTCACCGGCGAGGGTATTGAGAAACTTCTGGCCGGCAATTCTACCGAACAGCGCATTCGAACCGTTCTCGCTGAGCAGTGGGGAATCCGCGACCTTTCGGACTCTGAATTAGGCCTGGTCCAGAAAGCGATGGCGGAAAAGAAAGCGTTGAACAGTGTGCTCGGGCCAATTCTTTCCGCTCGCGCCAGACTCGGATGGACCACCGGTGGACACACCGGAGCGGATGTATTCCTGTATTCCTATGGCCCCGGCCGCCCGACCGGACTGTGGCAGAATGTCGATATCGGAAAGCTTGCAGCACGAGGAATGGGTTTCGATTTTGCCACCCTGAACAGAAGACTTTTCGTGGAAGCCTCATCCGCGCTCGCAGGGTATCGGACATATATTGATCGCACCGAACCCGAGAATCCGATCCTGGTGGTATCGAAAGGCAGTGCTCGTGCGACCATGCCGCTCTCAAAAAACCTGCTCCTCATAAACGGCCGAACCGTCGAGCTCGAGGGGGTCGTTGTCCTTGCCGAAAAGCTTGATCAGGTGTTTATTCCCCGCCAGGCGGTGGATCTGATTCGCAGCGAGCTTTGATGGATTTGTCACATGCCGGAGCGCTCACGCTCCGGCGTTTTGCGTCGAACAGTTCTCTCTTTTCCCGTCAATAGCCCGCGATACTGCCGCGACACAATATCCACATACTCGAGGTAGCGCTTGATCAGTTCTCCTCATAGTATTCCGGGTGTGGAAATATCCAGCTTCTTCGCCTAGAATGGGGATAAAGGGATGCGTGAGATGGATACTACAACCAGGTCAACTGTTCTGCTTGTCGAAGACGACGCGATCATCGCGCTTGCCGAGGCGCAGCAGATTCGAGCGCTCGGATACGAGGTCAAGATCGTCTACACGGGTGAAGTGGCGGTTGAGCTGGCAACCGCCGACTTCTCGATTGATCTTGTTCTCATGGATATCGATCTGGGCGAGGGCATGGACGGCACCGAGGCGGCGGCACAGATCCTCCAGCGTCGCGACCTTCCAGTTATATTTCTCTCCTCTCACACAGAAAAAGACATAGTGGAGAGGACGAGCCGCATCACCAACTACGGGTATGTGACAAAGAGCGCGGGATCGACGGTGCTTGATGCATCGATGCGAATGGCAATGAGACTCTTTGAGGCGACTCGGCAAGTCAGAGAAGAACTTGAGCAACGCAGGAGATATGAGGAGGCATTAACGAAGTCGACCTCGCTGATCGAGCATATCATCAACAATCTCAGTGAGGGTCTGATTGTCTGTGACACCGAACTCCGGTACCTGGTCTGGAATCCGGTCATGGAGAGGCTCACCGGCATGAAGGCCGCGGACATTCTGGGACGGTATCCGTATCAGGTATTCCCGAAGCTCACGGAAACCGGCGTGATTGATAGTCTGGAGACTGCACTATCGGGAACGACGCCTGCACCGGTCGAGCACACACTCTCCCTGAATGGGCATGACAGACAGATCATCAGCTCAAGCACTCCGCTGCGTGACTCGGATAACGCGATCATCGGTGCAGTTACGATAGTACAGGACGTGACCGAGGCACGAGAGGATCGGGAGCGCGTTCACCGGAGCGAAGCGAAGTATCGAGAGCTGTTCGAGTATGCCCCGATAGGGATTTTCCGAACCGATTCCGCCGGCAGAGTACTTGAGGGAAACTCGGAGTTTGCCCACATTTACGGGTTCGCTTCGGTTGCGAAAGCTGTTGGCTACTACACCGATGTCGCAACGCAGATGTGGGCGGATCCCGCGCAGCGGCAGGGATTTCTGAAGGCGCTCGAGGAAGTGGGGTACGTGAACAACCTCGAGGTTGAAGAGAAGACATGGGACGGCAGACGCATCTGGGTATCGTTGAACGCCCGCCTGAGCGAACGGGACGATAACGGCTCTTTTGTCATCGAAGGATTCACGATTGATATCACCAGGATGCGGCAGTCGGAAGAAAAGCTGCAGGAGAGCAATGAACGACTGAACGGAATGCTCGAGGCCATACCGGATCTGGTGTTCAGCCTTCGCAGGGACGGAGTATTTCTCGACTACAAAGCGAATGCCAATGACCTGTATGTTACTCCTGAGACCCAAATTGTGGGCAAACACCATCGCGATCTGCTCCCGCTCGAGTTCTCGGATTTACTGCAGCAGAAGATCAGCGAAACCCTGGAACGGCGGACGCTGACGAGCTACACCTACGTTCTGGAAATTCCCGCCAGGGGTCAGCGCCAGTTCGAGGCACGAATGGTACCCAGTGGCGCGGACGAGGTGACGGCAGTTGTGCGGGACATCACCGATGAGGCGATCCGCGAAGCACAGCGGAGCGACAGCGAACACCTATTCAGAACGGCATTCAACAACGCGCCAATAGGCGTAGTATTCACCGATCTCGATGGCATTCTGAAACGAGTCAACAAGGCGTACTGCACCATGCTCGGTTACTCGGCAGAGGAGCTCGTCGGGAGATCAATATTTGAGCTCACGCTTCCCGACGACACCAGGTACAGTACCGACGCCATCGCGCGGCTCCGCGATGGAGGTTTCGAGAGTGTACACTTCAGCAAGCGATACGTTCACAAGAACGGAAGCATCGTGTGGGCCGAAGTGAATACCACGGTTGTCGTGGGCGCAGACGGAAGGCCGAGAAATATCCTTGCACAGATTCGGGACATTACCGAGCAGAAGAGGAGCGAGGAAAGCGTCTACGCGCTGATCAGGGAGAAGGAACTCCTGCTCGGCGAAGTACACCATCGCATCAAGAACAACCTGAGCACCGTCGTGAGTCTCCTCTCACTTCAGGCCCGCAGGCTGAAGAACTCTCCCGCTGTCGCTGCACTCGAGGACGCACAGGGCAGACTGCGAACCATCAGCGTTCTCTACGACAGGCTTCGCCGGGCGGAAAACTTCAGCGAACTCTCCATCGCCGACTATCTTTCCTCCGTGACCGACGACATCGTCGCCACGAACCCGAGCACGGCGAAAGTAAACGTAGTGAAAAAACTCGACGAATACCCGGTTTCTGCCCAGAAACTCTCCAGCGTGGGGATCGTGGCAAACGAACTCATCTGCAACGCCATGAAGTACGCGTTCAGCGAACGGGACACCGGAACCCTGACCGTTGAAGCACGACGAAACAACGGCACGGCGATCATCGTCGTGGCGGATGACGGAGTCGGATTGCCCGACGACGTCGGGATCGGAATGTCGGAAGGATTCGGGATGGTCGTAGTAGGTGCGCTTGCACGACAGCTTGGAGGCGATGTCAGAATCGAGCGCGGGAACGGCACGAGGTTTGTGCTTCAGTTCCCGATCTGAGTGGGCTAACTGGCGGCGTCCCTCCGGACTTCGCGCTCCGCCGCCAATGCACCGAGTTTTGCAACCGCATTGGCAATATCGGCGTTCCAGAACCCGGCACACAGACGGATGAAGTTCTCGAATTTCCCGGATAGCGAAAATGCCGGACCGGGAGTGAAACCGATCCCGGCCGCCATTGCGCGATGATACAGCGCTATCGAGTTCGTACCTGCGGGCATCTCTACCCAGAGAGCCAATCCGCCCTGGGGGCGCGATGTTCGAGTCCCTTCGGGGAAGGACCTGGCGACCACTTCCTGGAGGCCGAACATCTGCTGCGCCAGAACAGCGCGGAGCCGCCTCAAGTGCTTCTCGTATGATTCCTCGCGCAGGAAGGCGGCAAGCGCTTTCTGCGTCACGGAGCTCGTCGCCAGATTGAAAAGTGACTTCAGGTGAAGGATCTTTTCCCGGTATCTTCCTCCGAGCACCCAGCCGATTCGCCAGCCTGCGGCCAGGCTCTTCGAGAACGACGAACAGTAGATCACGTTTCCCGTCCTGTCGTACGCCTTGCAGGTTCCGGGGCGGCGGTAGCCGAAGCATGTGTCACCGTATACGTCATCCTCTATCAACGGAACCCCATGCTCTTCCAGAAGCTCGACCAGCTCCTTCTTTCGGTCTTCCGGAATGGTTCCGCCCAGTGGATTGCTGTAGTTGGAGACCAGAATCAGCGCCCGAATGTCATGGTGCTTGAGTGCGAAACGGAGGATATCGATGTTGATACCGTCCTGGGGATCACCGGGAATCTCCAGCACACGGAGTCCCATCTCCTGCGCCAGGAATCCGAAGTTCATATAGGAAGGACTTTCCATGGCGATCAGGTCCCCCGGACGGCTTACCGCCTGCAGCGCCAGATGGAACGCCTCGGTGCAGCCATTTGTGATGAGCACCTCATCCGGACCGCTGACGATTCCCGCATCCACGCCGAGCCGGGCTATCTGCTCCCTGAGCTCCCTGTCCCCCGGAAGGAACTGATATTCCAGCGCACGTGCTCCCGCGATCCGCGTCTGTTCCACCAGATGCGCGGTCAACTGTTTTTCCGGCATCAGGTCAGGATCGATGTTGGCCAGGGAAAGCACGAAACCCGGGTTCTCCTTTTTCTCCTGAAACGGTCCCATTATTCGGCATATGCTCATCTTGGTTGGATCCAGACTCTCTGCGATATGGCTGGTCGCCCGCGGGAGGGGGAGAGCCGTCCGACGCACGAAAAATCCGGATTGCGGGCGGCCCTCGATGTGGCGCCGGGACTCCAGCAGGGAATACGCTTCCTTCACCGTGTTGACGCTCACACCAAGGCGCGTGCTGAGCGACCGTATCGAAGGAATCCGTTCGCCTTCGCGGTAGCTTCCGGCATTGATCGCATCGAGCACCATCTGGGCAATGCTTCCGTACAAGGTCTCGCTCATGCTGAAAAGATAACCAGAACGGTTGCTATTAGGACAGATACAATTCCGGACCGAAATGGCGGGCACAGTCTACGGTTCTATCGGTGGGCAGCCCGCGACGGAGGCAATGATTAATCGGTCGACATCATCGAGCACCGGCGGAATTACCGCCTGGCTCGGCTCCCTGCTTCGCTGATCGAAGCACGCAGGACGCTGAAAAGCTCTCTCCACCTCTCATCGAAGACGGTTCCGACAACCTTTATCATATGGACGAATGTAGGCGTGCAGTACTTCTCCAGAGATTGCAGAGATGCGCCAACGGGGTCTGTCGGATACCACAGACCGAAATGGCCTCGTGAATACGAAACTGCCGCATATGCCACGGTGTCATGAATGCCACCTAACTCGACGACATCATGTCCGAATATGCGAGTACCTTCCCGATCCGTCAATCCACTCCACCGGCTCACTATCCATGTAGGGTGTGGTTCATAGGCGACAATTCCATCCTCGCTATCGGGGGATATCCGCTGAAGCGCTACCCCTTTTCTATTTACCGCGATGTCGTAGACCATTGCGCCGCCGTCCCAAGCCCGAAATGCCATTTCTGCCATAGCATGACCTCCGAACCCAAAACCAACTTTTTTACTGCAGTGTGAAGTGCGAGCGCCGCAGGAGATGGTGCCGCAATGTCTGGTCCAACCTGGCGATGCAGATAACTGATTGACCGGATGCGCAATTCTGATCCCTTGGGGAGGAAAAATCAACTGGCGTTGAACCTCATGTTGCAATGCGCAATTACGCATGGTCCCGCCCCCTACTTGGTTGTAGATGGGGCGGTCCGGGACGCGATCAGTAGCTGGCGGTATTCCGGGGTACCGTTTAATTTCGGGTTGTGCATTGCGGCGCACATGATCGCACTGCATCCGCTCGAGCCTCTGTGTTCCAGGTTTGCTCCAGCCCGGATGAGAGTAATCACGGTCTGAGGATTCTGGTTGTTGGCCGCAGCAAGTATGAGTGGTGTCGACCCTTGATGGTTTCTCTCGTGGACGCCCGCCCCCGCTTTGATGAGCGCCCGAATCACTTCCGGATTTGGATTGTCGGAGGAAGCAAGAATGAAGGGCGAGGAGCCGAGAGTATCGCGGTCACGTATCTTTGCGCCAGCACTGATCAGGGGAGTTGCGACATCAGGATTCGTATTCTTCTCCGCAGCGTACATCAGAGACGTGAACCCTCTGCTGTCCTTCGCTTCCACGCAGGACCGTTCATTACTATATTTGAATTGGGGATTGAGATGACAATACGATTGCCTGTCGTGCTCTACGTTGTGGTTATGGTGGCCGTTATCGTTGGTGTAGATCTGCTATTCTTCCGGTATCGAATCTGGGAACGGTTGTTAGGGAACATCGGTATCGTCCTGGTGTTTGCAGCCTTCTATTTCAGATTTCTTAAGAAGCGATAAACCAGTCACTCCGGTTCCGGTTGGAGTACATTTCGTTGTTCAATCTGCCGAAATGGACGAGAATGTGCCAGGGCTGGCTCTACGACAGCGCCTGGACGCGCCGTCTCGCCTCCGCTTTGGTGAGCTTTTTCGCGGCGACAATTGCCGCCCTGGTCCGCGCCTGGAGGCGCAGCGGTCCTTCGAGCACTTCCCACTTGCCGACGGTCACCCGGCTGACCGCGAGAAGCGCGGCAAGCTCGCGCTGCGAGAGGCTAAGTTTTGCACGCAGGCGGGAGACATCGGCGCCGGTGATCACGGGTTGCCGGGGACCAGCCTGGGTGGGCTCTTCTGCAGGCGGCTTTCGCGGCGCGGGGGCATCGGAGAGCTCGATGCCGAACACATCGGCGAGTGCATCGTCTGCGATACGCTTTCGCCCCGTTGCCGAACCTGCGCCTGCCGCGAGGTTGACCTCCGTCCCGATCAGCTCTTCGTGGTCCACGCCGCGAAGAAGGAAGAGCAGCTCCGGCTTCTCATCAAGCCGCGCACCGACCCCGTAGAGCACCGCGGCGACGTGCTTGCACATATTCGCCCAGTCGGGGCAACTGCACGACAGGCTGATCTCCTTCGAACCCGGGAACAATCCGCCCACCGGATCGGTCACCACCGACATGACGTTGTCGGAGAGTCTTCCCTGTAGAAGCTCCAGAATTGAGGCGATCTCCCCGACGCAGCGGCTCTTTATCTTTTTCCACTTCCCGGCGGGAAGCGTTTCGATAAGCACATTCACCCGGTAGATCACGCTGCCGCTTACCAGCGCGTTGACCTCGCCCCGGGTAATGTCGAGGTGACAGACCGAGCCGTTTCGAACGTAGGTGCGTCCGCGCGGCAGCCTGCTTTCGTAGTCGCCCAACGATTCGAGGTGGCGGCACCACGCCTCGCCCCAGAAGGTTTGCGCGATCTTTCTCCCGGTTATGGTGATGGGATTTATCTCAAGCCCGTCCTTGCGCAGCTTGTCTATTCTCCTTTGCGCTCTCGCACGGAGCGTGGCCGCCGGGACATAACGTCTCCATTCGTAGTAGCTCACATCTGGTGCCTCATACATCCACCCGGTCCACGTCGAGGGCGACCGCTTTCAGAAGATCCTCATTGGTCATCTCGGTAAGCAGCGACTCCGCGCCGCCTGCGAGAATGTCGTCGGCGAGGTGCGTCTTCTGTTCGATCAGCGCGTCGATCTTTTCCTCGATCGTCCCGCGGCACACGAACTTGTGCACCACCACGTTCCGGTGCTGGCCGATGCGGAACGCCCGGTCGGTTGCCTGATTCTCGACGGCCGGGTTCCACCAGCGGTCGAAGTGAACTACATGCGAAGCGGCGGTCAGGTTAAGCCCGGTGCCGCCCGCCTTGAGCGAAAGCACGAAAAACGGCGGCCCGTCTTCGGCCTGAAACGCGTCCACGAGCAGCTGGCGTTCCTTCACCTTGGTTCCTCCGTGCAGGATCAGACCCTCGCGACCGAACACCGGTGCAAGGAATGCAGCGATCGGGCCTGTCATTTCCCGAAACTGCGTGAATACCAGTAGCTTCTCCTGCCGCGATGCAATCTCCTCGCAGATCTCACCGAGCCGGGAGAACTTTCCGCTTTCAGACGGATCGTAATCACCATCCCCGATCCACTGACTCGGATGGTTGCATATCTGCTTGAACCTCATCAAGTACGAAAGGACGAGTCCCAGCCTGCCCATCCCCTCGACCGTGCCGAGCGTCGCGGCAAGCTCCTCCACCGACCGGGAGTAGAGCGCCGCCTGCTTCCCGGTCAGACCGCAAAACGCCTTCACTTCGGTCTTGTCCGGAAGATCGGTGATGATGCTCCGGTCGGTTTTCAGTCTTCGCAGGATGTAGGGACGCACGAGATTTCGCAGCGGCGCGTAACCCTCCTGCGGGCGTCCTTCCATCGATTTCACGAACCGTTTGAATCTTGCAGCCGAGCCGAGCAGACCCGGGCACAGAAAGTCGAAGAGCGACCAGAGGTCGGAGAGCCTGTTCTCCACGGGCGTTCCGGTAAGGGCGATTCTCGCATCCGACCGGATCTGTTTTACCGCCCGGGTCTGCCGGGCCGAAGGATTCTTGATCGCCTGGGCTTCGTCGAGAATCGCAAGACGCCACCGCACGTCGAGCAGCCATTTCTGCCTCAGGAGCATGCCGTAGCTCGTCAGTACAAGATCGATTCCGCGAAGACTCTCATCGGCATCCCCTGCAATCGACTCGAGCGTGGCCGGATCGGTTTCTGAAGGATGGATGAACGAAGTCCGGAGCGTCGGCGCAAACCGCTCGATCTCGGCCTTCCAGTTTGCAATGAGCGATGCAGGAAGAACGAGGATCGACGGCTTGCCTGAGGGCTCATCCTGCTTGAGCGCGAGGAGCAGCGAAATAACCTGTACCGTCTTGCCCAGTCCCATGTCGTCGGCAAGACACGCCCCGAGCCCGAGGTTCGAAAGAAGGCGCAGCCAGTTCCGCCCGACCACCTGGTAAGGGCGAAGCTTGCCCCGGAAGCCTGCGTCCGGTGGGCCGGAATCAAGCCGTTCCGGATTGCGTAAACCTTCAAGAACTTCCGAAAGCCAGCTTCCCGCGTCGATGAACGCCCACTGCCGATCCTCGCTCGACGAGATGCCGTCCGCATCGAGCTTCGCGGACGCCCCGGCCAAGAG
>DATKUC010000020.1:0-6329 GCA_035530835.1 Spirochaetia bacterium
GCTCGGCCCATTTACCAGCGAACGGGCAAGTGCGATTCTCTGCTGCTCGCCTCCGGAGAGCTCAGCCGGCGTATGCCTGCCCCGTTCGGGAAGACCCACCGCAGCGAGCAGCCGGTCGGGAAGATCCCGATCCGGAGCGGCACGGGCGGCACGGAGATAGGACGTGGGAAGCGAAACGTTGTCCCGGGCGGTCGTGCGCGACAAAAGGTTAAAACTCTGGAATACAAAACCCAACTTGCGGCTGCGCACCTCCGCGAGCTCGTTTTCGGTCAGTCGCGCAACGTCCTGCCCATCGATCAGGTAACTTCCGCTGTCTGGCCTGTCAAGACATCCGAGCAAGTTGAGGAAAGTGGACTTGCCTGAACCGGATGGCCCCATGATTGCGACGAACTCTCCCCGCTTCACCGACAGGGATACCGAGCGGAGCGCCTCAACGGTGACTTCCCCGAGGGAATAGCTCTTGCTGAGCTCGGTGACCCGGATGATTTCTCCAGGTCCATGCAGATCCGTATTGTCTCCGGTTGCCTTCTGCAACTGAGCGATACTCATCTTTCACCTCCGTGTTCTGCAATCAATGCATGAGCCCCGGACCGCCGAGGAGTGGCGACGGTCTGCCGGGGGTCTGATTTGCAGCTTTCGCCGTGGATACCGGGAAGACGAGTTCCCCGGAGCGTACACCGGACAGAATTTCGGTATGAGTGCCGTCCGTAACTCCAAGCTCAACATGGCGGGTAACGAAATTACCTTCAGCTTCGACTCGCACCGCTCCGCCGTTTCCGTCTTTCGTGATCACTGATGCGGGAAGCATAAGAACGTCCTTGCGCTCGGAGACCGTGATCGCTGCATCCGCGTTCATACCGGTCAGTATGCGGCCGTCTGCGTTGGGAACCGAGATGTAGGCGGTTATCGTCGTGACGTTGGAGGAGGTGACTGCTTCCTGGCTGATCGAAGTGACAATGCCGTCGAAATGTTCATTCGGATAGGCAACCGGAGTAACCGTTGCATGCTGTCCAACCCGTACTCGCGAAATATCACTCTCATCGATCAGTGCCTGAAGGACCTCCGGGTCGTTGTTCACCACCGTACAGATGGAGCTGCTCTGGCTGACGGTGCTCGAACCACTGTCGGAAGCGGTAACTACACTCGTTGCACTGACAAGATCGCCGACGCTCACTCCGACCGCGGAAACTATTCCAGACACCGGTGTGCGGATACTTGCCGCATTGTAGATGAGCTGATCAGTGCGGAGCGTGCTCTCCGCTTCCGCCACTGCTGCCAGCAGCTGCTGAAGTTCATCTACCGACTGATCCCCCTTCAGGGAGTCTACCGAGTTCTGGGCGTTCTGAACTGCAGCCTGGGCATTGTGCAGGGCGTTCTCAGCATCGAGCAGGGACGCTTTCGACGCGAGCTCCTGGTCTGCAAGCTTCACCATACCATCATAGGCAGCCTGGGCCGATTGCAGCGTGAGCCTCGCCTGCGCAAGCGAGCTTTCCGCCTGCACCAGATTGTTTTTTGCCGTATAGTTCCGGTACAGATCGAGCTTTGCCTTCTGGGCGAGGTAGTTCGCGTTTGCGTAACTGAGATTGATGTCGAGACCCGAAGAATCGAGAGTTGCCACTACCTGACCAGCTTCAACCCTGTCGCCAACCTTCACAAGCACCGAAGTGACCTGTCTCTGCGGCAAGTTCGGATCGGGTCTGACGGTAGTTGATGTGGTTGGCTCAAACTGGCCGGAGGCGGGTACGGTGACCGAGATATTGCCACGGACGACCTCGATCGGTGCTACGGAGCCGCTCGATGAGTCAGACTGTGCCGTGAAACGGGAGACTCCGTAGAGGATCGCAACTCCCGCAACGAGCGCCGCGGCCGCGCCGACGAGCCACCATCTTCTTCTCTTTGCCATGTCACTGTCCTTCTTGAACGCTTCTGTCTAGTGACAATATGACCGGATTTTGTGAATGGCGTGTGAATCGTTTGCGGCACTCAGGAATTGTGCGGCACGTTTGCTGATCAGGGAGAGTGGACGATGGGCGGTCATCCCTCAAGGAATTTCAGGATTGTGGGCAACTCAAATGGCTTCCGTATGAGGTCTGTCGCACCGCAAGCGAGTGCCTCTTCGGCGAGCGGATCACCCGGGAAACCGGTAATTACAAGGAGCCGTGTAGTCTTGTTCTTCGCAATCACGCTCCTTACGATTTCGACTCCATTCTTCCCCGGCATCCGAAGATCAACCAGAATGAGATTGTAGTCGTTCGCAAGGGCTGCCTGCTCACCGGCAAATGGATCAAGGTAGATGTCGACTCTATAGCCGAAACCCTCAAGAACCACGCGTAATGCTTCCAGTATCATCTCTTCGTTGTCAATTATGAGAATTGACTTTGCCACGCGCGACTCCTTGTTCCAATAGTTAAATTATATCCCATTTCCGTGGTAATAAACTCCGTGGAACCCGACTGCGGACAGGTGCATGGATCTCCGCGTACGCGCGCATAGTCAATTCTGTGGATAACTGGTAAAATATCCAATTGACGGGGTGAAAATGACAACCTCGAGCTCGAAAGTCGCACGGCTTCAGGCCGACCTCGATGCGGCCCGGTCACAAATAGCCGGGTTTGAAAAGAAGAGTCAGAGTCTGTCAGCGATCCTCGACCTCGTCCGTGTCTGCTCCGCGCTTCCATCTGGCACCGATATAGCACGCATACTGTCAGAACAGCTGACGCGTATCTGTAATGCTCTTGCAGTTGTGCTTTGGCTCTACGATCCGGTACGCACGTCATTCATCGTCCAGGGGATCGCGCTCCCGCGGTCATTCGTTTTGCGACTCGAGCGATTGGTCGGCCATCCGATTGGCGGATATGCCGTGCAGGCGGAGCCGGCTGCCGCGGCCGCAATGATCTCGGGCCCTGCGGCCTCGGTCGTTGATCTGTCGACCGCCACATTCGGATTACTATCCCCGAATGTGGCGAGGGTATTGAAGCGGGCATTCAATCTGAGACCAGTCACCTTGCTCACCGTAGCAGATGGCCGGGAACTCCTGGGGGCCATCTCCATTTTTACGAGAACAGATATGGAAGCGCCGGACGGCGAGATCGGTGCATCGCTTTCAGCCGCTGCGGCATGTGCGCTCAACTCAGGACGACATCAAGCTGCGGAATCGCTGGCTGCACAGGAATCACGCTATCGCGGGCTTGTCGACAGCGCGCTGGTAGGAGTCTACCAGACAACGGTCGACGGTGAGTTCGTATTTGCGAATGAATCTCTTGTCCGGATGCTCGGCTGCGCCGATGAGAAGGAACTGAAATCAGGACCTATCGATCGATTCTACCGGGATCCAGCCGACCTCCGGCAGTTTATTCGATTGCTGCAACAGAGAGGGCAACTAGCAAAGTATGAATTTGATTTCCTGCTCCCGGACGGAACGGTGAAGACAGTCCTGGGAGGTGGCACACTTGCCGGCAATCTTGTTTCGGGTATAGTTATCGATATTACAGATCGCAAGCACTCCGAAATTGAACTGCGAAATGCACAGAGGAGGCTCGAGCAGCTGTCACACCGTCTCCTCGAAACTCAGGAGAACGAGCGTCGGGCAATTGCCCGCGAGCTCCACGATGAGATCGGACAGGTTCTCACCGTTGCCAAGATCGACCTGCAGACAATCCGTGCAGAAGGAGGTGAGAATGGACTGGTCCGTCGGCTCGATGAGAATATCGAGATCCTCGACCGGTGCCTCATACAGGTCAGGAATCTGTCCTTTGATCTGCGACCTCCCATACTGGATGACCTCGGTCTGCTCCCGGCGCTGCGATGGCAGACTCAGCGTCACGCCCAGAGAGGCAACTTCACCGTGCACATGGTCGCTGACGACATTCCGAGCCGTCTCGATCCGGACCTCGAAACCGTCTGCTTTCGCATTGCGCATGAAGCCTTGACGAACATAGCTCGCCATGCCGGAGCACGGAGGGTCGAGATCACTGTTCGAGTTCTTGAGGATGCGCTGAAGCTGACAATCCGCGATGATGGAAATGGGTTCGACGTGCAGCATGTCCTGTCCGGAGCGGACCATGGCAGGACGTTCGGCGTGCTGAGCATGCAGGAACGAGCAGCACTTCTGAACGGACAGTTCACGATTGAGTCCGAAATCGCTCGCGGCACAACGGTAACTGCAAGTCTGCCCCTTCGATTCGCGACGAGGGCCTAGCCGATGCCGAACATTCGAATCCTCATTGCCGACGATCATGCGCTGGTTCGCGCCGGTATGCGTTCACTGCTTTCCGGTTTCGAAGGCATTCAGGTAGTTGGTGAGGCTGGAAACGGTAGAGACGCCGTCGAGCTCTCCGAGCACCTTGGTCCCGACGTCGTACTCATGGACATATCGATGTCGGGACTGAACGGTCTGGATGCCGCCGAACAGGTGCTGATGCGCTGTCCGCGCTGCAAAATCATCATCTTGAGCATGCACTCAAACGACGAATATGTTACCAGGGCTCTGCGCATGGGAGCGAAAGGTTATCTGATCAAGGATTCGGCGGCGTCCGAACTGGAAATTGCCGTTCGCACAGTCGCGCGGGGAGAGAAGTACCTTTCACCCGAAATATCGACGCGAATGATTGATCAGTACATCGACCTCCTGTCCGACACGAGTCACTCCGGTGAAACCCTGACGGTGAGACAGCGAGAGATTCTTCAGCTCATCGCCGAAGGGCGAACGACCCGGGAAATTGCGGTGATTCTCAAAATTGGTGTCAAGACTGTTGAAACCTACCGGACTCAGCTCATGGACCGCCTGGACATCCACCGCGTGGCAGACCTCGTTCGATACGCCATCCGTACTGGAATGATCTCACCGGACACATAGAGTTCACTCTTTCTCCTGCTCATCGCCAAAAGCCCAAATTCCTTTATTCAGGTCTATTACTCTATTAATTCAGGCCTTCACCTGATTGCGCCCTGAGCCGCCCAGTACAAGACTTGAAGTGCGGACAAAGGAGCAAGATGTTGGGACCGATCAGGACCCTCCTTGTTGACGACAACAAGGCGTTTCTTGAGTTCCTGGAGAACTATTTGAACTCAATTTCCGACCTGAACATTCAAACAATCGGCAAAGCAGCGAACGGGGAAGATGCGGTCCGCATGTGTAGTGAGCTGAAACCGCTCCTGGTATTGATGGATCTGAACATGCCCCGTATGAACGGGCTGGAGGCAACGACGGCCATCAGGTCCGGACGGTACCGGCCGCGGATCATCATCCTTACCGGATACGATATTGAGGAGTATCGCCGCGCCGTACGCGAAGTGGGAGCCGACGCATTTGTGGCAAAACCGGACATGTTCGGATTGCTTGCGTCAATTGTGCGGGAGTGGTTCGCGACAGGATCGCCGGACGGCGAGCCAATATGAGGGAAACGAAACAGGTGTGTGGAACAGTGCTCCTTGTACCATTTCAACTTGATGAAGAGCGTTTCGCGTTGCACCTCTCGGCCGTCGAACGAGTCCTGCGCGCAGTCAATATCCTCGGACTTCCGAAAGCACCCGACGTGGTGCTTGGGGTCATCAACGTACATGGTGTTATCGTACCCGTCGTAAGCCCGCGCCGGAGGTTCGGCCTTCCCGACCGTGATCTGGAACTTGTCGATCGGCTCATCATCGCGACGATACCCGTCAGAGCCTCACGTTCGCAAAGCCGACCAGTTGCGCTTCTGGTCGATTCTGTGGGAAGCGTAATCGAAGTTTCGGCCGAGAACGTCGTATCCGCAACGTCGCTGGTGTCCGGTCTCGAGCATATCGAAGGTGTTGCAAGAGTGGCCGACGGCCTCGTTCTTATCAACGACCTTGATCGTTTCCTGTCAATCAGCGAGTCGTCGATGCTTGATGCGGCCATGGAGGGAACAGATGGGTGAACGAGTTCCCGCCGCCCTCCTCTCCTCACTCGCCGAGTACGTGGCCGAGCAGCTGGGCCTCGATTTTCCCGAAAAGAGGCTGCCGGATCTCGAACGCGGACTGGTTGCCGCAGCGCATGAACTTGACATCGAAGGCGCCGAAGCGTTTGCGCTGAGCATCATCGCTGCTGATGCGACCGATGAACAGATTCAGAAATTCGTCTCCCGGCTGACTGTCGGTGAAACGTATTTCTTTCGGGATCGGCCGAGTTTCGAAGTTCTGGAACAGCAGATTCTACCCGCACTCATAGCAGATCGCGCTCGCGAAGAGAGGCGATTGCGAATCTGGAGCGCCGGTTGTTGCACCGGAGAGGAACCCTATTCGATTGCGATCCTGCTGGCAAAACTGATACCGAACCTTCGCGACTGGAACATACTGATCCTCGGGACCGA
>DATKUC010000021.1:0-21130 GCA_035530835.1 Spirochaetia bacterium
TGTCGGGCGACCCCAATGCTCAAGGCGGCACATCGGGCGCCCGTGGCTACTGCTTAGGCAGCGGCCAGGGTATAGTCTGCGTTATTGTCGGCAGCTATAAGTTTTGCCACTTTTAGGAGGTTGGCGCTCCACCTGCAACCCTTGCCACAACAATCCTCAGTCGAGACCGTTACACCCCCGGTGTCACTGTAGAATATAGAACTCCAGGCGCCACTCGGTCAAGGTTCCGACATCTCGAGAACCTTTCCAATCATGTACATAATACCTTGCTTTTCTCTAAAAAGTCTTTTATAATTATTTCGACCGATAGAGGAAACGTGTTATGAATGCCCGGGGGCCGGATCGATCGAAATACCACATCAGGATGACAGCCAGGTCCGCGCTTTTCGCACTGGCAACGCTTGCGCTTCTGGCGCCTCAGGCTGCTGCTTCTCCGGCATCACGGCGCAGCCGTGAATGCACCATGCGGCTCGTCGGCGTTGTCGCACCGCGGCAACAGGTGAGTTTTGTAGCGTTTCACGACGCAACCGGCAGTACCGCTTCTCATGAAGCGCGTCTGGACGGGGACCTGCAGATCGACACGAATGCAAATCAGGGATACTCAGTCGAGCTCTCAATACCCTCTGGTGCCTGGCCGACCGGCACAGTCGCATGTGCTGTCCGATCCCGGGATGTGCGCGTAGCTTTTGTCGACGGGCGCGCAACGCTCGCACACGTTGCGCCGGGGGACGGATTGGGGCTGGAAAGAAATCTCAGACTCTCCATTCGCCCGAACAGTGCGCGAATTGACGCAGAACTCAGTTCACCTACTCTCATTGTGATCGTTACCTCAAACTGACCTGGAGCGCTATCCTGTTTTCCGCGCTTGAGACACGCTTCAACCATGCCGTAGAATAGAGCATGCGCCTGGTCATCCTGATGATAATCGCACTCTTACCTCAAACCTTGTGGGCTCAGACCGAGGTCTACACCAACCGTCTGGCAATCGGAATCGCGATCGATGCAGATGATTCGACAGCGCTCGCACGCATTGCCACACTCGGAGGAAACCTCGAACAGCCGAATCTGTTCGACCTCACGCCCCTGATGCAGGCTGCCGGTGACGGTTCGGTGAAATGCGCACAGTTCCTGATCGGCCACGGTGTTCAGGTGGATGCGACAAACAGGGAGGGCTTCAGCGCCGCGTACTACGCGGTCTATCTGGGGCTGTCGGATCCGTCGCGCCATGACCCGACCTACCGTGCCGGGCGCGCACAGGTGCTGCAACTCCTGATAAGCGCGGGATCCGATGTGAGCCGTCGATTCTGGCATGCACGCGGATTCACACTTGCCCATATCGCCGCGCTAACCGACAACATTCAATGCATGAAAGTGCTCGCCGCTGCCAAGGTCGATATGAACGCAACTGCCAACTTCGGTGAGACTCCGCTTATGATTGCGGCACAGAACGATCACCTTGACGTAGTTCGCTATCTTGTGGCGAACGGAGCCAGTCTCGATGCTGAGACTGTCGCAGGACGGAACGTGCTCGACTACGGAGCAAATTGGCCCGATGTGACCACGTACCTGCGGAGCGCAGGTGCCAGATCAGGAAGCTACGCCACTCTCCTCCAACAGGCATTTGGAAGCAGTGCGCCATAGCGCGTTGTCGTTCCTGAATGACTAGGATATCATCGTCAGTGAAACGGGGTGAACTTGGTCGCCCGAAGGAGATCCACTCATGACAACCAGGGAAATAGTGGAGAATATCACAGCCTTTTCGGTGGATGATCGCACTTCAAAGCTGTTTGAAGGTCTTTGGCCGATCCAGGCCGACGGTGTGACCTACAATTCCTATCTCATTCAGGACGAGAAGAATGTACTTGTTGACCTGAGCAGCGAATTCAAGTCCGACGTGCTGATGGACGCGGTGGCCGCGCGGGTTGAACTTCCACGTATCGACTATGTGATAGTGAATCACATGGAGCCTGACCACTCAGGAGCTCTGAAGGCACTGACTCGCCTTGCTCCGAATGTCCAGATCATCTGTACCCCCGATGCGACACCAATGCTCGACTCCTACTACTCAATTCGCAGCCACATTCGGGAAGTGGCGGATGGAGAGAAGATCAGCATCGGTAAACGCACACTCTCGTTTCACCACACTCCGCTCGTGCACTGGCCTGAAACGATGGTCACATTCGATGAAGCGTCAGGAACGCTGTTCTCCTGCGACATATTCGGCGGATATGGCGCGCTTCCTGACCGGTTGTACGACAGCGATCTGGACAACCTGGACGAATATCTGAAACAGGCGCTCAGATACTACAGCAACATCCTTGCGAAGTTCTCGCCGCAGGTATCCCGGATGATCGAAAAACTCACGCGACTTGCGCCTCGGACCATAGCGCCTTCACATGGACTGATCTGGAAGAAGAATCCGCAACTCATCGTGGATTTGTACCGAAAGTGGTCGGACTACGTGAAGGGAGACAACGAACCGCGTGCGACACTGATCTACGCCTCGATGTACGGGAACACTGCGAATGCAATGAAGGCTGTGGTTCGAGGGCTTACGTCAGTCGACGTGCCGGTTGACGTGTTCAACGTCGCAGAAACTCATCTGAGCTACATTCTGCCGTCGCTCTGGACGAATCGTGGCGTTGTCATTGGCTCGCCGACATACGAGGGGAACATATTCCCGGGCATCCGACATGTACTGATGGACGCCGGCGCCAAGCGGATTTTCAACAAGAAAGCTGCATTTTTCGGAAGCTGGTCCTGGAGCAGCGGCGCGCTGCGCGAGATCAAGTCGATGGTCGAGCCCTATCAGTGGGACGTGACTGATGCACTCGAGTTTGAGGGTGCAGCGAAGGATAGCGTGCTTGAACAGGCCGAGAAGCTCGGTGCCGCATTCGGCAGGAAGCTCAAGATCGGACGATAACAGTCGGACGAGCACTGATATGCAGCGCTGACGCGTTCGGCGTCGGCGCTACTTCCTGTCATTCGGCTCAAACCTTACCTTGAGCCACTTCCCTTCCACTGATGCACGGGTCTTCCGGTAGAACTGCAGAAAGCTCGGCAGAAGGTAGTTTCTGCGCTGGTTTTTCACCTGCAGCACAAGCTGGTCTCCGAACTGCTCCACCGTCATCTCACCTGACTCAAGAAACGGGAGATGAATTTCGAGCACGTACGCCTTTTCGTCGGAAGTGATTCGATAGTTCTGCTCTTTATGAAACACATCAACCGGATTCCTGTCCCCGTACAAAACTGAGCCAATCTGTTCCAGGAGTTCCATCCCCAGCACCTCCTGGTGCAGATGCGGAACATGTTTGATCGGCAACGGGGCGAAACTTGCCTCAACATCGGCAAGATATCGCCTTTGCGCTTCGAGATACTTCTTCCAGCTCTCATCCTGCGTTCCGTCGTCAGCCATAACCCTGTTCACGATTGCGGAGTCCACTCCGTACCCGTACATCTGGAGGTAGGTGTACGCCCGTTTCGCCTCCTGAATAACCATGCGCTCGGGGTTCATGACGATTCTGGTTGAGCTGATGTCAGGATTTGTCAGCACTTTGTTTACTCGGCCGAGCCTCGCGAACATGTCCTGGATCTGGTCATACGCCTTGTCGACCGGAATACCCGTTGTGGCACGCACGGTCCCTCCCAGCGTCTTGAAGAACAACTTCTGAAGGGGAAACGCCTTGGTGATCCACCACTCGGTGAGTTGCGGAAGCGTGAGAAAGGTCAGTGTCTCGCCGGTCGGGGCGCTATCGATGACCACCACGTCGTACTCATTGCGCGTGTAATACTGGTCGATCCACAGAAGAGTGGCCGCCTCACCCATGCCCGGAATTGCGGCGAGTTCTTCAGCTGCGACGCGCTTCACACCCTGGAAACGGAAGATGAGCAGCATGACCTCACGCAGGTCCGCCCAGTTCTTCTTCATCGAATAGTAGAGATCGACCTCCTGAGCGAAGAGATTCTTTGCGATCTCCTTCGGTTCAGGGCCGAGCGGCGTGTCGAGCACGTCGGCAAGACTATGGGCGGCGTCCGAAGAGACCACCAGCGTACGATAGCCATGTGCAACTGCACGCAGCGCGGTTGCCGCTGCGGATACGGTCTTGCCGGACCCGCCCTTGCCGGTAAACAGGATGATTCTTCCGTCCATGTGCTACAAGGTAACAACACTGAGGTCGGGCAGCTATGTATTTCTCGAAAAGATGGCCGGATCGGACGTCGATAACTATATTCTAATCAATGTTCAGATCCCGCTACCGAAGAATCCTCTGGTTCTTCGGCCACGTCATTGTCGGTGTCGCCTGGTGGGACATCCTGCTGCCAAAGATCGGCTTTCGCGGACTCAGCCTCAGAACCCGTACCCGCCGCATGCGGAGTGCCGCTATCAGTTTTCGAGCGCTCGCTATTCGTATGGGCGGCGTTCTCATCAAAGTTGGTCAGTTTCTCTCTTCGCGGGTGGACGTTCTGCCGCGTGAAGTGACGGCCGAACTGTCCGGTTTGCAGGATGAGGTTGGTGCCGAATCCTACGAGGATATCAGGCGCGTTGTCGAATCCGAGTTTGGCGTGTCAGTCGCGGAGAAGTTCTATTTCTTCGATCCGGCGCCGATCGCATCAGCCTCAATTGGCCAGGTCCATCGTGCTCGGCTCTGCGAAGAATCGGCAGACGGTTCCCCCTGTCCTTCAGTAGTGGTCAAAGTGCAACGCCCACGAATTCGGGAGATTGTCGATGCGGATCTCGCCGCTATTCGAGTGGTCGGCAACTGGATAAGTCATTACCGCACGATCAGCCGCCACGTGAATGTTCCCCGTCTAATCGAAGAGTTCAGCCGCACCCTCTACGAAGAGATGGATTATCTGCAGGAAGGCAAGAACTCACAACGGTTTGCCGAGAACTTCGCGAAACAGGCAGACGTGCTCGTGCCGCAGATCATCTGGAGTCATTCGTCTGCACGGGTGCTGACGCTCCAGGACGTCGGCGCGATAAAGATATCCGACTATGCCGCAATCGAAGCTGCAGGAATCCGCAGGGAAGAGGTTGCGGACAAACTTGTCGGTACCTATCTGAAGCAGATATTCTCAGATGGCTTCTTCCATGCCGATCCTCATCCGGGAAACCTCTTCGTCTATCCGGAACCGACTGCAAAAGACCCGGCTGCCTGGCGCCTGGCATTCGTCGATTTCGGCATGACCGGCACGCTCAACAAACGTTCATTTGCCAGTCTGCAGAACATCCTCATCGCCGTCGGAACCCGGGATGCCACGCGCCTGGTCGACGGCTTCAAATCGCTGAACCTGCTACTGCCAAGCGCGGACCCCCAGGAAATTGAACGTGCAACCAGGCGGGTATTCGACGGCATCTGGGGGAAGTCTTCCCGGGAAATAAACAACCTGAGCATGGACGACCTGCGCGAGTTCACCGATGAGTTTGGCGAGCTGCTGTATCAGATGCCTTTCCAGGTCCCTGAGGACCTCATTCTGCTTGGCAGATGCGTCAGTATTCTGTCGGGTATGTCCACCGGATTGAATCCTGACTTCAATATCTGGAACAGTATTGTGCCCTACGCACAAAAGCTCATAGCCGCCGACGACGCGAGCGAGAATCCGCTGCTGCGTGACCTGTTCGGTACCGCAGGAGCGCTTGCATCGCTGCCGAAACGGGTCGAGACATTCCTCAATCGAGTCGAAGAGGGTAAGATCGAAAGCAGGAATCCTGAGCTCAGACAGCAGCTGGTCCGGCTCGAACGCAGCACCCGCAAGATCCCCGCATCGGTCGTATTCGCCGGAGTGCTCATGAGCGGAACCGCGCTCTACCTTACCGGACACACCGATCTTTCGATCGGATTCGGAACATTTGATCTTGTCCTGCTTCTGTGGCTGATCTTCAGCCGCTGAGAGGTGGTAACTTTGGGTAGCAACACTCGCATTGAGCATGATCTACTGGGTGAGAGAGAGGTTCCGGAAGAACGCTATTACGGAATACAAACTCTTCGTGCCACGGAAAACTTCAGGATTACCGAGATTCCCATTTCCCACTATCCTGATTTTATCCGGGCATTCGCGTACATCAAGAAATCGGCGGCACTGGCAAACAGGGATCTGGGGCTTCTGGCTGAATCAACTGCCGACCTTATCTGCAGGGCTGCGGACGAACTGCTTGCAGGAAATCACATTGATGAGTTTGTGGTCGACATGATCCAGGGCGGCGCGGGAACGTCAACCAATATGAATGCAAACGAGGTTATCGCGAATATCGCGCTTGAGCTCGCGGGGCACGAGAAAGGGCGTTACGACATCGTTCATCCGCTGAATCACGTGAATATGTCTCAATCGACAAACGATGTTTATCCCTCGGCGCTCCGGCTGACGTTGAGCATGAAGCTTGATGCGC
This sequence comes from Spirochaetia bacterium, assembly GCA_035530835.1. Classification (GTDB taxonomy): domain Bacteria; phylum Spirochaetota; class Spirochaetia; order DSM-27196; family DATKUC01; genus DATKUC01. The sequence goes on from DATKUC010000021.1 coordinate 6,389, forward strand.
TTGCGGACTCGATGACATTGCTCCGCAGTGACCTTGCGCGAAAAGCCGCGGAGTTTGCCGACGTCATCAAGATGGGAAGAACGCAGTTGCAGGATGCGGTCCCGATGACCCTTGGACAGGAGTTCGGGGCATATGCAATCATGGTCGGCGAGGACGTGCAACGGGTACGAGAGGCGCAACTGCTCATACGTGAAATCAACATGGGGGCGACCGCAATCGGAACAGGTCTCAATGCGCATCCTGACTATGCGCGCACGGTTACCGAACATATCCGGACGTTGAGCGGAATTCCCGTAGTTGCATCGGAAGATCTTGTGGAGGCGACACAGGACACCGGCGCATATGTCCAGTTATCCGGTGTTCTGAAGCGTGTTGCCGTGAAGCTCTCAAAGATATGCAATGACCTCAGGCTACTCTCCTCCGGTCCGAGAGCCGGTCTGAACGAGATCAATCTCCCGCGGATGGCACCTGGTTCATCGATAATGCCGGGGAAGGTCAATCCGATCATACCGGAAGTTGTGAATCAGGTAGCGTTTCAGGTGATCGGACACGACATGACGGTGACAATGGCAGCGGAGGCAGGACAGCTCGAGCTGAACGTGATGGAGCCGGTCATTGCATTCAATCTGTTCACATCGATAGATATGCTCGACCGTGCCTGCACGACTCTCGCATCGAAGTGCATTGCAGGAATTACCGCGAATCGCGATCTGTGCCGCCGCATGGTTGAGCAGAGCATCGGACTGGTCACCGCGCTGAACCCGCTTATCGGCTACGAACGCTCGACAGAAATTGCGAGCGAAGCGCTTGCGACCGGCGGCTCGGTCTACGACATTGTTCTCCAGAAGGGATATCTCACCCGTAAGCAACTGGAGGAGCTGCTCTCACCGGAAGCCATGACTCATCCCCGATACATTCACGGCTAGGACAGAAGGCTGTCCCAGAGATACATGGTTGCATAGGCACGCCACGGCCGCCACGCTTCGGCCCGCTCTTCTACCTGGCGGGATGTCGGGAGTGGAGCATCGGAATCACTTCGCAGCGCTTTCTTCAGTACCAGATCGCCTGACGGAAAAGCATCTGCCTCGTTGAATGCGCGCATGAGCGCGTATTCAACAGTCCACGGTCCGATGCCCGGCAGCGAAAGCAGTCCTTGCACCCTGCCGTCACGATCATCCAGATCAAGACTACCTGAAGCAATGCTCTCGGCAAGTACCGCAATCGTACGCCGTCGAGATCCTGGGACTGCCAGCTGCAGAAGATCCATCGATGCAATCTGCTCCGGCTCGGGGAAAAGATGCGATTCTCGATCCGCAGATTCGCTGACTCTGCTCCCGGCAAGTTGTACGAGTCGCGCCGCAGTCGTTGTGGCGCTTCGTACGCTGACCTGCTGACCAAGCACCGCACGAATCAGGAACTCGAATCGGTCCCAGATTCCCGGGATTCGTAAACCCGGGCGGGCATGAACGAAGGGAGCAATGAGCTCATCCTGAGTGAGTAGAGCATGGACAGCGTTTGGATCAACATCCAGATCGAACATTGAGCGAACGCGGGACAGGATTTTATCAGTCTCACCTTTCGGCTCCGGATCGATCGATACCACAAGACAGTTCCTGCTTTCATCGTTCCGCACGACTATCCGTGACACCGCATCTTCGGTACGGATTGTACGTGAATAGCATTCAGGCGTTACTGTTTCTATTGAGGGAATTTCTCGCGCGGCGAGAAACGCAATCAGTCGATCCCACGCATAGGGTGGTTGATAGGGTAATCTGATCTTCATCATGTCAAATGACGAAAATCGGCCGCATCATTCCCATTCGATTGTCGCCGGTGGCTTGCTTGATACGTCATACACGACGCGGCCAATCTGGTTGATCCTGTTGGTGATGAGAGAGGATATCTCGAGCAGGTCCTGCATCGGGAACGGAAAAACGTCGGCTGTCATACCGTCTGCGGATGCGACGGCGCGCAGTGCAAGCACAAACCCGTAGTGCCGCGAATCACCGGTAACACCTACAGACTGGATCGGCAGGAGCACCGAAAACGCCTGCCATATCTGATTGTACAGGCCACGGCGCTTCAATTCTTCAATATAAACGGCGTCTGCCTCGCGAAGTATATTGCATTTCTCCAGCGTTACAGCACCGAGTATCCTTACCGCAAGTCCCGGGCCGGGAAATGGATGCCGCGCAATGATAGACTCGGCAACTCCCAGCTTCGCCCCGAGGCGGCGGACTTCGTCCTTGTAGAGCGAGGACAGCGGTTCAACTATCTTCCCCTGCTCGCGCTTTCGGGCAACAAGCGGAGACCGTACGTTGTGGTGACTCTTGATGACGGCGCCCTTGTTCCCCACCCCGTGGCCGGATTCGATGAGATCCGTATACAGCGTACCCTGCGCGAGAAATGCGTCGGCAAGTCCGAGCCTGGCTACTTCGCCATCCTGAATAGTCATGAACAGATCACCAATGATGCGTCGTTTCTCTTCAGGATCCGATTTGCCGGCAAGTGCCTCGAGGAAACGGTCCTCTGCGTGCACGATGTGCAGGTGCTGTGCGCCGAGGCGCTTCAGATTCTCGGTGACCTCTTCGGTTTCACCCTTACGCATGAGACCGGTATCCACATACATAAGGTGAACGCGGGCCGGATCCATTGTCTTCAGCAACAATGCACCTACAACTGTAGAGTCAACACCGCCTGAAATGAGCAGAAGTACCGGTTGCTCTCCAACGCGCGCGGTGAGCGTCTCCTGGATCTGCTCAAGATAGTAGTCAACAGACCAATCAGCCCGCGCTCCGCAGATACCGGCGGCGAAGTTCTTAAGAATTGTATTGCCGTATTCGCAATGACTCACTTCAGGATGAAACTGGATTCCGACGAAATTGCCCGCGGACGAGGCAACGCATGCGGGAAGCCCATTTTCTGATTCGGCGACAAGCTCGAGGCCCTGGGCAAGCGTGAGCAGACTGTCTCCGTGGCTCATCCAGCTGGCGAACCCTTCCGGCACGTCCTTGAACAGCGGGTGCGATAAGCGATACTTCAGGCGTGATCTGCCGAACTCGCGCGTCGATGCTACCTCTACCATACCGCCGTGGTCTGCGTTCATACGCTGGAGGCCGTAGCAAATGCCGAGAATGGGCACACCGAGTTCATACAGCGCTTTGTCAGGTTGTGGCGCATCCGCGTCGTTCACCGAATAGTGCGACCCGGACATCACCACACCCTTCACATCCCGGAGAAGCTCGTCCGAGAGGGTCACATCGCCGGGAGCGATCTCGGTGTAGACTCCCATATCGCGGATGCGACGCCCGATCAGCTGCGTCGTCTGTCCGCCAAAATCGAGAATCAGGATCTTGTCCATGGGCTCTGTCTGACGATTGTCTGTTCTCGTTCGTAACCGACTGATACCATACTTACCGGAACGCCACTGTAGGACTCGATGAAATCTATGTATTCGCGGGCAATTCGGGGAAGCTCCTCGTAGGCACGGGCGTTGCCGAGCGGCTCGAGCCAGCCTGGCAGGGTCTTGAATACGGGCTCTGCACGTTCGAGTTCACGGGCCGAGCTCGGGAACTCTTCGGTTTCCTTACCATCAATCCGGTATGCCGTGCAGACCTTGATGTTGGCAACCGTGTCATATACATCGAGGTGAGTCAGCACCAGATTGTCGATGGAGTTCGTCGCGCACGCGTACCGCAGAGCCACAAGGTCGAGGTAACCGCACCGCCGCGGCCGACCGGTCGTGACCCCATATTCCCGGCCTGTTTCACGGACAAGCTCCTCAAGCTCCTTTTCGGTTTCAGCCGAAAACTCCGTCGGGAACGGGCCGTTTCCAACACGCGTCGAATAGGCTTTGAAGACGCCGAGTACATTGTCCAGTGCGCGTGGTCCCATGCCGCTTCCGAGTGAAGCCCCCGCCGCGGCCGAAGTTCCGGATGAGACAAAGGGATAGGTCCCCAGGTCGAGGTCGAGCAGTGCGCCCTGAGCACCTTCGAGCAGAACCCGTCCGGGCTTGCTGCGTGACAGCAGTGCAGTCAGATTCACAGCGAGCGGCGCGAGCAGTTCGCGGTAGGATGCGAGGAATGCGCGATCCTCTGCTTCAAGCTCAACGCCAAACTCGTTGTCAAGAACATCGACAACGCGAATACCGTCCCGGTGCGCCTTCATTGCGTAGGTAACGCCGATTCCCCGACCGGTGGTACCGATCGGACGGTCCCGCTTTTTGTCGATCTCTACATCAGTTTTTCGGTAGCTGGGAAGTACCATGTGCGCCCGGTCGGCTATGAATACCCTTCCGTGCCAGTCCACACCCTGTTTTTCGAGCTCGGCAAGCTCCCGGAAGAGCGCTTCCGGATCGATAACCATGCCGATTCCGAGGACGACCTTCTTGCCGGGATAGAGAATCCCCGACGGGATCAGGTGCAGCTTATAGGTTGCATCACCGTGTACTATGGTGTGACCCGCGTTCGCGCCACCCGAAAATCGAATAGTGATATCCGCCTGCGAGGCCAGAAAATCAACTATTTTCCCCTTGCCTTCGTCGCCCCACTGGGCTCCGATAACCACGACATTCATCCCGCCTGAAACCTCTATCTTGAGTAGTTTGGCGGTTCCTGCGTGATGGACACGTCGTGGACGTGACTCTCTCGGAGGCCCGCGGTCGATATCTTAATGAATTTCCGGTATTGTCGCAATTGCTCGAGCGTCCGGCACCCTGTGTAACCCATGCCCTTCTTCAAACCGACGACAAGCTGATGGAGGAACGGCTTCAGTTCGCCCTTGTAAGGAACCCTTCCTTCCACACCTTCGGGAACCGGTTCCTCACCTTCCGCGATCTGGTAACGATCTCCTGAACCACGTCTGATTGCCGCCAGGGATCCCATGCCGCGATAGGACTTGAATATCCGCCCTTCATAGATGATCTCCCGTCCCGGGGACTCCTTCAAACCTGCAAACAGATTGCCAATCATGACCGCACTCGCACCGGCAGCAATCGCTTTCGTGAGATCTCCGGAATACTTTATTCCACCGTCGGCGATAACCGGAATGCCGCGCTTGTCAGCTTCCTCGACAGCCCACATAACCGCCGACAATTGCGGCACGCCGACTCCGGCAACAATGCGTGTCGTGCAGATGGAACCTGGCCCGACGCCTACCTTGATCGCATCAGCTCCGGCGTCGAGCATTCTTCGGGCAGCGTCACGTGTGGCAACGTTCCCGCCGATGACCGGCACGTCGAACTTTGCCTTCAGATCCTTCACCGCGGCAATCACATTTTCTGAATCGCCATGGGCAGTATCGAGCACCACGAAATCCACGCGGCTTCTGGAAAGCAGTCCGACACGTCGGTCGACGTCGAACGGTCCGATGGCTGCTCCGACGAGCAGACGTCCGGCGCCGTCAGTCGCCGCATGAGGAAACATCTGGTGCTTCTCGATATCCTTCACGGTTATGAGACCGGTGAGTACGCCGTCGTTGTCGGTCACCGGCAGCTTCTCGATTTTGTGTGTGTCGAACTTCTCCTGCGCACTTTCGATAGTCGGCGTTCCCTTGACCGAAACCGGATTCGCCGTCATGACTTCGCGAACCAGAAGTCTGTCGTCCTTGCAGAAGCGCAGATCGCGACTGGTGATAATACCGCACAGTTTTCCGTTCTTCACTACCGGCAAACCGGAGATGTGGTGCTCGTTCATGAGGATGCGCACCTCGCTCACCGGTCTGCTCTCTTCTACCGTAACCGGCGATTCAATGACCCAGTTCAGATAGCGCTTTACGCGTGAAACCTGTTCCGCCTGCTCCTGCGGAGTCATGTTTCGGTGAATGACACCGACTCCGCCTTCGAGCGCAAGCGCAATGGCGAGTTCGTACTCGGTCACCGTATCCATTGCCGCAGACACGATCGGGATATTGAGTTTCACGTCGCCGACGAGCCGGGTTTTGACTTCGGTCTGTCCGGGCAGAAAATCCGAGTACGATGGAAGCAGCAGCACGTCGTCATAGCTGAGTGTCTCTTCGATAATCATTTCAATCTCCCCTTCAGATTAGCCATTTTCTGCCCGAACGACGATGCGAGTTCGAGCGCCCGCTCGGCAGCGCGGCCGGTATAGAGCGATGGATCGCCGAAAAACGCTTCCGCGTCGATCCTCATCACCTGCGCGAGCTGGCTGCTGATCGCCTCCCACACTGATGGCTCTCCCTTGAGCGCCTCAACGAGTCGAATCCCGTTCTTCTCACACTCGAGGGTGAGTCTTCTCAGTGTTTCGTGCGCGTCCGACCGGCCGGCGAGCGACAGGAGAATGTATGCTGGCTCTGCAAGCACCATGTCTCCTGCCTCCGCAAGATTATGGCGAAGTCGGTCGGTGTTCACCCGCAATCCGCGCAGAACGCCGAGCATTCGATTCACAGCCGCGGCAAATCCGGCAAGGTAGTCAGCAACGAATCGGGAGGACGCTGAATTGGTGAGGTCCCGCTGGTGCTCTGAGATTTGATCCATGTAGAAGGTCACGACACGAGGTGCGAAAGCCTTCCAGAGGCTCTTCACATGTTCGCAGTTCCAGGGATTCCGCTTCTGCGGCATGGTCGAAGAGCCGACCTGGGTATCGCTGAAGTATTCGCGCACCTCGTCGATCTCGGAGCGTTGCAGGTTGCGTAGATCATCGGCAAGATTTGCAATGATACCGAACGCGGTATTCACTTCAAGGAGCAACCTGAGCTGGTATTCGGCTTCCACAAGCTGCGTCGAATGGTCGGACGGCTTGAGTCCGAGCAGCGAAAGTGCGTACCGCTCGACTTCCTCCGGATCGACCGCCGCAACACTCATTGCGTTATACGCGCCGACTGCACCTGAGAGCTTGCCACGAAGGTCCGCCGCGCGACTGGCAACCTCCTCAATGGACTTGCCGAGTCTGCTCACGTATTCCGCCATGGCAAACCCGAAGGTGATCGGGACCGCGTACTGTCCGTGCGTCCGCCCAACCTGCACAGTTCGAGCGTGTTCCTGGGTAATCCTGCACAGTTCGAGCTCAAGATCAATCAGAAGCGGAACTATGACATCCTGCACGGCGCCCCGCATCCGGATTGCCGCAGCTGTGTCGAGAATGTCGACTGAGGTCGCCCCCAGATGCACAAAGTGCCGGATGTTCTCCGGCACTTTTCGCTTAATGACATTCACGAGCGCACGCACGTTATGCTGCGTCTTCTCTTCCTCAGCATAGATCTCCGCAGCCCCCGTATTCTCCGGAAGCGCGTCGATCTGACGCTCGATCTCGTCGGTGAGCTGCGACCGCATCGACAGGTGGGTCTTCAACAGGGCAGCTTCCACTTTGAGACAGCTACCCGCAACCGCATCTTCGGAGAGATGATCGCTGAGACGTTCAAACAGTTCCTTGTTAGCCTGATAATATCGATGATCGAGGGGCGAGAGGTTCCTGAAAATATCTCTGGTTTCCATAGCGCATCATGCCAAAAGCGGTTCTGTTTGTCAAACCGCCCGCTGTCGACCTTCGCGCACTATGGAACAACGAATCCAAATCAGCCATAATAGCGACGCCATGAACTCGCGTCGAATCCCATTTGTTGTCACTATCGTTATTTCCGTGCTTGCCGTCTCGATGCTCGTCTCCTGTGGAGCAGGCGGAAAAGCCGGGACCGCTCACTCAGGCGTATTTATCGTCCCAAAACCGGCAGAAGGAATGGTATTCGGGTCGAGCATAACCGCAGCCGATGCGCGATCGCAACCACCGGAGGAGATTCCGGCGGTGAAAGTTCCGCTACCCTCAGACATTATGGTTCAGCAGGTGATCGACACGAACATCGACCTGGACAATATGGACGAGCAACTCGTAGTTTTCAAAAAGCGCGAGGCAACGAAGGTAACCGATGTGTCTATCCGGGGCGTCGGCGCGCAGGCCACCTCTGAGGTTGCTGCGGGGCAGACGGTGAATGGAAGCAAAAGCTCTCTGGCTCAGGGCGCGGGTGCCGCTTCGACCCGTTCGACGGCGGTGTCGACGGATTCACTGCCATCGGTTCCCGGTGAGACAGTTCAGGATCTCGAAGCCCGGACTGCAAATGACGCGATCTGGATCATGCTGGTCGATTTCGATACTGTGCGAAACGCCTATGTTGTCTCCTGGGAGGCACCGACACGCGCAACGAACATCCGAACGTTCAAAGTTACCACTGTCGATCTGCTTGGCGATCACAACATAGAAATCGTGTGCCAGGGAACAAATACCAAGGGTGAGCAGACGCTCGATGTCTTCAAACGAGGGCCAACTTCTGCCGGAATCAATCAGCGGTTTTCAGACATCATTTCGCTCGTATCCGACGGCAGCATCGATATCCAGGAACTCCAGCGGACCGATGCATATCATTCGGGTCAGTCAAGCGGCGAAAGCTTTCCAATTGTGGCCCTGACGAGAGATGCGAGCTCGTCGAATCCGCTGGACATGATTCGAACAACCTATGTCTACAGCTCGCGAGACGGCAAATATGTGAAAGGCTACACCGAGCAGGTTCCCGGAAGTCGGATCGAAGAAGCGCAACTCTCAAACCTGTACAACGGAAACGCGGCAAACATCGAGGACTTTCTGAACGGTCCCTGGTACCGCGTGAACGATTCGGCTCAATCGGATACGAACCCGGCTGCCGCTCCTTCCACCGAAATCATGCAGTTCGATAAGCGCGCCCGCACAATTACCTTCGCCCAGGGAGAGATCGAGCAGTCATTCCTGGTCGAGGAGTCATACAAGACGGCGTACCAGCGCGGAATTCAGCTCAAGATACAGAATCTCGCTATCCCGACGCTTCGCCATTTTGCCGCAATTTCAGTGTCGACCATGGATACCATTGACGTGGCAATTCAGGGCGATACGACCTGGGACGGAACGTACCGGAAGCTGACAGGCGGCCTCCACCAGGTGCTCTCCGGTGAACTGAAACGGGGAGTTACGCTTTCGAATTTCAAGCTTTCCGGCCTCTACCGGAACGATAGTGGAACAGAAATCTTCTTCTCCCCTCCCCGTTTTACACTTCGGGAAAACGGAGTTGAACACGCCGGAGAGTTCATCATCTATCAATTCGGTCAAAAAGTGCTTGAATTGCGAGTGTTATCTGCGCTCGGCCGCGTAGAACAACGCCGGCTTTATCTGATGAAATACTCAGAGCAGGTGTCAAAAACCCAGACAGTCCGGGTTCTCAACCTCACCCCGGCAACCGTCAGCGTTCATGGCTTCGAACCGTTGAACAATGAAGTTCAGCGATACGAACAGATTGAGCAAAAGGGCCAGAATAGTACATCAAACGGCGGGTAACCGATTGCCGGTCAGTTGGGGACGAGGAAGCCGTCGAAACCGTCTGCCTTCAGACGGTTCAGCAGCGTATGCGCCGCATCGGTCGGCGAAAGAGCACCCTCGACCGTGACCGGCACGACGACGCGATAATAGACTGTACCGTACACATTTGATGGCAGCATTGTGGGCCGGTACCCTTTTTGTGCGAGCTCCCCGATAAGTTTTGTCGCGTTCGCCTTGTCGCGGAACGCGCCTGCCTGGACGGCGATCGATACTGCCTGCCCGGTGCTGTCGGATTTCTGCGCAGTGACATTCGCTGCAGCCGCTGTCCGGCTATCCGGGTTTTGAGCCTGTGCAATCTGCTGCGTCGGCTGCGTCTGTTGCGCAGCAGGCTTCGCGGCGCGCAGCTCCTCTGCATTCAGCGGCGCGAGCAGTCGCGACGGCGACGGCAGGTAATCCACGTTCCCGCTGCCGTCGTTCCTGCCGAGCAATCCGGCAGCAAGTGTAACCTCGGGGCTGCTGCCGTACCGCTTCTGCAGTTCGGCGAAAACGCGTGCTGCCTCATCGCTCTTTCCGGCAGCGTGAGCTGCGTCGATCACGAACAGGTAGACAGCAGGTCCTGCACCATCCCGTCCGAGCAGCGGAGACGCCGCCTCAAGCCCCGCAAGGGCACCATGCTGTTCGAGCTCGATGCGCGCTGCAAGTAGTCCGGCCCCCACTACGATAGAAGCCGCCGGACCCGGCGCGGTAGAAGGAATCGCCGCTTCAATTACTTTTGCCCGCGATTCTGCTTCGGCGAACTTACCGAGCTCGAAAAGGAGCTGCGCCGAATGCAGAAGACTGCCATAGTCTTTTGTGCCGCCTGAAGGACTTGCATTGTAGGCTGTCTCGTAGTATTGCTGCGCGTGTTCGATATCACCGGAAAGCTCGGCGTCCGATGCCATAGTTGCGTAGACAGTGCTGCGTTCGCTCGGATTCTCTACGTGGGCAACCCCTTCCTGAAGCAGCGAGAGTCCATCAGCGATTGTCGGTGCAAGCTGAGAGGCATGAATGAGTGTGGTGCTGAAATCGGCACTGTTCTGATTGAGAGAAAGCCACTTCCTGTAATCAGCGTACGCTTCTGCAGTCTTGCCGCTCTTTTCGAGTGCCTGCGCCTGCGCCGGTCCGGTCGACCCCGACGCGGCTGAACTCTTGCTGTCCTCAGCCTGCACGCGTCCTGTCACGAGTATGATGAAAAGAATGCCGAAAACCGCAACGGCAAGACGTGTTGCGTTCACGAACGGCAGGTTACGCCTGCTTGCGCTTGCGTTGCTCGGCCTTTTGCTGGCGTTTCGTTTTGGGAGATGGTCGATCTGTCGATTTGGATGCTTCAAAAGCCTCACTGACTATCCTATCGTTGTCTCCGGATTCGCCGGGGATTTGTGCGTTGCCATTTTCCGTCTCTTTGTATTTCGGTTTATCGGCCGCTTTCGTTGAGCCTAACGCGCGCATTCTGCGTCCGTGGCGGAACGAGTACGGAAGAACGACCAGCGCACCAAGAAGGAACGCGAGGAAGAGGCTGATGAATATGGGCACCTTTGTAAACGTATAGAACACGACGGATATATCGGTCGAATTGCCGGCATTGAACGCGGCAAATAGGACAAACAATGCGAGAGCTATGAGGAACAGAATCAATCGCCATGGCATCTGTGCGGCTCCTTGGTTGACCGACTCAGCCGCGGGCTTTTAGACCCTTGATGAACTTGTACAGACTGACGCCGCCGGCGACAATGAGACCAACTCCGGAAATCCAGAGCAATCCGCCGGCCAGGCTGTGAAGGAACGGCATGCCTTTCAGGAATGTGAGGATACCGGCACCTGCGACTACGCCACCGGCAAGCTTGTCTTCTTTTGACTTGGACGCCACAATCAGGCCGAATACCGTAAGAACGCCGCCGATAATGATTGCGGGGACCGTGGATGCAGATAGTGCGCCGACAATCAGGAGCGCAGCTCCGCCACCGATGCCGCCGACAGCTTTCCCGCCCTGTTTCATCAACTCATTTCTTGGCACCATCTCGTTCATCTAAAGCCACCTCGATAAAATAATACTCGTTTCCTTTCCATTCGTAAAGTCGGACTCAGTGTCTGAAGCTTCTCTGGCCGGTGAAGACCATTGTCGCATTGCGCTCGTTGCACGCCTGGATCACCTCAAAATCACGAATCGAACCGCCAGGCTGGATGACTGCCGTCACCCCTTCGGTCAAACCGATATCGACTCCATCGCGAAACGGAAAGAATCCGTCTGAGACCATGACGCTGCCTCGGATACCACCTGAGTTTTCGGCAACCTCGGCGTCGATCTCACGCCGCCGGTCCGCGTCATCGAGCAGATTGTACGGTGAACCGTACCGCAACCACGCAATTCGGTCGGCCATCTTGCGGAACGCCTTGTCACGCGCAATCTCGGCGACACCGACACGGTCCTGCTCGCCGGTGCCGATTCCAACCGTGATTCCATCTCTGACGAAAATTACCGAATTGCTTGTCACACCGGATTCCACGAGCCAGCCGAATATCATATCGCGTCGCTCCTGCTCAGTCGGTGCCCGGGAGATACTGTAGTTGGTGCCCTTGTACTCGGTCCTGGCCGGCAGGAGCTCGGTCTCCGCGAACTGCTTCGGCAGATATGACCACTGGACCACCACTCCTCCGTCCATAAGGCTCTTGAAGTCCACGAAACGCTCACCGACGAAGGTGGCAAGCCGCTCGATGTTTCCTATCCGCATGATCCGGAGATTCTTCCGGCGGCCAAGAATTTCGAGTACTCCCTCTTCATACTCGGGTGCAACAACCACCTCGCTGTAGCTTTCGGAGATCCGCTCGGCTGTCTCCGCGTCGATTGGCCGGTTCACGGCAACAGTTCCGCCGAATGCGGCAACACGGTCGGCAAGATACGCGCGTTCGTATGACTCCGCAAGCGTTATGCCCAGTGCGACGCCGCACGGATTGTTGTGCTTGATGATGACAGTGCAAGGTTGATCGGAAAAGTAGCGAAGTATGTTCAGCGCGCTGTCGGCATCGGTAATGTTTATCTTGCCCGGATGCTTTCCTGATTGAAGCAGTTCAACATCGGAGGCGAGGTACCGTCCGGCCGAAATGGAGGCAACCTCGCCCAGGACGAGATTCCCGTTAACCGGTCGATAGAGTGCGGCTTCCTGATCCGGGTTCTCTCCATATCTCAGTCCACGACGCTCACCGTCAACAGTCCAGCCTGCCTTCTCATAGACCATGGTCTGCCGTGAGCCTGACTCATCCACAAACGCAATCTCCATACGCGCGGGGAACAGGTCGGGATGCATCTCCCGGTACATCGACGCGAGATTCTTTTCCGCCATCAGCGTGCTCCAATCTGATAGTCACCGGCAGCGAGTTCGCGACCGGCGAGGTATTCGGCAATTGCGGTGTCATATTCGGCCGTGTGCCGAAACGCCTTCCGGGCGTAGGCGTATCTGGTTGCAAGCGATACGCTTCCTGATGACTGCGTGAGCTCCGCCACGAGCGGTTCGTAGTCATCAGGATCACAGACCGGCAGCACGCGAAGGTAGTTCTTCGCCGACGCTCTGAGCATGCACGGTCCGCCGATATCGATGTTGGCGCGCGCATCTTCGAGTCGTACCGCACCGTTGCCTGAGCCTGCAATCACCTGGGTGAACGGATAGAGGTTGCAGACTGTCATGTCGAAGGCAACGCTACCGGTTCGCTGCAGGTCATGTGCATGATGCTCATTGTAGGTTTCACTCAACAGGCCGAGATAGATGCGGTAATCGAGGGTCTTCACCAGCCCGCCCTGCATCTCAGGTTGTCCGGTGTAATCGGATATCTGGATCAGCCTGCTCCTGTCGGATTCAGCAACGACCGTTGAAAGCAGTCTGAATGTGTTCCCGGTTGAATATATGCGGACATCCGGCGAAAGGCCGAGGAGCGCCGGCACCAGCGCTTCGATCTTCCGCTTGTCAAAGACGCTCACGATGACATTTCGTATCTCGATCCGGTCATCGACCGTCTGTACTCGATTAAGGTCCAAGCAGTTCCTCCTGTCAGTCAGCGAGCCGCAGCTCGCTGTTGCCGCGTTCGGCGTACGCGTACGCATCGTGATTATGGATTGACTCAGCATTTTCAGCTTCAACGCTGAACCAGGGAAAGTCGGCAAAGCGTTCAATTCGGACGCACACTTCCCGCACAAGATCCTCGACAAACACCGGATGATCGTAGGCGAACTCGGTAACGAACTTTTCATCTTCCCGCTTGAGCAGTGTGAACAGACCGCCTGAGGCCGACTGCTCGATGAGTTCGATGATGTCCTCGATCCAGAAGAACGGACCGAGCTTCAGCCGCACAGTCACAAAACCGCGTTGATTGTGGGCACCGCGGTCGCTGATCTCCTTCGAACAGGGACAGAGCGTGAGAACCGGAACGCGGACGCCAACGTAGAAGTCACGCCGCGTGCGACTCACCTGTCCGATGTAACGGCAGGTGTACTCCATCTGGCTCTTTTCGCCGGTGACCGGTGCGCTCTTCTCGATAAAATAGGGAAAAGTCACTTCGGCAAATGCGTCCTCGGCCTCCAGGGAATCGCGAATGGTGTCGAGCATCGAGAGGAACCGCGGCATGCCGAGATTCTGATAGTACTGATTGAACACCTCGATGAAGCGACTCATGTGGGTGCCCTTGAAGTGATGCGGAAGATCGGCAAAGAGGTGTACGGTTGCTGTGGTGTGCTGCACGCGATTCGCCCGGTCGAGTACGGTAATCGGGTAGCGAAGGTTCTTCACGCCAACCTTCTGCAGCGGAATGTTGCGCTCATCGCGGCTGCCCTGAACGTCGGTCATGCTGCGCCTCCACGGGCTTCGCTTGCACGCTCTGCAGCCTCGACGGTGTTCTGCATGAGCATGGCGATGGTCATCGGTCCCACACCACCGGGAACAGGCGTGATAGCGCCAGCGACCTCTTTCACCTCGTCAAACGCCACATCGCCTACGAGCCGGTAACCCTTGCTGCGCTCGGGAGCCGATATTCGATTCACCCCGACGTCGATGACCACGGCGCCCTTCTTTACCATTGTTCCGCGAATGATCTCAGGCTGCCCCGCCGCGACGATGAGCACATCCGCTCCGCGCGTCTGTGTGCCGAGGTCGCGCGTTGCGCGGTGGCAGACGGTGACTGTTGCGTTCGCCTCCGGATTTCGCTGCAGGAGCATATTCGCGAGCGGCAGACCGACCACACGGCTCCTGCCCACGATAACCACATGTGCGCCCGAAAGCTGCGTACCGCTGGCGCTCAGCAGCGAAAGAATACCGCGCGGCGTGCAGGGCAGAAAGATCGGCTTGCCGATCATGATTCTCCCGAGGTTCACCGGATGAAAGCCGTCCACATCCTTTGCGGGAAGGATAGTGCTGATGATTCTGTC
>DATKUC010000022.1:0-13802 GCA_035530835.1 Spirochaetia bacterium
TCAATCAAATCGGAGGACTCGCGCACAGCGGCCGGCACCAACAAGGACGTATTCCGACCGAGCATGGTGGGATAAGGCGGTCAAGCCGCAGAGGGGACCCACCGGGCAAAGCCTCAGGCGCATGATGGTCCAGTTAAGCTACAGACTCATACACCCCGTCCCTGAAAAACCTGTGTGAATCGAACGGCATCTGGCGGCTCAACATGAAGTACACGATCCGTCCGAGCTTCTGAGAGATGACCGAGAGAGCCTTTGCCTTTCCATACTTGCTGACCAGTTTCTGGTGATACCGTTGAGCCGGCTCATTCCCGCGAAGGAACAGGACGGCCGCCTCACTGAAGGCCCATGGCGAGGATACGCCTTTCAGGTGAGCATTGCCGATCTTGTTATGGGTGGTGCCCGAACGCTTCCCGGCCGACTCGTGCGGACACTTCACCAGGCGTGCATAGGAGATGAATTGACCCACGGTGGGGAAGCGGGAGACATCATGGATCTCGTAGAGAATCACCAGGGCAAGCACTTTTCCTACCCCCGGAATGGAGCGAAGAAGCTGCAGGGAGACCGGCATATCCTTGCCGCCGGGTCGTGATGACGGGCCTGGCGCTGGATTTGTGCCTCGAGCTCGAGCAAAATCTGGTGGTAAAGATCAAGCACTCGCACATCCACTTCAATGGACTTCGCGACCAAGGGATCCTCGAAGCGTTCAGCGATGTCAATTCGGTTGGCTCGATTACGGATGCGTTTGGGGAATGGCTGACAGTTGTACTGGGTGTTGGTGTTCTGGATATGTTCCAGAAGCTCAGACTGCTGATGCATGAAGTACTCTCGCCTCCGGAGTAAGTCCCGTGTCGCCCGCATTTCGGCTGGATACACATACGCTTGAGGCAGCATCCCAAGGGCGAGGATACGCCCCGCGCAGAAGCATGGCGATCTTGCGAGAATCAATCTTGTCGTTCTTGCTCTTCGACCCATGAATTGCTTTCATGTACAAGGCGTGGCCGAGGACGAACGAAATGTTTCGCTCGGCACAGAAGTCGGCGATCCAGTACCTGCGGCATATCCTTGCCGAGTGAATACACATTCCACCGCGAGTGCCAGATCGAAGCCGGCGAACCGTGCCAATGTCCGCTCAAGCGCCTCTGCGGTAGCCGGCATGTTGCGGTGAACCTGGATTTCCCCTGCTGCATCGAGAATGCACACGTACATTTGCCTTGCATCCGCATTCCATGCGGCGAGATCGATCCCGCAATAGAATTGATGTTGTTGAGTGTAGAATCTCATCGGTTTCCTCCATACGTTGGAATAGTGCGTGCGCATGTACCGCACCTCCGGTGGAGGAGGCCTTAATGAGTATCCTATCATTTGAGCTGTCACCGCGCGAAATGGCCTCCGGAGCCGGGGACAGGATCGTCCGTCGTCCGCAGGATCATCTGTTCCATCAGACCAAATGCTACCCACGGGTTTCGCTGTCGAATCACACTCCAACCGGTCGACAATCAGTGATATGATATACTCCCGGGAGAGAATCCTGACTATACGCAAAGTTTCCCAGGAAAACGCATCTGACTGGTTTGACTTCTTCGACAATCGGGCTTTCGCTGATCACTCAGACTGGAAAGGCTGCTACTGCACAAGTCCGTTCATGCCAAGGCTCGAAGGCTATTCCGGAACGAGCAGAAAACGACGAGACTACGCGGAGTGGTTGATTCAAACCGGACGGATGAATGGCTATCTCGCTTACGAAGACAATAAGGCGATTGGCTGGTGCAATGTGAATGCGCGGAGCGCTCTGCCGATGTACGCTAAGGATGCGAACGCTGACGCGGGAGTACTCTCAATCGCTTGTTTCACAGTTGAAAAGGGCTACCGGCGACGGGGCGTTGCGACTGAACTGCTCAAGAGGATCATCGAAGATGCCATGCAAAGTGGCATAGCCGTCATTGAAGCCTATCCGCGCAAGAGAGCCACTACAGAGTTCGGCCGTTTTGTCGGTCCCTATGAAATGTATAAGAGGCTCGGGTTTCAGGATGAAGTTACCGAAGGTCGCCCCGCAGTCAGAAAATATCTGCACCGCTGACGGGTTCGCCGACGATCAAGTTGTGTTCCCGCTGTCACGAATCGTTACGAGGCCGTCGAGACGAGCCAACCGCCTGCGCTCCGTTCAGCATCCCTTTTCGCGCAACGGGCAGAGCAATTGTGTCCTTCAGGGGATTGGCGATGGCCATGCCCGATCTGCAGAAACAAGTTGCCGATAAGCAGCTGATGCTAAATTGCTCAACAGCATTTCCGGCTGAGTATCCAGATCAGTTTCGCTCTATTCCTCAACACAATGATTGGACACGGTATTGTGCCGACAAAAGACGACAGGTGGCATCTCGAGACTTAATGGAATCCCGAAACCGACCTTCCGCCCCTCATTGATGAGGTCCGGGAGGATCCGACAGGGATACTCCACGGATAGAGATTCCAGGCCAGCTTCTTCTCGAATAGTGGGAGGGTTGACGTCGACCGGTTGCCGCCAATCTTACGTAACTCCGTCGGGATGTCCCGTTCAGGGACATGGGTAACACTTACTGAAGGAGCAACGAGAAGATCGCGTACAAGGGGATCAAGCGGTAGGAGGAGAACGGTAAGGCAGGGCCGGAAGAGCAGTCGCGTCGGCCTCCCGGTTGCCGGCGGTCTCGACTGCCGCTCGGATATTGCCTGCGGCCGGACCGGTAAACGAGCAGCACGATTTTCGAAGAGCCCATTCTGGCTGCTCGAAGTCGGCGTCCACGGAACTGACGAATGCGCATTCTATGCAGTGTTCCGCAACTTCGGGCTGCCGCAGAGGATCCGCAGCGACATGGGAGTTCCGTGGGGCTACCAGCAGACATTCAACGCCGAGCGCCGAACTATCTTCTGCTGATTGCGGCGGCTGAACATTCAGCGTGAATAGGCAGCGCGAGTGATCCTCGTTAATATCGCAGGGTCAAACGCGTGGTCGCCGGTCTCGTCGTTGCGGCACATGATGGTGAGCACCGAACTGTGGATCCGGTGATTGACCGAATAGTTCGGCGCGTATTCAAACATTCATTTTACGCGCGTTCACCGTCGTGTTACCGAATGCTCATTCGGAGTGCAGTTCCTGAGAGCCCATTTGGCTCCTTTCAGCAAAGTCCCGGATTGAACGTTGAGTACCGCCGGTGTATATTGCTCCCAGCCACCTGAGCCCGATTCAGACTGAAGAGGAGACATCATATGAACTCCAAAAGCCTGCGAGCCATTCAGGGACCGCTTAAGGAGCGCTACAAGAATCAGCCGGCGACGGCCATGATTACGCTCAACGCGAAGGGTACTCTCGGTGACGGGATCACCTGCAAGATCCAAACTGGAAAAGCACTTATTGAAGCCGGACTGCACGAGGCAACCGGTGGAAGCGGAGTTCAAGTTTGTTCCGGGGACATGCTATTGGAAGCGCTTGTTGCCTGTTTTGGAGTCACACTCAATGCTGTTGCCACCGCCCTGGAGATCAATGTCCGAGGTGGCGCCGTGAGGGTCGAAGGTGATCTGGATTTCCGCGGGACTTTGGGAGTCTCAAAGGACGTCGCGGTCGGCTTTCAACGGATACGGTTGTTCGTTCATCTGGACTCAGATGCGACAGATGAGCAAAAGGCAACCCTTCTGCGACTGACGGAAAGGTACTGCGTTGTGCTGCAAACGATAGCGAAACCGCCGGAACTCCACGCGACATACGAGAATTAGGCTGCGAACTCTGCCGCGCATTCGGTGGTTTTGTATTTGGTTACCGCCATTTGCATTCTATCGTGCTCTTATTCATTCCGACTGCTTGATGTACAATTTCGTGCGTACGAAGTCTGCCTCAGGGAGATCTCATCGATGGCGACCCGGACGGCCTATCAACTGAAGCTATCGTTGAACGATATGAATCCGCCGATCTGGCGGAGACTCCTGGTCGACCCGAGGGCAACCCTCTCTCACCTGCATCGCGTTATCCAGGTCACGATGGATTGGATGGGCTATCACCTGCATGAGTTTCAGCTGGGCGACGTTATCTACGGTCCTCAATGCTTGAACGGAGGTGGTTTCGGACCACCTGCAAGGTCGGAATTGACGAGAATCTCCACCATACTCACCAGAGAAAGTCCTCGCATGCGATACGAGTACGACTTCGGCGATGGCTGGGAAGTGCTGATCAGGCTCGAACGAGAGTTGGAAGTTAACAGGAATACAAGGCTTCCGAAATGCATGGGCGGTGCTCGACACGGCCCACTTGAAGACAGTGGCGGACCGAACGGATATCAGGAACTCGTGACGACTCTGAAAGAACCAAACAACAGGGACTACAAGGATGTCCGGGAATGGGCTCCGGTGGGGTTCGATCCGGACGACTTCGAGATCAAGGACGTGAATTCTAAACTTCGGGATGAATTTCCCCTGAGAAAAAGAGTGTGAAGCACCGTCGATTGCGAGGTCCATGCCGGTGTGGAGCGAAACGACCTGCTTCGGCCCGAGCTTCCCGAATTTGTTGAAATCGGTAGGCGCACTTCGCAGCGGAATCCCGGGAGGCTTCACATGCGGCTGACGGTGGCCCACGTAAACAACGACGGTCAATCCCTTTCGCCAGTGTACCGCAATTGATTCCTGCAATGCGCCACACGAGGCGAGAATCGGCCGCGCATGGTGCAGCACTTCGCCTCCCGGACGGAACCCGCCCGACAGAGCGATCGCGGTTTTGGGGAGTTCCAATTCCTGGCCGCTTCAACTGTTACCGGCTGTGTGGTAGTCTGTTGATCGGTTTCCGGACCCTGATTTACGCCATTCAGATTCGTAACCCTGCATGCGCAACGGAAGTTCACTACATGGAGAAGAAACTGAGTTGAAGACTTCAATTGAATCAGGTTATCTGGCGGTGCGGGGTCAGATAGCAACCTCGTACGCGGGAAGTAGATGACCACACTTTCCGGGGAAAAGATAACGCTACGAGAGTACCTCACTTCCGACTCCGAAGAGATCTATCGATGGCGAGTCGATGAGAAGACCACGCGCTACATAGGAGGGATAGACCTGACCAGTATCGACTGGATTGCCGGGAATGCGGTTCTGAGTTTAGTTGTGGGAGCGGAAGCTGATCGGAACCATGGGTACGGCAGTGAGGCCGTGGACCTGTTACTGGGGTATGCTTTTCACCACATGGGACTCCACAGAGTCTCTCTGAATGTTTGCGAGCAGAACGAAGCGGCCGTGCGGTGTTACATCGGGAGCGGCTTCCAGGTGGAAGGGCGGCGAAGGGATGAGGTATTTCTGAACGGCACATACTACGATCTGATCCAGATGGGAATTCTGCAAACTGAGTACCATAGTTGAAGTGCAAGGCAGGATCTGACGAACGGTGCCCCAGCGGCCGCGCGACCACTCTCGAGATTATAGTTCTGTCGATATAAAGCGATTCAGGAGTATCTCATTGACCGGTATTGAGTACAGAAAGCTTGCGGATCCAACTGCCGAAATAGCAGTGACGATCGAGCGGTGGGAGAATGACAGGGATTTAGTGCCATTCATGAGGCCGTGCAAGAGTAAAGAAGATTGGGAAGCGAGAACAGTAGTTACCGTGGACACGCTCAGGAAGCGTCTGTTGACCAACCACCTATTCCTCATTTACGCAGAAGGCGTGCTAGTCGGCGAGGTCAGTTACCAGATTGATCCACCGCAGTGCTATCGAAAGGTCAGTGGAACGGCGTGGATTGGGATAAATATCGGGGAGAAGCGTGCGCGTCATCGCGGTATCGGCACAGGCGCAATGCTATTTGTAGAGAACCATATAGAAGCGCAGGGATTGAAGCGAATCGAGCTTGGAGTATTTGAGTTCAATGAAAACGCGCGACGTCTGTATGTGAAACTCGGATACAGGGAAATTGGCCGTATAGAAAACTTCACCTACTGGAATGAACGAATGTGGCAGGACATCCGGATGGAGAAACTCCTGAACTCGACTCATAGCGCCCATGTGCGAAGTATAATAAATGGCGATGAGTAACTACGCTGTATTACTTCGAGGTATCAATGTTGGTGGCAAGAACCGGGTGCCGATGGTGGCCTTGAGAGAGAGCCTTGAAAGCCTTGGATTTGCCAATGTTTCAACCTACATTGCCAGCGGCAATGTGATACTGGATTCCGACATGGAAGCCGAGGAGATAAGGACTCGCATTGAGCAGACTCTGCCTGAGAGATTCGAACTCGACAGTGAACTTGTCAGGGTACTGGTACTGACTCGCGTCCGGCTTCAGGCTGTGATTGATAACAGGCCGGAAGGGTTTGGTGAGCAATCGGACAGGTTTCATAGCGATGCGATCTTTCTCCTGGATATGGATTCTTCTGCGGCAATTCGGCTGTTCAATCCCCGGGAGGGAGTAGATAACCTCTGGGCTGGTGATGGCGTGATCTACTCCCAGCGCCTGAGCGTTCAACGCACCAGAAGCCGGCTCAGTAGAATCATGGCAACGCCGGAATACCAGTCGATGACAATCCGCAGCTGGAGCACCACAACGAAAATACTGGAAATGCTGAACTTGCAGAAGTGAATCCGTGAGCGCACGGAATCTGCTCGGCAGTCAGGAAATGCATCCGCATATTCAGAAGGAGAATGCCCGCTCTATGAGACAGTCTGGTACGGGACTAACCATTTCTTCGCCGAACTTGACAGTCATGGTTCACTTCTACAACAACACTGCTTACCTGTTCAGGACTGTCACGATGTATCCTGACGTCGAACAGGAACGGGTTCTTGATGACATTGTCACGGCAAAGAGCTGGCACTGGGGGCGGTACTCATCCGGACATCGACAGAGCTACCTCAAGACCCGCGTATTTGTCGAGAATTGTATGCGTGAAGCATTTACTCGCGCGTACTGGCCGCTGAAGGCCTCCCGACCGGTGTTCTTCTATCTGTACCCGAAACTCTCAGTCGCGTTTATCGAAGAGCGGTTGCGCCAGCGTGAGCAGCTCGATGAGCCGCATACAGAATACCTACTGATCGATCTCACTGAACTATCCGACACAACACATATCAGCTTCACGCTTTGCGATAGTCACACATCATATCGGGAAACCCTGATCCGGCAGGGGCTGTCCGCGGAGAAGCCTGCAGCCGCCCTCGCTGATCATGAGACGGTATTCCACATACAGGAGATCGTCGACCTCTACCAGCGGCACAAAGGCGAGGACGACCTCTACTTCGAAGTCCAGGTCTGGGATCCGGAGATTCTTGAGATATGGAGACGATCCCACGAAATTGCTTAGCTGACGTTCCGGGAATACGGCCGGGATGAATGGTCGCTGCGTAGATTTTTCCCTGAAACTTTTTACAAAAGGTGTATTATCTTGCAGCCTTCGCGACGTGTTCGAAGAGTGAAAACCTGGAGGAGACTGATGTTCAGTCCCCCCCCATTCGGGTTGCCTAGTTTCTTCATGGAGTTGGAAGTTGATTCGACGCTTGAGCCTTAACGCCGTACTGGGAATACCAAAAGAGGACGCGCGACTCGCGTGGTTGCTGTTTCTTAGCCATCTGTTCATGACATCTGCGGTTGTTGTCGGTCGCACCGTTTCGGATGCGCTGTTTCTGAGTAGTTTCGGTGTTTCCCAACTCTCCTACATGTACCTTTTTGTTGCCGTGGTTGTGAGTCTCGCGGGTGTCGCATACCATCGGATTGTAAACCGCTATCCAAAGCACCGGCTGTTGTTTGCCACCTCCGCGCTGATTGCACTGGTTGTGGCCGGCGCGCGAATTCTGGTCGGCTTTGGAATGACAATGGTCGTTCAGGTCGTCTATGTTGCGTTTGCTCTCTTCAACGCGCTGCTCATTATGCAGTTCTGGACCTTTGCCAACGATCGGATGAACGCACGGCAGGCGCGCCGCCTGATTGGCCTTGTGGGCGCCGGCGGCATTATCGGAGGCGTCATAGGTGGCTTCGGAGTCGGACCGATTGTACGATTGATTGGTACGCTCAACCTGATGTTTCTCTACATGGGGCTTGTGGGCGTTTATCTGGTCTTCATCGTAATCCTCGTGCAAAGGCGGGGAGTTGCCATCGAGCCAAAGTTCGCCGAGCACCGCGCCGATACCAGACGCCCACCGGCGAGTCGCCATCTGCGGCTGGTTGCCGTAATCACGTCCACAATTACCATTGCCCTTATTCTCATCGATTTCCGTTTCAAGACAGAGGTTCAGCGCCACTTTCATGGCGCGGAACTTGCTGCCTATCTCGGCGGTTTCTTTGGTTTTGCCGGATTGCTTGCGCTCGTTCTTCAGGTGTTCCTGACTAACCGGATTCTTGCCAGGTTCGGAATACTCGTGTCTCTGCTGATACTTCCGGTCTACCTTCTCCTTGCGACAACGGGGCTGATTGTTGCGCCCTCGCTGCTTACCGCCGTGCTCGCGAACGCCGGCGACAAGGTCCTTGCCGACACAATCTTTGCGTCCACAAGCCTGCTGATGTACGTCCCGATGCCGTCGGAGGTCCGCGGGCGTTCGAAGATCTTCATCGACGGAGTGGTAAAACCGCTCTCGAAGGGCGTTGCCGCAATCCTGCTCATAGGTGCTGTCTCGATAGCCGCACCGCGTGCCATCGGTATTGTGGTGCTTCTGCTCCTTGTTGCGTGTACGATCGCCATCGCTCTGGTAAAGCAGGAGTACGTCAAGGCGCTGTTCTCGACTCTCAAATCGCACCGTCTCGATTTCTCTGACGGAGGGATTGATCTTTCGGATGCTTCGGCGATCGAAGTACTCGTGCAGGCGCTTGCGTCGCCTGAGGAACGCCGGGTCCTTTACTGCCTTGAAACACTTCGTGGGCTCGAACACTTCGAACTGACCTCTCATCTGCCGCCGCTGCTTGACCACGCGTCAGCTGCCGTAAGAATTGAGGCACTGAAGGCTTTCGAAGGGGCCCGGTCACCTGCAGTGCGTGAACGATTGGTGAAGATGATGAGTGAAGAGGAGGGAGAGGTCCGGCAGCAGGCGGTGCGCGCAGTCGCGAGTTACGGCGATGAGAGCATTATCGACGAGCTTCTTCCTCTCCTGACTTCGGATGATGTGAGGCTCCGGGGTACCGTCACCGGTGCACTCATGAAGCACTACGGGATCGATGGGATTCTGCATACAGTAGAGGCATTCAAAGGCATGCTCGATAGCGCCGATACTCGTGAGCGTGTCGAGGCGGCCCGAGTACTCGGCTACGTCGGGGTCGCCCATTTCTATCAACCACTCATACTGCTCCTCGACGACACTTCCCGCGATGTGCAGCTTCAGGCAATTGCCGCGGCCCGAGCCGTGAAGGTGCCTGCGCTCATCCCGCATCTCATTCGAAAGCTCTCCCTTCCAGAGACACGGTCCGAAGCAATTGGAGCGCTATCCGAGTACAGTCCGGACCAGGTTCTTCCCGCACTGGCAAGACTGCTTGATGCGGGTGATCCATCCGAACTTTCGCTCTACGTGCCCCGGGTTTGCGAGCGCATTGTGACGATCGAGAGTGTGCAGCTTCTGAGCAATGCGTATCAGGCAGCTCCGCCCGCTCTCAGAGGGAGAATCGTCGGCGCTCTGGAGGTCCTGCGCCGTCGCGACGGTGGGCTTGTCCCACAGCCGAAACGCGTCCAGGAACTGCTCAGGCTCGAGTGTGAGGCTATATCGGCGAGTACCGCTGTTCTCGGCGATCTGCGCAGGTTGAAGGTTATCCGCGGCGGGGACTTGTTCCTGGAAGCAGTATCGGACAGGCAGTTGAGTGCCCGTGAGCGACTCTTCAAGCTCCTCGGTCTGATCCACGAGCCCCGTGTTATCTCCGCCGTCGAGCGAAATCTTGCAGACACTGATCCGCGCCGCAGGGCAAATGCGCTCGAGATTCTTGACAATCTGCTCAGAGACCCGATTCGCCGGGTTATTCTTTCAGAACTCGGGCGCATGGAATCAGGAGCGATAGATGATGCAACAGGTGCGTCTTCCCCGATCAGAGGCGTTCGCACCGTCCTTTCCTGGAATGACAACTGGATTATCCGCTGCCTTGCTCATGCTGCCACGGCGGACGGATTCGCCGACGCGCTCGGAGCGCAGGCAGTTGAGCTCATTCGCACGGGAACATCGGGAATACAGGCCCAGAGTGCTGAAGCCACCGACCGGCTCGTGCGTACCGTACGGTCGCTGCGCAGAGTAGAGCTGTTTTCGGCGCTGCCGGGCGGCGTACTTGCTACCATTGCGGGTGAACTGGTCAGCTTGCGGGCATCCGCGGGTACTGCAATCTTCCATGAAGGCGACGCGGGCGATTCATTCTACGTCCTCCTGGAAGGCAAGCTCTCAGTGGACAGCGGCGGGAAAATCGTAGCCACCCTTGGGCCGGGAGACTGCTTTGGCGAAATGGCCGTGCTTGATCGGGAACTTCGATCTGCCACCATTCTTGTAGACGAAGATTCTGAACTGTATCGACTCGACTCATCCGCCTTCTTCGATCTGATCGGTGAGCGGATAGGGATTGCGCGCGGCATAATCCGTATACTATGCCGCAGATGGCGAATGAGTCTGGCGAGTCTCGATGATGCCGCAACCGGGACACCCCTTTTCACCGCAAACGCTCACCTCGCCGAGCAGACTCCGCCTGTCAGCCTCGCCGCAACGGCCGACGCTTCGGACAGCACTTTGCTGAAACGGATGCTGGTCCTGAAGGGAATCGACCTCTTTTCAGGGCTCTCCGGAGAGGACCTCTTCCTGCTTGCCTCTGTCGTTGACGAGCTCTACTTCAGACGCGGTGAAACAATTGTAGTCGAGGGCGACCCGGGAGATGCAATCTACGGTGTATCCGATGGCGTGGTATCCGTCCGTCGCGGGAAGCGGGAAATCGAACAGCTTGGTGCTGGTGCCTACTTCGGCGAGATGTCCCTTCTCGATGGAGAGCCGCGTTCCGCGAGCGTTGTCGCTGCCCTCGACACAGCCGTACTGCGGCTCGGTCAGGAAGATTTCTATGCGTTGCTGGCAGATCGAATCGAGATCACCCGGCCGATTTTTGCCGAACTCATACACCGCTTGCGCCGTTTTGACGCATCTTGATTATTCCTGCGCCGACTCACTTTGCAGAGAATCATTGCGGATTTCCCGTAAGTGGATCAGACCGAATCAGTGATGCATACGCGGTGCGCACTTCAAGTCGGACGAATATGACCGGTCGTCCAGTTCGCCTGAGCTTCGAAGGTCCGCCATTCGTCGTCACCCGCGTCGAGACACGAGAGGATTTCCGTCACGAAAGGAACCCGAATTCAATCCCCTTCATTCTTGCCGTCGCTCAGTCGGAAAGATCCCTGAAACCGTTTTCAATGATGCGGTCTCTCAGATGGTTGGTCAGAGACTGCAGGACGCGTTCTATTCCAGCGTCCCCGGCACCACCGAGTGAGAATAACTCAGGTAGATCTTCAGCCAATCCGGGGAGTGGATCGCTCCCGGACCGCGAAAGGATCTTCATCATCTTCTTTTCCCCCGGGTGGAGGATCCGAAGAAGGGCGAACAGGATATCGAAATAGCTCGCAAGATACGCGGCGATCCGATGGTTTACGCTTATCAGGTCGCCGCGGAACACCGCGGTCAAAATCTGATGTGTATACGAGGAGAATGATCGACCAAGAAGAGGGAAGTTCCTGTCGACAATGTGCTGCACAAGCTCATCCGGATACGGACGCGTATAGTCGCGTTGAAGCTTTCTGAATCGGCCATCTCTGTCGAAGAGGATGTCCGATGACAGAAAGTTTGCCGCGATGCAGGTGCTGTAGCCTACCCGCGCTTCATGTCTGTCGTAAATCCGCTGCAACTCGTCGCGCACGAACGCGAAATTCCGGTACATGAGCTCAACCTTTTCTCCGCCTTCTCTCACGATCCACAGGTCCTCGGTTTCCCAGAACTGGTTATCGATTTCCATTTCGTCCGCGAAGCGTTCCGCCACTTCCCGTCGGGCACCCGTATGTGGCGCGGCCGAACCGTAGACGTAGAGATCGGTATCTGAAAGTTCGTCAGCCGTATCATTGGTTCGCGAACCCGCAAGAAGGACAGCGTCTACGCACGGATTGGCGGCGAGAGCATCAACAATTGAATGCAGAGTTACGTCTTCCATTCCTTCGGATGTATCACTTCGGCCGGACAGGTGCAAGATGCGACTGCGTCACTGCGTGACACGCAGAGCCTGCCTGTCCACCGGTGTGGACTAACCGGTAAATTCGTGGACAATTGATGGGCCTACAGAGCGGCAATCGACCGCTCTCGCGGGCGTCGACGATCCGTTGATCATTCCGAACCAGAGAGGCAGAGATGAGCATTATTCTGCACATTGCGCGCAGGAAGGCGTGGGATGAGTATTCCGCCGAACGTTACTACTCGGACCCGTCGCTTACCACCGAGGGTTTCATTCATTGCTCCACCGTGCGGCAGGCAATAGATACATTGAACCGGCACTTCCCCGACGAGCGAGACCTGGTATTCCTCTGCATCGACGAGCAGAAACTTGAGCCAAAGGTGATATACGAGTCGCCGAAGGGAATCACTATCGATGACGCACGGATCAAAGAGGTGTACCCCCATCTTTATGGACCAATCAACATGACAGCCGTGATACGCGTTGTCGATCTGGTGCCTGAATCCGACGGCAGTTTTCAATTGCCGGAAGAGATCAACCAGCTGTCAGACAAATACCGCTGACCCCGATGAAGCGATGCGATTGGGAGTGTGGTCCGTAAGTCCCTCTTTTCGCGGACGATTCGCTAACGCACGCGATCAATCTATTATGAATTTGGTAAACTACAAAAATCATTGACCGCGCAGGCAAACTCAATATAAAATTATCGAGTCCATCAGGACAACGATTAGGCAAATGGACCATCAGAACTCGAGGAAGCTCTCTCACTGGCAAACCAATAGAGACTCGCACCATTCGTATTACAGGAGGCACATGAGATGGCCAGCACAATGGAGCTGAAGGTAGAAGTTGGCGATCTGCGCGGAAAGATGAATCTTACCGGCAAAGGGCACACACCGTCGACGGTGTCCATCGACTATCCACCACCTCTGGGCGAAGATAAAGGGTTCACATCGCTCGAACTGCTGATGGTGAGCCTTGCGAGTTGCAGTAGCCACACGATCAAATACCTGCTCAATGTTTCAGGGGTTCCACTGGACGACATAAAAGTCACGGCAACCGGACAACGGCGCCTGGACAAGCATCCGACTCTGCTAACAAAAATTGAACTGGAGTTCACCCTTACCGGCAAAGGGCTTGAGAACAAAGCAGTCGAGGAGGCAATTCGGAAGGCCGAAGAGTCGATGTGCCCGGTGTGGGCGCTACTGAAGGGAAATGTTGAAATAGTTACGCGATTCAATATCCTAAAGTAGTTCGAGGAATCTCTCGTCCATCCGGGGCGCGATTTCCGACGCAACGCAGGCGTTAATGAATCCGACGAGGTGACCTTGCTCCGACGGTAGCCCGTAGAACGTTCGCTCGGCAGCCTTAACGAGCACCCATCGGGCGAGAGTCCAGTGATCAACGTCTCGCATACTTTCAATTGATTCAAGGTAGGTGCTTGCAAGGCTTCTGCCGATCAGCTTCTGAATCAGGTGCATCATCGGGCCAACTCCGGGAGCGCGTGGAACAACCTTCAGCAGGATGTATGTATGGGCGATGTCGCAGTGATAGTCCCCGCGCGACGCACCGGACCAGTCGATAATGTAGTTGTCTCCATTCTGACAGATTATGTTTCCCGGATGGAAGTCACCATGACAGAGAGAG
>DATKUC010000023.1:0-9664 GCA_035530835.1 Spirochaetia bacterium
GCGGGACGCGACCACCCCCGTAGGTACGGGTATGGTGTATCGCTCCCTCCGGCTGTCGCGAGCGCTCCTGACGCTGCTTCGGGCAACGCTCTTCACGTTCGAGCTGTGCGTGAATGCACTCGGATGGGCTGCCGATGCGGATGCTGCCAATGATGAAGATTCGACACTTCCCCCTCCGGTCGGGCAAACCGAAGCTGACGGAGTTGCAGAGCTGGATGTGTGGCCGCCGATCGATGTGGCCCCAGGCGCGCCGGAACTCTTTCTGACCGCTACAGAAACTGACCGCGTGGAGCTCCGGGCCATCTATCGATCCGCATTTGCGGACGTTGCGGCCACCGCCGGCAGGCGAACCGGCGCTGCGGGTGGTACCGAGCAGTACTCGTTTCTCGGCCTGCGGACGCCGTGGGTCAGCGTCGGACGGCTTTTCGAGCCGCTGCTTTACCGGCTTGCTGCCCGATCGATTACCACTGCTGCCGACCTTGACCGACGTTCGCTCGACCATCCGTTTGGAATTACCACCTCGTTCCCATCGTTCACGACGGCCTCAGATATCATAAACCGCGTCGTGTTGCATCCATTCGGTGACGCGTTGTCGGTGTGGGCCGGTGAGTCAGGAAGCGGTGAGCGGGAAACCGGAGCGTTTGTGCGCGTCGGCGTTCCCGATGGCTTTGCGGTGGAGGTGCTCGGTCTCCTGCATGTGCCGGCGGAAGAAGGTGTGTACCGGACTGACGACTCATGGTTTCCCGACCGTCAGTTCGATCCCGACTGCGTTGCAAGCTCGGGCGGCATTCTCGTCTGGAAACGAAGCGAGAATGCTGCGCTCGTGTGTGCGATCGTCGCCTCCGGCAGCCCGCTCTGGCTCCCCGGTGCAATTGGTGTAATTCAAAGCAAGCTGTCCGGAGGCGGCATCGATGCACGGTTCCGAAGTTCATGGGCTACACCCGATTTCAGAACGCTCCGGAACGGACTTCCGGCGGAGACATCGGTAAGCGATTTCAACCTGGACATCGGGTCGACGTGGATAGCCGGCGTTACCCTTTCCGGAGCGTATACCCTGTATCGACCGGCGGCTCGAAAGGAGGTCTGTCTGCCTGACCGAAGCGTTGCCGCGGTGAGGGTGCGTTTCGGTCCCGACTGGCTGCAGGCCGCCTTTGAAGCAAGGATACGCCGTGATCGGGACGAGTCAGGCAGCAACCAGGAGGAGGCGCGGGGAACCGCTTCAGTACGGTTCGGTGACAGTCGGGGAGGCGCACAGGCTGCCCTGGAGTGCAGCCTCTATACCGTACAGGCGGCATATGAACGGGCTGTGGTGTCAGCCGCGCTTCGAGCCGGCAACATATGCGTGCTCTGGCTGAAACCTTCACTCGAACTGCGCGGCGACGGCCAGAAACGGTTATCGCTTGCAGGCTCGATCGCGCTTGATCTTCCCCCGGTAACCGCCCGCCTCGCACTCGAGACACGCCACCCGCTCTGCTTTCCCGCGAGCGCGACATCCATGGATACACGCTCCCCGGCCATAGCCGTCTTTTCAATTCGCTTTTTCGGGTTGTAGTTGCCGGAGACTCAGTCCCAATCGCCGACGAGGATGACTTCGGGTTCGAGCAGGAATCCGCGTTCCGCCTGTACTCTTGTGCGGACGATATCCATGAGCCGCCGTATGTCGCTCGCCGTCGCGGTTCCCGTATTGATGATGATGTTCGCGTGGGTGTCCGAAACCTTTGCGCCACCTTCGACTCGTCCACGAAGCCCGACACTGTCGATGATGACCCCGGACGGCGCGCCGAACTCCCGGTTGTTCTTGAATACCGAGCCGGCGCATGGCGCGGCGAAGTGTCCTTTGCGTTCCCGATCGGCCTGCACTTCCCGCATCCTGACCCACAATGCACTGCTGTCACCCAGAACGAGTCGAAAGGTTGCGCGCAGGATCGCCAGTCGTCTATTCTGGAACGGCGACCTCTTGTATGCCCAGTCGGCGGAACCCGGCAGGAAATGGATGGAGTTACCCTGCGCGTCGATCAGGTCCGCCGATTCGAGCACCTCCGAAATCTCCGAGTCGTAGCAGCGTGCGTTCATCCAGAGTGCACCTCCCACGCTTCCCGGCATCGAATAGATGAAGTCGAGTCCGCCGAGGCCTGAGTCGGCCGCTGCGGCACTGGCGTCACTGATCGGAAGCCCCGCGCCTACGCCGAAAAGGACTGTGCCCGTTGCGTCCGGCGGCGAAACGGTGATGCCCTTCAGGCTGCTCATGTCCATCACCACGCCGCGAATGCCCGCGTCGCTCACGAGGATGTTTGCGCCGCCGCCGAGCACGAAAACCGGCAATCCGGCCCGATGTGCCTCATCGAGGGTCTGTTTCACCTCTTCAGAGTTGGTCGGAATTACCATGCAGTCGGCCGGTCCGCCAACCTTGAAGGTCGTGTGTCGGTCCATCGGTTCATCGAAGAGGACCTGACCGCAAATATTGATTTTTTCCGCAAATTGCCGTATTGTGACCTGCACGTTGCCATCTTAGCGGGAAATGTTCGTGATATCTACGCGAATGCTCGTGAATCAACAATCACTTCGAAAGGACAAAGGAGCCGGTAAGTGCTGAAGCTGTACAATACGCTTGGCAGGACCGTTCAGGAATTTCATCCGCGTAATCCCGGCAAGGTGGATCTGTACGCATGTGGACCGACCGTCTACAACTTCGCGCATATCGGCAATCTCCGCTCCTATCTGTTCGAAGACTTCCTCCGTCGCTCGTTCGAATATCTCGGTTACGAAGTCACGCATGTCATGAACGTGACCGATGTGGGGCACCTGACCGATGACGCCGATGAAGGCGAAGACAAGATGCTCAAAAGTGCCCGTGAGCGCGAAATGTCGGTGTGGGAGATCGCGCAGTTCTACGCAGACGCCTTTTTCGCCGATACTGATCGCCTGAACATCCTGAAACCGCAGGTTGTCTGTCGGGCGACCGATCATATCGACGACATGATAAAACTCATCCAGCGTATCGAGGAGAACGGCTTCACCTACTCGGCGGGTGGAAATCTCTACTTCGACATCTCCCATTTCCCCTCGTACGGTGAGCTTGCGCTGCTTGATCGAAGCGATCTGAAATCCGGTGCGCGGGTGGCAATCGATCCGAACAAGCGGAACCCTCAGGATTTTGTTCTCTGGTTCACCCAGTCCAAGTTTGGCCGGCAGGCCATGGTGTGGGATTCTCCCTGGGGCAGGGGATATCCGGGCTGGCACATCGAGTGCTCGGCAATGAGCACCCGCTACCTCGGCGAACAGTTTGACATTCACTGCGGCGGTGTGGATCACATTCCGGTGCATCACACCAACGAGATCGCCCAGACTGAGGCCGCCACCGGAAAGAAGTGGGTGAACTACTGGCTCCACGGCGAGTTTCTGGTCATGGACGATGCCAAAATGTCGAAGTCGGCCGGTGGCTTCATCACTCTGGACTCCCTCATCGATGCCGGCTTCGCAGCGATGGATTATCGCTTCTTCAACCTTGGCGCTCACTACCGTACGCAACTTCAATTTACCTTTGAGTCACTGACCGCTGCGAGGAGCGCCCGGCTTCGGCTTATCGATCGGGTTGCCGAGCTCATGAAGGCTGCAGGTACCGATACATCGCAGGCGCTCCAGGAGGAGAGCGGTACGCAAGCACGCGTCACAGATATCCAGCAGCGTGCCGGCTCAGCGAGCTCCTACCTCGATGCGTTTCGCAATCATCTCGAAGACGACCTGAATGCACCACGATGCATAGCCGAGGTGTGGGGACTGGTGAAGGATGACCGGGTGAAGCCCTCGGACGCGCTGCAGGCGCTCTCGGACATGGATCGGGTTCTCGGTCTGCGGCTGATCTCGGAGGCGTGGAGCAAACTGGAGGCATCACGGGAAGACATGCTCACTCCCGACTTGCTCGATCTCATCAGGCGCAGGGAAGATGCGCGTCGGGAACGGGATTTCAAGACGGCCGACGAGATTCGTGGTATTCTGAAGGATCGGGGTGTGGCAATAGAGGACGGCCCGAATGGCACGCGCTGGAAAAAACTTTAGAGTTGTTGTAACACGGTTCAGGTAGTGTTGTTTTGAATATGGATCGGAAGAAAGAACCGCGGGACAACTTCAAGCATGTGTACGACACCGTGTTTCCGATTATCGTTCGGATTGTCTACCGTATTACAAACGATTTAGATATTGCCGAAGAGGTGTGCCAGGAAGCGTTCATTCGATACTACGAACGTCAGGATACTATTCCCGATGCGGAACAGGCCAAGTACTGGCTCATTCGGGTCAGCAAGAATATGGCGCTCAATCATGAAAAGCGGAAAGGGCGCGAACGAAGAGCCTATGAACGGGTGCTTCGAGAACCGAAACAAGGTCAGGACACCGGCGAAACGCTGGCGCTGAAGCAGGAAGCGTCTGAGGCGGTGCAGCAGGCACTGACAACGCTTCCTGACAGCTTGAGAGTGGTTTTGATACTGAAGGAGTACGGCAATTTGACCTACAAGGAAATTGCGTCAATCCTCGGGATCAGTGAGGGAAATGTGAAGGTTCGTGTGTTTCGCGCGCGCGAAAGGTTATCTGATTCCATGGACAAAGGGGGTATCTATGTCCCCTGAGAAGGATTACATTTCGGCCTACCTGGACGGCGAGATATCCGCAGGATGGAAGAATCGAATAGAACGCCTGGCCACGGAAGACGAAGAGTTGCGTGACACACTCGACCGCCATCGTGCAGTTCACGAAACGCTGCAGTCCCAGTCCGAACCCGATTTTGCCGATGTTGCCGAACGCTCGTGGTCGATCGTGTGTCGACGAATTGCCGAGTCGAGCGGGCAGACAATTCCGGAAGTCGAGAAGGTGCTCAACCGTCGACGCAAGCCTGTATCGGTCTGGCGTCGCAAAGTGTCGGTACCGATCCCGGTTGCGACAGCCGCCGCACTCGCAGTTGTCTTCCTCACGGCGTTCGTTCTGATTCGCCTGTCCGGAATCAATCGCATTGACCCGTCCGAAGCGACAGTCGCCCAGACAATGGACGGCCTGAAAGTGACGGTCAGTGCGAAAGATGTCGAACAGCTCCTTGAGATTCTGAACGGTCAGAACAAAGTTCAGAACGTCAAGATCGAGCTTCCGGTGAAACATCAGTTCCAGATGATAGGGCAGCCTGTTCTGCTCCGCGCATCCGACGGTTTCGGGAGCTTCCGCTGATGATACGAAAAGTATCGGCTGCATTTCTCCTTTTCGCTGCAGTCGGAACTTCAGCATACGCATTCGATGTCGAGCACGCGCTGAAACTTCTCATGGACAAGGCGCTCTCGGTTCACATTACCGCACGGGTTACCGAAGACGGGAAGCAGACAATCTGGAATATGAATCTATCGGAAGTCACAATTTCCGGGCGTGCCGTATCCATCAGGCTGAATGGCAGCAACATCGTTGTTGTTGCCCAGTTCACGCCGTACCAGGAGACCGGATCGCAGGTGCTGCTCGTTGCTCAGGGTCAAACCTGGATAACGTCTCCTGTCAACAAAGAGGTGAAGTACGCAACATCGTTCAAGAGCCTTCCGATAAATCTCGGCGAAAGCGTATTGTTCTATCCGCTCGGGGTGAATCTTCAGACTGAGAAATATGGTAATATCAACATCGAACTCGAGATCCAGGTGGTGCCCTACATTTCGGACAAGTCGAAGGAAAAGGGCGACACGGGATCCGCAAATCAGAATCAAAAATAAGAGTAGAGTCAATGAGCGATGTCCCCTTGTTCTCACGATCCCCGGTACTTCCTATTGTCGCGCTCGTCCTGCTGACCGGCATCCTGTACACCAGCGTTCGCGTGGCGAACCAGGGGCCGGTTATCCAGGCAGTCACCCCGTCGGTCGCCTATCCCGGAGATGAGGTGGTCATCACCGGCTGGCACTTCGGAAAAGTCCGGGGAGCGGGTCATGTGAGCATCGCAGGCGTTGTCCCCACGAGTTCCGGATACAAGTCCTGGACCGACGACAAGATAGTTCTCACCGTTCCGGAAAAGGTGGGCTCAGGCCTCGTCTACGTGGTGACCGACAAGGGGCAGAGCGAGGGAGTTCTGTTTACCAACCGGCAGGATATCCCCGAAGTTGTTTCGCAGTCGGGTCAGCCGGGGCATCCGTTCGTTCAGTCGATTTCTCCCGCAAGCGGCCCGCCGGGTTCGGTCATAACCATAGGTGGCCGCAATTTCGGAATGAATCGCGGTGGTTCCACCGTGACGTTTCAGTGGGTGTCGGTAGGAACTCCTGCGTCGAATCCGCAACAGCAGGATACAGTTATTGCCGCCTCCCGTGCCGATTTTGATTATGTGAGCTGGTCCGACCAGGAGATCAAGGTGCGTGTGCCGGATGGCGCGGTCACTGGAAATGTCGTAGTGAACACTGAAAAGGGAGCGAGCAACTCCACCTATTTCGAGGTGTCGCAGGTGGTCGGTACGAAGACTTTTCGCGATCGCCGCTCATACGCGGTTCACTACGGGGTAGAGGTAAGCGGTGTCCAGCTTGATCCGCAGGCTCGTCCGGGGAACTCTCTCTATCTCTGGCTTCCTCGCGTGCAGACTACCCCCGACCAGAGGCGCATCCAGGTGCTTTCCAGAAGCGTTCCGCCGATGTTCGATAATGTAGACGGCTTGACGCTTTTCCGTCTCGACAACGTGCGACCGGACAAGAGCTATTCCGTCGTCGCATCGTATATCTTCGACCGCTACGCGGTTGAAACCACAATTGTGCCTGCGCGGGTGGTGACTCCTTACGACAAGACTACTGAACTCTATAAAGTCTATACAGCGCCTTCACCTGGGGTACCGTCGGACAACGAATCGATCAAAGCCACCGCCGTATCGGTTGTCGGGTATGAACGGAACCCGTATCTGCAGGCGCGAAGAGTCTATGACTATCTGCTTAACCGACTGAAGTTCGCCGCGGAACCGAGCGATCCTCTCAAGGCTCTTGAGTCAAAGAGCG
Source organism: Spirochaetia bacterium (assembly GCA_035530835.1). Taxonomy (GTDB): domain Bacteria; phylum Spirochaetota; class Spirochaetia; order DSM-27196; family DATKUC01; genus DATKUC01. The sequence continues at coordinate 6,990 of DATKUC010000023.1, forward strand.
GCAATGACACGGCCTATGCAACGCTCATGACTGCAATGCTGCGGAGTCTGGGAATCCCGGCGCGTATTGTGGCGGGTCACGTTATCGACGATACCGACAAGGCGATTCCGCATCACTGGCTTCAGTTCTATCTGCAAAGCTTCGGGTGGGTGCCGGTAGATCCATCGATCGCTGACGACGAGTTTGGCGGATCGCTGAAGTTGCCCGATAATCCGGTCGACTACTACTTCGGCAACCTCGATAACCGGCACATAACGTTCTCGCGTGGCGTGCTGACGGCACGCAGAATGGATCCGAATGGAAAACCAGTCCTGCAGGATGTTCCCTATGCGGTCCAGTCCCTGAGCGAAGAGTCCTCGGGCAACCTTCGCGCCTATACCACCGTGTGGGACAAGCTCATGGTAATTGGGGTGTACTGACCACCTCTTCGGTCCATTCAACTACATCTGTTCCGGCGGGGCGCGGTTCCTCAGTATCTTCTTCGACCGTAAAGCTATTGAGAATCTCGTTCAGCGCTTCCATCCGCTCCCGGCTCTCTCCGGTCTTGCCGCTTATGTCGACGAGCGATTCGAGGATCTCCTTCACGCCATGGTCGACTTCGTCCATTCCGCCGACAACTCCCGCCGAGATGTTGCGAACGTTCTGCATTGCGTCCTGAATTTCGTGGGCGCCCTTGTCCATGGTGCCCGACCGATTTGTAATCGATTGGGTGATTTCGGCAATCTCACTCGTGGCCTGTAGAATCTCCTGACTTCCCGCCGACAATTCATTCATATTGCTCGATATTTCATTCATCGCGTTGGCAAAGTCGTGAACATCCTGATTGATGTTCTCGAAACTCCGGTAACTCACGTCGCTCGACTGAAGCGCATCCTTGATCTTAGAAGTGATTGACTTCAGCGACTGATCGATGCGAGCTGCATTCTCGCTGGTTGATTCTGCAAGCTTGCGGATCTCTTCTGCGACCACTGCAAAACCTTTGCCCGCCTCGCCGGCGTGAGCACTTTCGATTGCCGCATTCATTGAGAGCAGGTTGGTCTGTTCAGACACGTTGTTGATGATTTCAATGATTTCGAGAATGTCACCGATTTCGCGGTCTACCGACCGAATGTTGTCGTTCGTGAGTCCGATCTTCTCGCCGCCCTGGCGGATTACGTCGGTAAGTTCGTCAGCCCGCCGTTTTCGCTCGGTAGAAAGGTGCGCGACACTCTGCACCGACGCGTTCATCTGCTCGATCGACGATGAGGTGCTGTTGATGAATGAAGCCTGTTTTGAGATGTCGGTCGTCAGCTCGGAAATCTGGCTCCCGATATTCATGATGGCATCTGTCGTTGTCGCGACATTTTTATCCAGTCGGATGAACTGATCCTTCATCGACTCGATGTTTTTTGTGATCTGGTTCAGCGCCGCTGCCGATTCGGTTGAGCCGGACGAGATTGTATCCTTCAGTTCGTCGACCTTTTCAGTGGCGCCTCTGACGGTCGACAGAAAGGTCTGCAGCATGTCGAGCATTCCGTTGATGTGGACAGCCAGTGTGCCGATCTCATCACGCGAATGATCGTTCATGCGCACAGTCATATCCCGCGCGGCGATTTTCCCCATTACTGTCTCGATTGACCGCACCCTTCGCGAGAGATTCCGGCTGAAGCTCAGCATGAACAGGATACTGAATATCACAACCAGGAGGCTCGCACCGATTGCAACGGTCATGCTCCTTCTGGTAACAGTCTGGTTCTGATCCTCTATCTTCGTCGAAAGACCACCCAGAATGTTGACAATGAAGTTTGCACCTGCCGATTGTGCCGAGTCCGCCACCGACTCCAGACTGATGATGTCCATTGCAATCGCACCGAAGGAGTATTTCTCGTTCTGTGCGTTCAGCTCCATGCGGAGGATTCCGGTTTTAGTGCCAACCTGGCTGGCATTTGCCTGAAGGATTCGACCGATAGAGGGTGATACCTCCTCAAAGCTTGGTTGTACCAGCGTCCAGACCTTACCGGCACTCACCACGTCCTTTCGCAGCGTGTCATTCAGCAGGCTGAGGGCGGGATGGTGCTGAAGTTCCGCGAATGAATCCTGAAAAGCCTTCAGCGCATCGCCATAGAGCTTGTCTGCGTCCTGCAATGTTCCGGATGTAGTCATGATATTCTGCGTTGCACTGTTCAGCCCATACATGTTTCCGATCACCTGGCTGGCAATGAGACTGAGTGAGCTCAGTCTGATCGAAATAGATGCGGAATAGAGCAGAAATCCGGCAGCTGCAGCAAACCCGATAATGACGGAAAAAAGGGCCGCATTGAGCTTTCCCGAGATCTTCATGAGGTACCTCCGAATGACATTGACCTGCATAAAAGCGGAACCAGTGTAGCTGTTCTCATCGACATTTGCAAGAAAATGAGCTGTTTGGACGATTCGAGTTTCGTCTCCGGATCGCGGTTCACGGCGGCAATTGACATCGGTTATACCGAATCTTATACTTACTAGTAACTGCCACGCTGCGGCCTATCGCCCGGTAGGAAAGAGGCCGATATTGAAAAAAGTGCAGGTCCAACGCCGACAATACTGGGAAGAGGCATGAGCAATCCGTTACAGCTGTCATTTGTAAACTTCAACAAGGGTGCGTACATCATCGTTGAGGGAAAACAGAATGCGGATAACTTCTATATAATCCGATC
>DATKUC010000024.1:0-30040 GCA_035530835.1 Spirochaetia bacterium
GCGCCCAACTTGACTTTCGTTCCATTTCCATGTTAGTTATACGTTTACGATTCACTGATGAGAATCCATCCCAGAAACTGGAGACCGCATTCATGTACGCTATGGTAGAGATACAGGGACGACAATACAAGGCTGAAAAAGGTTCCCTGCTGAAGGTCAATAAACTCCCGGGCGAACAGGGACAAACACTTGAGTTCGACCACGTTCTGATGCTCAGAGATGAAAATGAAGTGAAAATTGGCACTCCGTATGTCGCAGGAGCCACAGTCAAGGCTGTGCTGGAAGGACGGGGACGGGATCCGAAGGTCATTGTGTTCAAATACAAGCGCCGCAAGGATTACCGCGTCACTCAGGGACACCGGCAGGATTATGCACTTCTGCGCGTCCAGGAGATTGCAGCAAAGTAAACTGCCCATCATCGTCACCGTTGAGATAGATTCCGAGCATTCGCTCAAGTCTTTCGCCTCAACGGGACACGCTGGGCAAGGGATCGTATGCGCTGCGGCCACAGTGCTGCTGCGCACTGCAGCTCGGCTGCTCGCAGGTATCCCTGAGTTCGGAGTGCGCGGCAGTGCGCCGGAGGCCGGAAAGCTTCAGTGCAGCATTGATCCTGAAGCTTCCCTTTCCGATGAAAATCGCATCTGGCTGCGCGGAATCACCGATTTCCTTGTTCGCGGATTGTCTGATATTTCCCGTGAATACCCGGAAGAGGTGAATGTAACTGTCAAAGAGACATGAAGGAGATAGGACATGGCACATAAGAAAGGCGGCGGAAGTTCGAAAAATGGCCGCGATTCCCAGGCACAGAGACTCGGCGTAAAGAAGTTCGGCGGTGAACTCGTTTCTGCTGGTTCGATCCTCGTACGACAGCGGGGCACAGTTTTCCATCCGGGCGTAAACGTCGGTAAGGGCAAGGATGACACTCTCTTTGCAAAAGTCACCGGAAACGTCGTTTTCAAGGTGCGCAAAGGCAGAAAACTTATCACAATTGAACCTGTCACCGAATAACGTCAGGCGCAATAGTGGAGCGATTTGACGACGAAGCACCTATTCTTGTGAGTTCCGGCCATGGTGGTCATGGGTGCATCTCCTTCCGTCGCGAGAAGTACGTGCCCAGAGGCGGGCCCGACGGCGGCGACGGCGGTCGCGGCGGCGACGTCATTTTCGTTGCACGAAGAAACCTGAAGACGCTCTCGCACCTCAGGATGAGGCGGGTTTTCAATGCCAGGAATGGACTTCCGGGCCGGGGCAGCAATATGCATGGTTCCGACGGCGAGCATGCGATCATTGCGGTACCTCCCGGAACGATCATTCGAGACCGATCGACCGGTGAGATTCTGGCCGATCTGACAGCCGAAGGGCAGGAGTTGATTCTTCTCACCGGCGGCCGTGGCGGGAAGGGAAATGCGCACTTTGCGACATCCCGGCATCAGACCCCGCGTTTCGCTCAGGAAGGGGAGCCCGGTTCGGAACTCGACGTAATTGTCGAGCTTTCCATTATAGCGGATATCGGCTTTGTCGGCTTCCCGAACGCAGGGAAATCCAGTTTGCTGAAGGCCCTCACCAACGCAGATCCCAAGATTGCCGGTTACCCGTTCACCACCAAGGTTCCGAATCTCGGGGTACTGACGGTACACGAACGCGACATCGTTCTTGCGGATATCCCGGGCATTATCGAAGGCGCTTCCCACGGTGCCGGCCTTGGTATCCGTTTTTTGAAACACATATCACGAACGTCCGGCATTGCGGTCCTCATAGATCTTTCGGACGACGGATTTCGCGATGCGTTTCCGATTCTCATGGATGAGCTGCACAACTACTCGCTTTCGCTTGAGAAAAAACGCCGCATAGTCATCGGCACAAAGACCGATATGCCGGACGCCGATGAACGGCTTGCCGAGCTCAGACTGCTGATTCCGGATGAAACAGTTATCGGTATTTCGTCATTTACCCGTGCCGGGATATCCGAAGTTGCTGATGCCATGTTCGATATGGTGATTCACGCAGAACGTGTAGCGGTGGCCGCGGAGAGCAATTCGAACGGTGAGGTACCCGAGCAATAATGCGGATTGCGATTTTCGGTGGATCTTTCGATCCGATACATATCGGCCACCTGTCCATTGCCGAAGATGCGCGAACAAGTTTTGGGTATGACAAGATCCTTTTTTTTCCGTCAAACATTCCGCCTCACAAGCGACCGTCGCAGAAGGTCAGTGCGCAGGCCCGCGTCCAGATGACGAAGCTCGCTATTGAAGGCAATGAATCCTTTGCGATTGATGAATATGAGGTGCGCACCGGTGGCATTTCGTATACGATCGATACAATCCATCACGTCATGGATAGCTACGACGTCACCGGCAAACCTGGCCTGATTATCGGTGAGGATCTTCTGCCGGGTTTCCACACCTGGAAGGATGCGGAGCACATCCAGAAGCTCGTCGAACTTTTGGTTGCAAGGCGATCACTGTCGCCGGGCCAATCGGGTGAGGGGGCGGGAACGGCGCCGTCGCCTTCGGTTCAATACGAAGTCGTTCAGAACGTACTGCTTCCGGTGTCCTCTTCCGAGATTCGTAAACGTGTCGGAAGTCGACTCTCATTTCGCTATCTCGTACCGGAGAGTGTCTATGCATATATTTCCGAAAACGAACTCTATGCTGAGTGACCTTCCGCTTGCCGATGCGACTGAGTTTTTGAAGCAGAATGTCAGCCGAAGGCGCTTCATACACAGTCTACGCGTTGCTGAGACCGCACGGGGGCTTGCGGAACATCATGGCGAAGATGCTTCACACTCCTATTTTGCCGGTCTCTGTCATGACTTTGCGCGTGAGTGGACGGAATCCAGTCTGATGGAGACCGCCTCTCGCGATGGGAAGCCGTTTTCTTCGCTCGAACTGCAGCGGCCAATGCTTCTGCACGGCAGAGCAGCCGCAGTGATTCTGTCCGAACAATTTTCGTTCAGTCTTCATTCGGTCCTGGACGCGATTCGCTATCACACACTGGGAATTCCAGGAATTGGCGGAGTGGGAAAGATACTCTACATTGCCGACTATATCGAGCCGGGACGTAACGCAATATCAAGCCAGTTTCGAGCGCAGATATCCGGTTACTCGCTCAATGAAGCTGTCCTTGCGGTTATCGATCACGCAGTTGGGCACGGGAAAAAAATAGCGGAGATGACTCAGGCTATGTACGATGAGTTGCGTATGGGGTATGTGAGCGGTGAAACGAGCAAAATTTGATAGCGGTGCGGTTCTTCTTGGCCTTATTGTACTCGTTGCTGCGGGCGTAAGCGTTTTTCTGTACATGCAGGTACGCACCGACAAGGTCACCTCGGTGCTCGATGAGAAAAAAGAGGTGAGGGTTCTCTTCGTTGTCGCTGACGGCGATAAACCTATCTTTACGAATGCATTTCTCTACAATCCAACAACGAGGCGGGCAGCACTCTTTGATATACCGGGAAACGTCGGTTCGCTGATTACCAGCCTGAATCGCGTAGATCGGATTGATGTGCTCTACAAAAAAGGGCGAGTCGACGAGTACAAGAAGAAGATTGAGTCACTCTTGAATGTCACAATTCCCTTTTATTGGGTGATGAGCCCTCGGGAGCTCGGACAGATTACCGACCTTGCAGGCGGACTTTCCATGTTCCTGCCGAACGCGGTCAATGACACTGCCGGGGCATCGATCACCCTGTTGCCAGCCGGGAATGTGGTGCTCGACGGGGCGAAGGTGCAGACATATCTCTCGTATGGCGAGTCGCAGAACCAGAATATCGATAGATTCGAACATGAACGCAAGATCATGCAGGCATTTTTGCGCCAGCTTGGTCAAAATGCTTCATTTCTTACGAATGTGCGGGTACTGCCGTACCTCATGTCCCGAATCAATACGAATATGGACAGCCGGTCCGTGAGCGCATTTATCCGGGAAATCTCACATATGGATGAGCGTGTTGTTTCGCAGCGAGTGCTCGGCGATCTGAAGAGCGTCGAAGGAACTGCGGGAACCGAGAAGCTGCTGTTTCCCTACTTCGAGGGGCAGCTGTTGAAGGACGCAGTCAGGCAGGTTCAGAGTAGCCTTTCAAATCAGGATGTTGCATTCACTGATGTGAGCAGCATGACAGTGCAGATTCTGAATGGCACAGCTACACCGGGGCTTGCTGCGCGAACCAAGGAACTGTATCAGAGCTATGGATTTCAGAACGTGCTCGTCGGTAACGCGGACAGCACGAATATTGCAAAGACTGAAATCATCGATCACAAGGGCAATCAGCCGGCAGCGCAACGGGTGGCCGAGATCATACGGGCGAAAAATATTGTTCGCGAACCGCCTGATCCGCAGAACACCAACGTTGATGTAACTGTTATACTGGGGAATGATTTTGATGGATGGTATGTCAAGTAAAGCGAGTCCGACGACACTGGAAGCAGCAAAAGAGGTCGCACGGTTCCTGAATGATCACAAAGGTGAGCGCACTGTCGCGCTTCATGTTGGGGAGAAGAGCAGTTTCACCGACTTTTTTGTGATCACGACCGCAAGCAGCGCGGGCCACATGCGGGGGCTTGTCGATCAGCTGTATGGATTGCTCGATACGCTCGATCTGAAGCCGCGGCACGGCCATCGGCGCGCTGAAGACAACGGATGGATTCTCATTGATTGCGGCACTATCGTTGTGCACCTGATGACTGGTGAGTTTCGTGACTTCTACGATCTTGAGCGACTCTGGTATGGATGCGAAGTGGTATACGATGGAGCAGCGGATACGGGGTCAGCAACAATCGGCCCCGCCTGAGCGGGGCCGATGCAAAGCAGTCATTTTGTCAGCGTGAGGTACCGGAGATATCACTCGTCGGGTTCTTCATCGTCGTAATCGAGTTCGTCGTCTTCAAAATCGTCGTCATCATCATCAAAGTTGTCGTACTCGTCCTCTGTTGAATCATCTCCATCTTCATAGTCGTCATCTTCAAAATCGTCATCGTAGTCGTCTTCGTATTCGTCGGCTTCCTCATCCTCATAGTAGTCATCGTCATCGAAATCATCATCGTCCGACATATTCCAGGCGTTCATATCATGTTTCATTTCTTCTATCTCCGCAGCAGTCATTTGGCGTACCTCCGCTTTTCTCAATTGCCGAGCAATTTTTACCAAATCTAAGGGCAAGCGGTAAACCGTGTCAACTGCTTACACTATACGGCTGTGCAAAACTGACTGTCAAATGATATTTCGGCCTCTCCGTTGATGCATTCCGGGCTTTCCACTATGATTGTGCCCACATGGGTATCAATGGCGAGATTCACGATCTTCTGGTCAAGGCGTTTGCCGAGGACCTCGGAAATGAAGGCGATGTGACCTCGGAGGCCGTTTTTGCCGACGAGTCTGCGCAGGCCAATCTTCTGTGCCGCGAGAATGGTGTGCTGGCCGGGACTGAGGCATTTGAAGCAGCTTTCCGATACCTCGACAGCCATGTGACGGTGACGTTCAAGGCGAAAGACGGCGATGAAGTGGCCGCTGAGACTGTTGTGGCGACGGTGACCGGCAAGATCCGAACGCTGCTGTCGGTTGAGCGAACAGCACTCAATCTCGTCTCCTACCTGAGCGGAATTGCTACGCAGACACGGCGGTGCGTGCGAGCGGCTTCGAGCGGCCACGCTGTCATTCTTGATACGCGAAAGACACTGCCCGGCTACCGCTCACTTGCAAAGTACGCGGTCAGTGTCGGCGGCGGCCGGAATCACCGAATGGGTCTGTATGATATGGTGCTTCTCAAGAATAACCACGTGGATGCCGGTGGCGGCGTGGAATCCGCAGTTTCGCGTGTTCGTTCGCGCTGGAATGATCGGTTCAGGATCGAGGTTGAATGTCGCACCCTGGACGAGGTAGCTTCAGCACTTTCGGCCCATGTGGATATGATCATGCTCGATAATATGCCACCGGAAACAACTCGCGACGCAATTGCCCTTGTACGGGAAAATGACGTGCCGGTGCCAATTGAATGTTCCGGTGATATGACCGAGGAGAGAATTCGGATCTATAGTGCACTCGGCTGCGATTTTATCTCAGTCGGACGCCTCACGCACTCGGTGGAAGCCCTGAACTTCTCGTTCCGTATTCGCAACGATGGGGCATCTGAGTCAGGACACAGGTAGCAATTATGAGAGAAGTATGGGACGTACTTGTGGTGGGGAGCGGCATAGGCGGCCTCTGTGCGGCCATCGCTGCTGCTGAAAACGGCAAGCATGTTCTGGTGCTGACGAAGACCCAACGGGTCACCGAGTCAAATACCTACTACGCGCAGGGCGGAATTGTGGAGAGCGGCGAGGGTGATTCGGTAGAGTTGCTCGAGCAGGACATAATTGCCGCGGGCGACTATCTGAACTTCCGCGAAGCAGTGCATGTCGTTGCGGAAGAGGGACCCCGTGCGGTCGACGAGTATCTTGTCGAGAAGGCCGGCATCATGTTTGACCGGGGCCAGGATGGTCAGTTTGATCGCACAAGGGAGGCCGCGCACTCGGTCAGGCGAATCCTCCATGTGAAAGACACTACCGGTAAGTCAATCGAGGCGGGGCTGCTCGATTACGCGCGGAACATGGACCTCATACATATTCAGACCGGGTACGTCGCGGTCGATCTTATCACAAACTGTCACAACTCATCCGAGTATCAGGAACGCTATCGCGATCTGCGTGTCCTCGGCGCCTACGTTCTGGTTGAAGCGACCGGATTGATCGAGCCGTTGTTTGCGCGCGCCGTTATTCTCGCGACCGGTGGCGCGGGCAATGTCTATCAGCATACCTCGAATCCGGTTGGCGCGACCGGTGACGGAATTGCGATGGCGCATCGTGCCGGATGCACGATCCTCAACGCGGAGTATGTGCAGTTTCATCCAACCGTGCTCTACCATCGCGATGTGAAGCGATTTCTCATCTCCGAGGCGGTTCGCGGCGAAGGCGCGCGCCTCATGAATCGCGACGGCGAGTATTTCATGGCGCGATACAACAGCGAACTGAAGGACCTGGCTCCTCGTGACGAAGTGGCCCGAGCCATATTCCAGGAGATGGATGCTACCGGCGCCGGATATGTACTGCTTGATGCGAGTGGAATGGACAGATCATTTGCAGATCGATTCCCGCTCATTTATGAACAGTGTCAGTCGGCGGGAATAGACGCACCTTCGGAGCCGATTCCGGTGGTCCCGGCGGCGCACTATTTCTGCGGGGGAGTCAAAGTCGACCTTCTCGGCAAGACGTCAGTTCCCGGTCTCTACGCCGTCGGAGAATCAAGCTGCACCGGAGTTCACGGTGCAAATCGCCTCGCATCGGTTTCACTGCTTGAAGCACTTGTCTTCGGCTTGCGCGCCGGACGGGACGCGGCAAAGAGAACCGAGGGGTTGTCTCAGATATTGATGGATTCGATTCCGGACTGGATCTACCCTTCACACGAAGAAGATTTTGATAGCAAGCTAATCATGAACGATATGCAGAATGTCCAGGCAACGATGTGGAACTACGTCGGGATAATTCGAACTCGAAAGCGTCTGGACAGGGCGCTATCCGATCTGAACTATCTGTCACATCGAATTCAGCGCTTTTACGAAGAAGCCCGCGTCACCCGTGACATCATCGAATTACGCAACATGGTGCTGACCGGCATAGTCATTACCCAGGCTGCCATTGCGAATTCTCAGTCGCTTGGTTGCCACTACATATCATAGTCTGCCGGGAAAGGTTTGACAGAGTCCTCATAATCGGTATAATTAATAGTACCTTGCGCCTACTATGCGCGCTGGACCGCGTTTGCGGATTTCCCGAAAGACGTCGGTTAAGCATGTTCTTTGATATAGTGGATATCTGTGGTGAGTTGGAGTGCGTTATTAACTGCACCATGCGTGACGCTGATGTTTGAAAGAGGTTTCAGACATCTGTGCGCCTCAACTTATTGAGTCAGGCAGCTACTGCGGACAATTTGCACGACCGTTACATATGGAGGGGCCCCGGAGAATATGCTTCTATCGGCATACCGGGGAGTCATAGAACGGTTGTGCGATGTCTCATGATTCATGAGTAACTTCGACCGCCTTTGGCCGGGCGGGAATTGCAATGGGGGCAACATTGCGTGTATGCAGCACCGTACAGGGGGGAGCGGCAGCATGCGATTGAGTTCGATGTTAACTACATTGAACATTGTGTCTGAGACGGGGTGTGGAAGGAGCGTTGTATGCAGATCACAGATATCCGAATCAGAAAGGTGGACTCGGAAGGCAAGTTGAAGGCCTATGTCACGGTAACGTTTGACGACTGTTTTGTTGTGCACAACGTAAAGGTCATCGAGGGTAAGACCGGGGTTTTTATAGCTATGCCGAGTCGCAAGACGAAAACCGGCGAATATAAGGATGTGGCACATCCAATTCACTCGGACTTTCGCAATATGCTTCAGGACCGCATTCTTGATGCGTATGCGAATGCCGATGACGCTGAGTCTATGAATGCAGTTGGGGTGGATGGGGAAGACGCGTAGCAGTTCTCCGGGACCAATATTCAGTTCGAGACCCTTGGGACGTCGGCAAGCGGTAAGCCACCGGGTTTTGATCCCGGCATTTCGCAGGTTCGAATCCTGCCGTCCCAGTTACATACCCGTGGTATTTGTGCCCCGGACGTTTAGTTTCATTGAAGGAGCTTCAGGATGGAGCAAAAGGTACTCCAAGGCAATGTGCGTGCAGACATCGGCAAAGGCCCTGTCGGCCGCTTGCGAAAGACAGGGAAGATCCCTGCAATAATCTATGGTCACGAAAAATGTCATTCGATTGCAATAGATGCACGCGAATTCGGACAGAAGTTCAAGACCGTGTCCGAAAACACCATCATCACCATTCATACCGAACAGGGCGATCATGATGTGCTGGTGAAGGACTATCAGGAAGATCTTGCCACCGGCAGGATCATGCATATCGACTTCTATGAAATCGAAACGAACAAAGTGCTGAAGACACGTGTTCCGTTCCACATTGCCGGAACTGCACCGGGAGTGCGTGAAGGTGGCGTGCTCGAAACTCTTCTTCATGACCTTGAAATTGAGTGCCTGCCGCGCGACATTCCGCAGTCGATCACCGTTGATATCAGCACGCTCGCAGTCGGTAGTTCGATTCATGTGTCCGATATCGCGCTCCCCGCAGGCATTCGTGTTCTTGCAGCGAATGACCAGGTCATTGTGACTGTTGCGCATCAGAAGGCTGAGGTGGTTGCTGCCGTGGTCGAACCTGCAGCGGGCGTTGCGGCCGGCGTTGCGGCTCCTGTCGCCGAGGCTCCTGCGCCGCAGAGCTGATATGATTGTATGACTATTGTCGGGCTCGGAAATCCGGGCCGGCAGTACGCTCTGACGCGGCACAACGTCGGCTTCATGGTTGTGGAGCGCGTTGCGTCACGCGTCGGAGTAACGCTCCGAAAGCCGCTGTTCCGTCAGTATCGCATTGCGCATCTGGTACACGGTGAGCAGGACGTGACGCTGCTTGAGCCTCTGACCTTCATGAACCGTTCGGGAGTCGCCGTGCGATCGTTGATCCGCGATCCTGAGGCTGTGGCGCGAGACGTAGTCGTGGTATGCGACACACTTGATCTGCCGGTCGGCGCAATCCGGCTGCGGCAGGGTGGTTCGTCTGCAGGGCACCGCGGCCTGCGCTCAATTATCGAAGAGACCGGAACTGACACCTTTATTCGCTGCTATATCGGTATCGGGCGACCTGCAACGAAGGACCTGGTTATTGACTACGTGCTTGGCGAGTTTGACGGCGACTGCCGTGAACAGATCGCCGAAACAGTCGACCGTGCCGCGGAAGCGGTTTTGTCTCTCGCCGTGAAGCCGCTTCAGGAAGTCGTGAATGACGTCAACGGACGACAAACCCGTAGCGGCGGCAATTGACGTTCTTGGCGCACATGGCGTCGAGCATGGTAGCGGCGTTCTTGTCGCACTTTCAGGCGGCGCGGACAGCACTGCACTGCTACTTGTGCTGAAGACGATTTCCAAATCCTGGTTCCCGCTCGAACTTCACGCTGCCTACATCGATCACAATCTTAGATCCCGTTCCGAACTCGACAACGAAATTGAACACATTGCGGCACTTTGTGTGCAAAATGGAGTACCGCTTCATATCGGCACAATTCCGATTGGCGAGATTTCTGACCGGGCAACAAGTGACGGGGCAGGAGTTGAGGCCGCCGCGCGGAAGCTGCGATACGGGTGGCTCGAACAGTTTCGGAATCAGTTCGGCCTGTCGTGGATTGCAACCGGACATCATCTGGATGATCAGGCAGAGACGCTGATCATGCGGTTCATGCAGGGTGGATCGGCCGCCGGCATGTCGGGCATTCGCGAAGTGAACGGACAGGTAATCAGGCCCCTCCTGATGGTCAGTCGCGAGGACCTCAGAGCGTTTCTCACTGGACGAGGCGTTCGATGGGTTGAAGACTCGAGTAACCGTGAAGGAGCCTATCTTCGGAACAGGGTGCGCACCGAGCTTGTACCAGTCATTTCCTCTATTTTCCCGGGTTATCGGGCAGCACTTCGGGCGTATTCAGAGAGGGCAGCCGCTGTCGACAGGGTAGTTGAACGCGAAACTCACCGCCTTATCGCGTGGCAGCAGACCGATCGTGGTCTGCTGTGCGAAGCAGAGTCTTTTTTTGCCGCCGGAAGTGCTGTCAGACTCACTGCGCTCTATGCCGGATTGACCCTGATCAAGTCTTCATCCGGATTACCCAGTGAAGTTCCGGTGAGAGTGCCATATCGGTTTCTCAGACCTGCACTCTTTGCCCGGAGACAGCGCGGAGGGCAAAGTGTGACGCTTCTGCGCGGCTACGGCCTTGTGCTCAGTCTGCACGCGGATTTCCTTTTTTGGGGAGTAGATATTGTCCATCCAGACAAAAGCGGTTATCTTCTATTGGTGCCGGAGCACGGTTGGGCAACGCTGCACTTGGGTGCACGTACATTGCAGGCGAGCCTGGAAACAGGCACGGGGGAGCAGGGATACTACACCGTGTCACTTCAATCCAGGGACGTTCGCTTCCCGGTTCTGGTCAGATCAAGACGCCCGGGGGATGAAATCTCCACTGCTGCCGGAACCAAATCCGTGAAAAAACTCCTTTCAGATCTCAACGTGCCGACACAGTGGAGAGACGATGTACCTCTGGTTGTCGACTCCGACGGGGTACTTGCTCTACTGGCTGCGCCGTTTGGAGGTGCTACGGTGCTTGCGCAAAGAGCAGCAGTGCCGGGCGTTGAATCCGGATATCGCACAATTAAAGTACAACTTCGGTGAGGTGTGAGGACTTATGGCGGACGATCAGAAAGATCCAGGTCAAATGAAATTTAACTTCCGGCACAACAGAGTTGCCCTGTTCTTCCTCGTGGCAATCCTCGGCATGTTTGTAGTTCTCCTGTTTTCAGACAACAAGGACCCGGGACGTGTCATCGACTACTCGGAGTTTCTCAACTACCTCGACATCGGCCAGGTACAATCCGTGAAGATAGTTGCGCAAAACGAAATTCAGGGAACATTGAAGGAAAAGACAGGCAACATAACCTACTTTCGCACCGAGATACCCTATTTCGATTCAACGCTCGTCGCAACATTGCGTGCCAAAAACGTGAGATTCTCCGGTGCTCCACGGCAGGTTTCACCCTGGCGGGTCGCCCTCGACCTGGTGCCCTGGGTTATCGGGTTTCTCTTCATATGGTTCATGTTCCGGCAGATTCAGGGGAACGGTAACAAAGCTTTCTCATTTGGAAAAAGCCGCGCAAAACGACTGACTGAAGGCGCCAAACGGGTGACGTTTGACGATGTTGCCGGTCAAAGGGAAGCGAAGCACGAACTTCAGGAAGTCGTTGAGTTCCTCAAGAACCCCGCGAAGTTCACGCGCATGGGTGCGAAGATACCGAAAGGCGTTCTGCTGGTCGGCATGCCGGGAACCGGCAAGACGTTGCTGGCAAAGGCGTGCGCGGGAGAGGCGAATGTCGCCTTCTTCCATATGTCAGGGTCCGATTTTGTCGAAATGTTTGTTGGGGTTGGTGCAAGCCGCGTCCGGGATCTGTTCGAACAGGGGAGAAAGAGTGCCCCCTGCATCCTCTTCATTGACGAGCTCGATGCGGTAGGACGAACGCGCGGCGCCGGCTACGGCGGTGGCCACGACGAACGGGAGCAGACGCTCAACCAGATGCTCGTCGAGATGGACGGTTTCGATACGAAGGACGGTGTCATTGTGCTGGCGGCAACGAACCGGCCTGACGTACTGGACCCGGCGCTGCTCCGACCGGGCCGGTTTGACCGCCAGGTTGTGGTCGATATGCCGGACCAGAATGAGCGGGAGGCAATTCTCAGGATTCACGCTTCGCACGTCCCGCTGGGAACGACTGTGGACTTGAACCGACTCTCCCGCGCAACTCCGGGCGCATCAGGCGCTGATCTGGCAAACCTGGTGAACGAAGCGGCACTTGCCGCTGCGAGCAGAAACAACGAAGTTGTGGAAATGGTTGATTTCGAGGACTCTCGCGATAAGATGCTGATGGGAGTCGCGCGAAAGTCGAAAGTGATTTCTCCGCGGGAAAAGAAGGCTACAGCCTATCATGAGGCCGGCCACGCGCTTCTGCACTACTACCTGAAGAATGCCGATCCCCTTCACAAAGTGACCGTCGTGCCGCGCGGCCGTGCACTCGGCGTGGCAATATCGCTCCCTGTCGAGGATACCTACAGTCGCAACAAAAGCTGGCTCGCAGATCGGATAAAAATCGCGTACGGCGGTTACATCGCAGAAACCATTATCTACCAGGAGACGACTACCGGGACGCAGAACGACCTGATGCAGGCCACCGATATTGCGCGCAAGATGGTTACCGAATGGGGAATGAGCGATGTTGGTGCGATTGCGTTCGGGCAGGAAGATGAGCCGATCTTCATCGGAAAAGAGATTGCCCGACACAAGGATTACTCTGAAGAGACAGCGCGTCGTATTGACACCGCGGTACACGATATACTGCGTTCCTGCTTCGACGAGGCGGACAGTATTCTGCGAACTCACGTGGATGAGCTGCACACGCTTGCGCAGGCACTTGTTGAAAGGGAAACTCTCGCCGATGAAGAAGTAAGGGAGCTGCTCCACATGGGGCCACGGGCCAAAGATAATCACCCCGAGCTGATTGCAGCGCAAGGCGGCGTGATTGAGGGGCCGATTGTCGCCGATACTACAGAGAGCCGGAACACCGGCACGCAGTCGGAGGGCGGCATTCCGGGCGGGCAGTAATCATTGAGTTTTTATCCACTTGGGCAGAAGAAAGTCAGTATTCCCGCCGGTTTTGGCGGATGGATGGCACTCGCATTATTGCTTGTTGTCCCGGTGGTCTACGCGCAGAGCGCCGGGTCGGTGCATGGTGTCGAAACCGGCGTAGGTTCACTCTATTTCCAGAATGCGCAGCAGTTGTTCCAGTCGGGAAAGACAGCCGAAGCAGAAGGTTTTCTGCGCATCGCAATCGAGTTTGACAACAGAAACTCGGATGCGCACTACCTGCTCGGCGAGATCCTTTCACAGAATCCGGGCGATATTGCAGCCGCGATCGTTCAGTTTGAAACGGCGCTCAACATAGCGCAATTCCACACATATGTTCCCTCCGATTGCGCTCTCGATCTTGCCCGCCTCTACCTGCATGTCGGGCAGTACAACCGGGGAATACAACTTCTGCAGCAGTACACCGGCCAGAGCTATGTCGATGTGGCACGGTATCACCTCGCTCCTGTCCGCAACATGCCGGCGGATACGGTTTCAGGAAACAGCGCACAGGGGGATGTTCTGCTTCCGCAGCAGGAACCGGCGTATGTTCTGACTCTCGCCGCCCTGCTTTCGGCAGCCGGTAGAACAGGGCAGGCACAGTCTGTGCTATCGTCGGGGCTGCAACTCTTTCCGGACAATATTCCGATTGTGCATGCATCGATGCTCTTCGATCCGGTACCAAGCATCGGCACATCTACCTGGCTGGACACGCATCAGTCCAGTGACCCTGCCTACCTCGACTTTCTGCTCGATTATATCCGACGGCTGCCTGATGGAAGCGTTCGCAAGCATTTCCTTGACCTCTACTTCGCAAATGGAGGCAATGCCCCGGAAGCGTGGGCGTGGTCAGCAGGCGAAAACAGGGGGGATGCAGCGGCGCTTGCAGGCTTCATGGCCGCTTCCGGACTCGCATCGAACGGCCATGGAGCAGCTCCGGATGCCGGCACGATCAGGCTGCTCGCTTCACGTTTACATGATCCGGCAATCCTCGCAAAGCTGAAGAGTGATGCAGCAGCTTTCGCCGGCTCAGCGGTGATTGACACCAATCATGACGGCTACTATGCGCAACGTCTGATCTACGCGAGCGGAAAACTCACGACAGCGTATCTTGAGCGGAACCAGAACGGAATGCCGGGTTTGATCGTTCATTTTGCCGGTGGTCGAATAGCCTCGGTCGACAGGATGGGGACAGGCGTTCCGGTAGTGATCACCTATTCCACCTATCCGGAAGTTGGAAGTGTCACCTTCCCCGATTCCCGGCTGCAAGCTGCCGCCGGGGAGATGATCACCTATGAAGTTTCGCCTGGCCGAGTGCAGTATCCGGTACTTGCCGCAGGTGCACTGTTTCCCGCCGATGGAGCGGGACTGCTTGATTCGGTGAAATTCGCCGCCGCGCCTAAAGAACTGACTGAGCCGCAAATCCGCCCGCTTTCCTACCGGGCCTTTACGAGACTTACGCCTCACTCTGCGGTTCACAGTGTGGTCTTTCTTCGCGCCGGTGTACCTTACCTGAAGGCGGTAGACAATGCGGGAAATGGACGGGCAGACGAAGTTGTTGAGTATTCGGGAGGTAAGCCGATTGCGGCAATCCGGGATCTGAACGGCTCAGGATACTTCGACGAAAGCGAGTTCTACACCAATGGAAAGGTCTCCTACATCGCAGTCGACGGGAACAGGACCGGAACGCCAGACTTCTTCCAGCAAATCTCGCCTGAGCCAAGTTACGCGTGGGATCTCAACGGCGACGGAAAGGTGGACATCAAGGATATGGTTATCGCAAACAACAGGGTGCAGCGTTACTTTTCCTCCGAGTTGAACGGAAAGCTCGACGGTTCGCTCACGATGAGCAGATTTCTCGTTCCGACCGGACTCACTGGCGGCGCCGCACAATGAAAGTTCGCCTGCTGCTCACCGCTTCTGTTGCTGCATTGATTCTGTCGGCGTGCGCTACAACCCGTCCGGCTGAAGTTCCGCCGCCCGACAGAAAATCGTTTGTTGAAACTGGACTGAACACTATCATCGCCTCGGATACCCCGCAGAACCTCTTTCCGCGCCTCTCATACTATTTAAGTGCCGGTGCCCCGTTTTCTGATTCGGAACTTCTGCAGTTCGCGAAACGCGGCATTGCTGCAGTCCGAGTGAGGTTGGATTCGGCTATGGCTGACAGGAAATACACGGTCGCCCTGTCTTTAGTTGAATCACTTGATACGCTCGCAGGGTCCTCCGATCTCCCCAGAACTGAACAGAGTGCGGCGGAGGCGGCCGTCGGAAATCTCACGGTGGATCGGGTGAAGCTGGATCAGGCAGAACAGTATCGAAAGCAGGGGAATAGTGTAGCCGCCCTCGCAACGCTTCTGGACATCGGAAACCTCGCGAAAGCTCTCACAACGGATGAGCTCCTCGAATACGGAGAGATTGCAAAGGGGCTGAATGATCGGAGTGCGATCTCTGCGATAATCTCCGCACTTACAGACAGGAATGCGGCCGTTCCACCGGATTTCAAAACGTTTCTCTCGATCAAGCCGACTCCCGCGGAGATGCTGAAGGGAACGGTGACCATATGGGTGAACCGCGGCATAAAGTTGCAGGATGGAATCGGCGTTCCAGATCGGGTAATCGGGAGCGGATTTTTCATCGATCCGCGCGGCTATCTCATCACCAATTATCATGTCATAAGCAGCGAAGTCGATCCGACGTACCAGGGATATTCGCGACTGTTTATCCGCCTGCCGACGCAACCTGATCTGCGTATTCCCGCCCGGGTTATCGGGTACAGCAGGATCTTCGACATAGCGTTGCTGAAAGTTGAGATTACTCCGGCGTATGTTTTCTCATTTACCGGTCCGCAGAAGTTCCAGCCCGGGCAGCGCATCTTTGCTATGGGATCACCGGGTGGACTCGAGGATACCTTTACTTCCGGCATAATCTCTGCAACCGGCAGGAGATTCCTCCAGATGGGAGATGCCATTCAGATGGATGTTCCGGTGAATCCGGGCAACAGCGGTGGACCGCTCGTTAATGGTGATGGGAATCTCGTCGGAGTTGTCTTTGCCGGCATTCAACAGTTCCAGGGCGTCAATTTCGCGATACCATCATACTGGGTCCGCAGCTTCATACCGGAGTTGTACCAGGGAGGCGAGGTCGGCCATCCCTGGATCGGCGCGGTTGTTCAGGAAGTCGGCAGTGGACTTTCGGTTGTATACGTGGCTCCCGGTTCGCCTGCTGAACAGGTCGGACTGAAAGAACATGATGTAATTACCGGGATTGACGGCAAGAAGGCGATGAAGATCGGGGACATGCAGGAGCTTTTGCTTTCCCATCCTCAGCATACGCTATTGAGTATCAGCTGGACACGAAATGAACAGGATCATAAGGGTGTGATTGCGACCGGCCGTCGGCCATTCAGTCCGATCGAGGAGGCGCTGAAGTCGCAGGAGCCGGCAGACCTCTTTGCACCGCTTTTCGGAATGGACGTGCACTCGACCTCAAATCTTCCGTGGCAACGGGATTTCGTGGTCACGCACGTTTACCCCGGGAGCATCGCCGATGAGACCGGTCTCTCCGTGCAGGATCCCTTCTCGGTAGTGAACTGGCAGGTTGACACGCAGAGGCGCGCAGCGATCCTTCAGATCGTGGTGCGCACACGAAAAGCAGGATTTCTCGAGCATGCTATCCAGATCGCGTCCTACCTGGAAATACCAAATTTTCTATAAAAGCTCAAATAGCTATTGAGTTCCTCCGCGAAATGCAGTAAACTGGCCCGGCAGACTGAAAGATGCCTTGTCTCTTACTCGGAGGGTACCATGTCCGGACCAACAACGGAAGTCAGCACAATGAGCCTGAACGGCGATCTTGCCATCGACCGTGCGGCAACGTTGCGCGAAGAGTTCTCTGCTGCTCTGAAGAACGCCGGAGCGGTGATTGTCGACATGAACAATGTGAACAGCATCGATCTCTCTTTCATTCAACTTCTCTACAGCGCCTCGGCTGAGGCGAGTCGGGACAAAAAGACACTTTCGTTGACGGGAACACTCTCCAAAGACGTCCGAAATATGCTCGAGACAGGCGGGTTCTGCAGACACGCGCCCGAAGATGCCGCGGAACTCGAAACAGTCCTGTTCGATTATCACGCCGTTGCAGAACGGAAGGTGAAGTGAGGTTACCGGTATGATTGAGCGATTTCGCGAGAACTTTCGTGAAGAGGCGTACGAGCTTCTGAATACGCTCGAAAGTCACCTGATGCATCTTGAGGAAGATCCATCAAATAGCGAGGTGATCGCCGCGGTGTTCCGCAGCATGCACACGATAAAGGGCTCCGCCGCGATGTTCGGTTTCGACCAGATTTCCTCGTTTACTCACGAGGTCGAGTCGGTACTGGATCTGGTCCGTAACGGAAAATTGAGTTTCACACGCGAACTCACCGGACTCACGCTGCGAACCCGCGATCACATTCGCGAGATGCTTGAGGCAGGGGAACCGGTTTCCGAAGAGCTCGATAGAATTTCTGAAACTCTCATGAATGAATATCGCAAGCTCGCGGGGACCGTCGGACAAAGTGAGCCGAAGCCAGGCACCAAATCCGCGGCGAAGAACGCGATTGTGGACGAGGAACATGAACCGGAGAATACGTTTCTGGTACGCTTCAAACCGAACCAGACGATATTCGAGAACGGCACTAATCCACTGTTGCTCCTGAATGAATTGAAGGGCCTGGGGGATTTCTCGTGCATTCCCTATATGGATCGGTTACCCGAACTTTCCGGGCTAGACGCGGAGAAATGCTACGTTTCCTGGGACATCATTCTGACGACTCATAAAGGCGTCAATGAAATCAGAGACGTCTTCATCTTCCTCGAAGATTCGGCCAACATCGAAATCCAGGTGATCGAGCGCTCCGACCTGGGTATGGATGGACCGCACAAACTGCTCGGTCAGATACTGGTCGAGCGCGGGGTAATAGACCGTGACCGCATCGAAACTATTGTGCGTTCGCAGAAGCGACTCGGGCAGATGCTTGTCGAGGATGCAGGCGTCAATCCGTCTGTGGTTCAGTCCGCACTCGACGAACAGGACCATCTCGAACGAGCGCGTTCCCGCGCACGAGATCGAGTGCAGGGCGAGCTTGCCGCATCGACAATCCGGGTAAGCTCGGAGAAGCTTGATCAGCAGGTTGATCTGGTCGGCGAACTTGTGACACTTCAGGCGAGACTTTCCCAGAGCATTCTGACGCTGGGACTTGACGGCCAGATTACCGCGATTGCCGAAAGTCTTGAACGGCTGACAGCCGAACTGCGTGACAGTACGATGAGCATGCGCATGTTGCCGATCGGCACAACCTTCAGCAAATTCAAGCGACTCGTACGCGATCTCTCCAATGAGCTCGGAAAGGACATCGAGCTCACGACTGATGGCGGAGAAACCGAGCTCGACAAGACGGTAATTGAACGGCTGAATGATCCACTCATACACATTATCCGCAACAGTATCGATCACGGCATCGAAATGCCTGAGAAGCGGGTGAATGATGGAAAACTGCGAACCGGGACGATCCGGCTCGCTGCAGCTCATGCCGGTGCATTCGTGCAGATTTCGATTTCTGACAACGGCGCCGGGCTCGACATCGCGAAGATACGTTCCCGCGCGATCGAGCGAGGACTCGTGTCGAAAGAGGCTCAACTCTCCGATGACGAAGTCATCGGTCTCATCTTCGCACCCGGCTTCTCGACCGCCGATGCGGTGACAAAGGTTTCCGGACGGGGTGTCGGAATGGACGTCGTGCGAAAGGAAATAGAGAATCTCGGCGGGTCGGTTCAGATTCAGAGTCAGCAGGGTGAAGGCATGACGACCACGCTGAACATTCCGCTGACGCTTGCCATTATCGAAGGTTTGCTGGTGGAAATCGGGGGCGACCGTTACGTATTTCCGCTCGCGCACGTTACCGAGTGCGTTGAACTGACCGAACAGATGCGGGGCGAGCACCGCAACCGGCGAATGCTCGAGAATCGCGGAGAGCTGCTTCCCTATGTGAGCCTGCGGGAAGTATTCGAAATCAAGGGCGACACCCCTGTGATTCAGCAGATTGTGGTAGCGAACATCGAAAACCGCAAGATTGGTTTTGTCGTGGATTCGGTTATTGGAGACTACCAGACGGTGATAAAGAGTCTCGGAAAGGTATATCACGATGCACGTGGACTTTCCGGGGCAACCATACTGGGAGATGGCGCCGTGGCGCTCATTCTTGATATACCGCAGCTGTCGCAGATTGCGATGAACGATGCAGAAACGTCACTGAAGAGATGAGCATGTTACACCCAGCGGAAAAGAAGGATCGGCCCTTGCCCGCGACTGTCCGGGCGAGTGAGGACGAGGTATCCAGCTTCTCGGCGCTTGCCGGGCGGGCAACCCTGAATGAACGACAGTTCAAACAGCTGAGCGCCTTCATCGAACGTGAGCTCGGTATCAAGATGCCGGTCACCAAGAAGATCATGCTCGAATCGCGTCTCCAGAAGAGGCTCAGAGTACTCAGAGTATCGTCATTTGAAGAATATCTTGAACTTGTGTTCGGGCCGGACGGCGCTCAATCAGAGATGCTTCACATGATCGACGCGGTAACGACCAACAAGACCGACTTCTTCCGGGAGCCGGACCATTTTCGCAATCTTCTCGGTATGATTCTGCCCGAACGATACGGAATGGATGGATGGGGCGGACGGGAACCGTTGCGAGTCTGGTCAACGGCAAGTTCGACCGGCGAGGAACCATACACTCTCGCCATGGTGCTCGAGGAGTTCCGTTCCCATCACAGCGATTTTTCCTACCGAATCCTCGCCACCGACATCTCAACTGATGTACTCGAACGCGGTCGGCAGGCTATCTACACCGAGGATCGAGTCGAGCCGGTTCCTCCGGCCTACCGTCAGAAGTACCTCCTTCGCAGCAGGAATCGAAGTGATGGCCTCATTCGCGTCAAACCCGAACTCCGGTCCCGGGTGACGTTTCAGCGGGTAAATCTGATGTCCGATGATTTTGGATTGCGCGAGCAATTCGAAGTGATATTCTGTCGGAACGTCATCATCTACTTTGACCGGTCCAATCAAATCCGGCTCATACGGAAGTTGTTCGACCACCTTCGACCGGGAGGGTATCTGTTTCTCGGCCATTCGGAAACTCTGGCGGGAGTAGAATTGCCGTTCCGATCGGTTGCGCCAACCATCTACCGAAAGCCTGAATAGGGAGCTCACAATGCCGGCGAAGATTCGCGTCATGATCGTAGATGATTCCGCAGTTGTCCGGGAAACGATGAAGTCTCTGCTGGATTCAGATCCCGATATCGATGTCATAGCCACGGCCTCGGATCCTATCATAGCAGCAAAAAAACTTGAGACCGAAGTACCGGATGTCATGACACTGGACATCGAGATGCCGCGCATGGACGGACTGAGCTTCCTGCGGCAACTGATGGCGGAACATCCGATACCGGTGATAATCTGCTCGAGCCAGGCAGGCGAAGGCTCGAGCAATGCATTGAAGGCGCTCGAATACGGGGCGGTGGACATCATTCAGAAGCCGAAGATGGGTACCAAGCAGTTCCTCGAAGAATCGCGTATGACGATTTGCGACGTGGTCAAAGCGGCACGTTTCGCACGGGTGAGAAAGCAGGCTCCCGCCGGGCCCAGCGGAGAACGCCAGGTAACTCCCAAACTGACAGCGGATGTTATCCTCTCAAAGCCGACCGGCAGCCACGTAATCGAGACAACTGAACAGGTGATAGTGGTCGGCGCTTCTACCGGCGGAACCGAGGCGCTGCGAGAGTTGCTCGAAGCACTTCCAGTTGACTGCCCGGGGATGGTGATCGTCCAGCACATGCCGGAGCATTTCACCGCGGCGTTTGCCAAGCGCCTCGATGGACTCTGCCGCGTGACGGTGAAAGAGGCTGCCGACAATGACACAGTCGTACGAGGGCGCGTGCTGATCGCACCGGGAAACCGTCATACGCTTCTCAAACGCAGCGGAGCTCGCTATTACGTCGAAGTGAAGGACGGCCCCCTGGTGAGTCGTCATCGCCCGTCGGTGGACGTGCTTTTCCGTTCGGCGGCGCGCTACGCGGGAAAGAACGCAATAGGCGTCATCATGACTGGTATGGGCGATGACGGCGCGCGCGGCATGCTGGAAATGAAGGAGGCGGGGTCTTACAACGTCGCCCAGGACGAAGCGAGCTGCGTGGTATACGGTATGCCGAATGAGGCGGTCAAACGGGGGGCAGTCGACAAGATCCTGCCGCTCGGCGCAATTGCGTCCGTGGTACTGAAAGCGGCGTCCTCCAGACGGTAGTCAAGCTGCATCCCGGAATTTGCAGTTGCACCGAATGTGAAATACGGTACAATGTAGAGGGACCTCAGTTCAGGGGATCCAACAACTGCAGTGATATTCGGGAGACCCGGCAAACCGCTTCCCGATCACCACTCATCGGTCTGGGAGGGGCGCTTGAACGGAGCGAAGATCATGATTGTCGAGGACGAGCAGATCGTCGCGCTCGACATCAAAATGCATCTCCAGAAACATGGCTACGAGGTCCCGGGCATGTTCGCATCCGGTGAAGATGCCGTTCGCGAAGTTGCTGCGCTCAAACCGGACCTTATCCTCATGGACATCAAGCTCCAGGGAAAGATGGACGGACTCGAAGCCGCATCCCGAATTACTGAAGCGCATGGCATTCCCGTCATACTTCTGACCGCAAATGCTGACGAGAGCACCATTCAGCGGGCCAAGTTCACACAGCCCTACGCATACATTATAAAACCGTTCGAGGAACGGGAGCTGCGAACCGCAATCGTGCTTGCGCTCTATCGCCACGAGATGGAGCTCAAACTCGTTCAGCGCGAACGACTCTTTTCCACAACGTTGCGAAGCATCGGTGAGGCGGTTTTTGTGACCGATGTCGACGACTCAGTGAACTTCATGAATCCAATCGCGGAATATCTGGTAGGAAAGCCCTTCTCCGAGGCAGTTGGAGCCAAACTTAGTACCATCCTGCACCTGGTCGACGAGAAAGATGATGAAGTGAATACTGATTATCTGATTCGTGAAGATGGTGAGATTTCAGTCCAGGATGTCTTTCAGTTCGTCGGAAATCTCGTCCGCGATGACGGTGTTCACGTTCCTGTCGAGCTCCGCAAGAGCGCGCTCATTGATGATGCGGGGAACCGAACTGGCTGGGTCTGGGTGCTGAACGACATTACCGCGCGCGTGAAGAGCGAGCAAGCGTTGCGTGAAAGTGAAGAGCAACTGCGCCACGCGCAGAAGATGGAGGCCGTTGGCAGGTTGTCAGGGGGAATTGCGCATGATTTCAACAACCTTTTGACAATCATCATGGGGTACTCAAAGCTGCTCAAGGAATCACTGCAGAATAATGATGGAGCGCCGGGCGAACTGCTCGGGGACGTTGACGGTATACTGAAGGCGGCAACAAAATCGGCCGAACTTACGCGTCAGCTGCTTGCCTTCAGCAGACATCAGGTGATGCAGCCGGTGGTTATCAGCCTGAACCGTATCCTTTCCGAGGTCGAGCGGATGATCCGTCGACTGTTGACCGAGAATATCACGATACAAATATCGCTTACAAACGAACCGTGCCGTATATATGCAGATCAGGGGCAGATCGAACAGGTGCTGCTGAATCTGGCGGTAAATGCCAAGGACGCGATGCCGAACGGCGGGAACATCACTATTCGTTCGGGTATCGAACAAGTCGATTCACGCCGCAAGACAGTTACTGGCGTCATTGAGCCGGGGCCCTACGCAGTGCTACGCGTCCAGGATACGGGTACCGGGATCGAACCCGAGATCCTGCCGCGTATTTTCGACCCATTCTTCACGACAAAGGGTGTCGGGCGGGGCACCGGCCTCGGACTTTCGACGGTTTACGGCATCATCGCCCAATCGGGCGGGAAGATCGACGTGGTGAGTATCCTCGGAAAAGGTACGCTTTTCCTGATCTATCTTCCGCTCGTGGAAATGGGCGAGGAGGGGACCGAACGGGTGCCTCATCAGGAGTCCCGGCTTTCAGGAAGCGAATCAGTGCTCGTCGTCGAAGATGAGCGAACCGTTCGCGAGCTGCTTGTGCGAGTCATGCAGGGGGCCGGGTACGCGGTTACCACCACCGAAAATGCCGGCGAGGCGCTGCTCATATCCGAGGAAGAGAACAATCACTTCGATATTCTGATCAGTGATGTCGTCATGCCCCACATTACCGGACCAAAACTCTCAATCAGACTGCGTGCAAAGCATGCCGATCTGAAGGTGCTATTTATATCCGGACATCCTGAAAACGAAGAAGTGGAGATCGAATTGAAGGACAGCATGTGTGCTTTCCTCCAGAAGCCGTTCGAGCCGGAAGTGCTGCTTCGAAAGGTTCGTGAGCTGCTCGATGTACCGGTGCGGTAATTGCCGAAGCGTTGTGATTCGGCTATAGTTGTTATCCGCACATATGAAACATACCTATATTCGAAATTTCTGCATCATTGCCCACATTGACCACGGCAAATCGACACTTGCCGACAGGTTCATCCAGAAAGCAAAAATGGTCGAAGACCGCAATTTCCAGAATCAAATGCTCGATAGCATGGACATCGAGAGGGAACGCGGGATCACCATAAAATCGCAGGCGGTAGCTATGCCCTATACCGCCTCAGACGGTCAGCTCTACCAGCTCAATCTCGTAGACACTCCGGGACACGTCGACTTCTCATACGAAGTTTCGCGCGCCATATCGGCATGCGAGGGTGCTCTCCTCCTTGTTGATGCCACTCAGGGCGTCGAAGCGCAGACTCTCTCCAACATGTATATGGCTCTCGAACACAATCTCGAGATCATTCCGGTGATCAACAAGATCGATCTGCCGGGGGCCGATATCGATGCAGTCCGGCGTCAGATAGACCACGACCTGGGCCTCGATTCGGATACTGCCATGCTTGTCTCGGCAAAGATGGGAATCGGTATCGATGAACTTCTGGAGGCTATTGTCAGGCTTATTCCACCGCCCTCCGGTGATTCACTCAACCCTCTGAAGGCGCTGATTTTTGATTCTGAGTTTGATCCCTACCGGGGTGTCGTCCTGCATGTTCGCGTGTTCGAAGGTGTCATGCGGGAGGGGCAAGTAGCGCGACTGTGGTCAGGCAACACAGTCCACGAAATTGAAGAGGTCGGCCACTTTCGCATCGGCATGGAGAAATCGGATGAACTTGCGGCCGGCGATGTCGGGTACCTGTTCGCCGGCATCAGGAATATCAGCGATGTGCGCGTAGGTGATACCGTCACCGATGAGAACCACCCCTGTTCTGAACCACTTGCCGGATATCGCGAAGTAAAGCCGTTCGTGTTCTCTTCGATCTATCCGGTGGACGCGAACGATTACGGAGAGTTTCTGAAGGCGATGGAGAAGTTGAAACTCAACGACGCCTCACTCATTTACGAGAAGGATTCCTCGGCAGCACTCGGTTTTGGCTTCCGATGCGGTTTTCTCGGTCTGTTGCATCTGGAAGTAGTGCAGGAGCGAATCGAACGCGAGTTCGGCCTCTCAATTGTCTTCACCGCACCGTCTGTTCGGTATCGCATTCGGTTGCATAGCGGTGAAGAGCTTTTTATCGACAACCCACAGAACTTTCCCGAACCAGGCGCGATTGAGAGCAGCGAAGAACCATTCATCCGCGCATCAATAATAACACCGACCGACTATCTCGGGAATGTGATGACGCTCGCTATGGAAAAACGTGCGGTGCAGGAAGACTTGATCTATCTCGACGAGAAGCGGGTGGAAGTCATCTACCGGATGCCGCTTGCCGAGGTCCTGTACGATTTTTACGACCGACTCAAGTCTGTCAGCCGCGGATATGCTTCGTTTGACTACGAGGTGAAGGGGTACCAGCCGACAGATCTCGTACGGCTGGATATACTTCTCAACGGAAAACCCGTGGACGCCCTGTCGCAACTGGTCTTCCGCCCCAACGCGCATCAGCGTGCACGAATTATCTGCAAGCGCCTGAGGGACGAGATTCCCCGTCATCAGTTCAAGATCCCCATTCAGGGCGCCATCGGCAGCCAGATCATCGCCCGGGAAACCATAGCGCCGGTTCGAAAGGATGTTACCGCAAAGTGTTACGGCGGTGACATTACCCGAAAGAGAAAGCTGCTGGAAAAGCAGAAAGAAGGAAAGAAACGCATGAAGATGGTGGGAAATGTGGAACTCCCACAGAGTGCGTTCCTTACCGTACTGAAGACTACCGAAGAGGACTGACCGTTCCCGCCGGACCGGCGGTACGGTCGAACGCTCAATGCGCGGAAAGAGCGCGTTCGACCGTTTTCCGGTATCCATACAGATTGACGAGAACTCGTTTCAGGAAGGATTTGTCGCTCTTCGGACCATCGAACCCATCCGGGAAGTCACAGTAGACATAGTCGAGTTCCAGAAGCATCGGCTCAAGTGTCTTCCACGCGCTGACGGAACCTGAGTTGAGAAACTCCGTTACCGCGTCGGTCGTCCCGACAAGCAGCGCGAGCTCAGCCGAGAGGAACTTCATCACATCTGCATGCTTCGGATGCTCATTAGCCGGCGAACGTGCCGACGCTACTGCGCTCGATCGGAGTTGTGAGATGAACTCGGCCTCGCTCTTCAGTCGTTGCACCCCGACATCGAGTCCATGATTGCCGAGCACACGCACCCGGCGGTCTCCTTTCAACATGTTTCGAAGGCTCTCGGCGTAGGAACGCAGAACAGGATTGGTCAGCAGCGCGTGGCCTGTGGCAGTCCTATCCGAGTCTGCAACGACGATGCCTGACGTCGCCACAGTAACTGTGTAGAGTGAATCCGGACCGAGGCGTCCTGCAGTCTGGAGTGCCGCAAGATGCGAAGGCGTGCCCTTCGCATGGGTCTTACCACGACGATAGGCAAAATCAAGTCCGGTCAGGAAGATGTTCCCGCCTCCAAGCAGCCGCGCAAGGTGAACTGCAACTACGCCGACCGATCCGAGTGGCGGAACAACGGTTCGTACAATTCCGGCCGTCCGAAGTCTGTCAATCAGTCGTATATGGATGAACTCAGAGAGGAACAGCGCGTGAGTGCCATCCCGATAGAGGCGGAAGGGTGCCGGGTGACTCGAGATATCGCCGGCCAGACGAAGCGGTTGACCGGCAACCGGTACAAAGTCGCGAAGATTTGCCCATTGCGCCTCAAGGACCACAACATAGTCGGGAACTATTCCCGCCGATACAAGAGGTGCCACGGCAGTATCCACGGCAAGAAGGTGGAACTCATTCCTGCTGCGAAGCAACCACGGGATCGTGAACTCAAGCGATTCCCCGGCGCCTGCTACGACCACCGGAAGATCCACATGCAGTTCGGAGAGATCGACGGCGTGCGTAAGTTCTGCGAGGTTTCGAAAGATGTTCCGCATCCACAGCCTGCCCATGAACGTGCCTGTCAGCCTGTTCTGCCAGTTCGTGCGGATGTCACGCTCAACCACCGCAATAAGCGATCGGTATGCGGCGCTATAGAGAGAATATCCTCCTGAGAGGGGAGCAAGCGTTACGCGTCGGTAGCGTCCGGACTGGAGTACGGGATTCAGAAAAAGCGAGAGAGCCTCGGGCGAGTCGAGTCGAACGAAACTCACCGACTGATTCTGGAGAAGCTCCTCAGGCACTTGAGCCAGTGTTATCGCCATGAGTGACTCGTCGACCTCCACGCAGACAATGCGGGAAGTTGCCGGCAGTCTGTCCACAAGTACCTGCAATCCGTAGCCGAGAAGAGGTGATGGGACGATAACTATGGTCTCCGGAGGAATGGTTACCGACCGCGCCTTGCGCTCGGCGGATGCAACCGGATCAATTGTCGAATAGAGATTCTTTCCGCGATACTTTACCTGTATGCCCCCGTCTCCGGGAAGGAGGCGGGGCAGGTCATATTCCATGACTACTTCTTCGGTGCGGTGTACACGTACTGAGCAAACGTCTTGTTGAAATTGTCCACAAGCTTGCTCGATTCAAAGATTGCAGTCTGAACGTCCTGAGCCTGGAACTGCTGGGCGATCTGCGGCAGGTTTGTCTTCAGATCCGCAATTGTAGATTGCGATGCATCACGCTGATCTGCAAGCTGGAATATCATCACGTTGTTTCCGATCACGATCGGGTTGCTTATCTGTTTCCCTGTCAGATCGAAGAGCTGCGTGAAGAAGTCCTGGCGTGATACGCCTGGCGCCAGCGAAAGTTTCGGATCCACTGCCGATACCTGCTGGAAAAGCTGCTCGTTTCCGTAATTTATCGGGAAGTAGTTTGTGGGTGAGAGACTCTTCCCTGCGGCAGCCGCAGCAGCCGCAAATCCCTTTGTTTCTGCACTTGTCTTGATCGCCTTTTCCTCGGAGACAAGATAGTCTTCAATGATACCGCGCTCGAACGAACTCATGTAATCCCGCACGATTTTCACGGTGTCTTTGTTCGTGAAATCCGGCTTTTGTGCAGGTTCATTCACGCGATAAATCACCCATCCGTAGGTTGTTTTCAGCACGCCGCTATACTCTCCGGCCTTCAGCTGGAAGACCTTATCGAGTACGGTCGGATCCGAGAAATCAGTTGCGATCTGATAATAGTACGTCCATCCCATATCGCCGCCCTTGTCCGCGTACATATCGGAGGAGTGCGCCCGTGCGAGATCCGCGAAACTGGCAGTCTTGTTCAGCAGTTGCTGATGGACCGCATCCGCCTCTCCCTGGTTACTATTTATAGTGATAACAGAAAGGCTTATCCTCTGGAACTTCTTTTCGTTCGCCGTTCCATATTGAATGACCTTTGAATCCGGGAAGTCCGCGTAGGCGTAGGAGACAAAGTCAAACTTGCGCTCGGGGGATGCCATTGAACCGATGAAGTCGGTTGCCTTACTGCTCAACTGAACGCCGTTCAGTTCGTCAGTGACATACTGCTGCTGGACAAGCTGCTGCTGCAGATACCCGCGCAACCGAAACTTATCACCGTTGGACGTTTCATTGTACTTCTGGACGCTGAATTGCCCGTTTTGATCAAGAAACTGCGGATCCTTCGCAATCTGCGTGTCCACTGCACTACCGGAAACGATCAAACCGGCGCGATGCGCTTGAATCATCACCGCCTGATGAAAGGCAGTGTCCACGAACGCCTGACGCCACACCTGGTAAATCTCATTCTGACTGTTGGTCTGCTGCCCGCTATCCTGAAGTCGCTGGGCGATGAGATTCTTCTCGTGGTCGAAGTAGTTCCCCTGAGAATAGACGATGTCCTGACCGGCATACGATCCGAACACCAGATTGCCGCTACCGGCGGACCTGCTGACAATCGGCGCGCCGATGAAAGTCACGACGATAATTACGAGAATCACGAAACTGAAAATCCAGATTCCGGTACGTCGACCTGAACCGGTATCCTTCTTATGCGGAGCCGCTTTATTTGTAGTGGTGGCTGTGCGCTGCTTTGACGCCATACATATCCCTTTGGCTGCGAATGCAGAGTATAGCACACCTTATCAGACCGGCGTCCCGATGTCAATGAAACCATGTTTTCCGTAACCTCTCATTACAAACTCCGGGAACGCTTGACATCAAAACGTCATCTGGGTATAGTCATTCACCGTAACGGGGGCGTGGCGAAGCTGGTTTATCGCGCCGGCCTGTCAAGCCGGAGGTCGCGGGTTCAAGCCCCGTCGCTCCCGTCTCGCAAGCCAGCCCCGCGGCAACGCGGGGCTTTTCATTCGGGCTGTAGCGCAGTGGCTAGCGCGCTTGGTTCGGGACCAAGAGGCCGGCGGTTCAAATCCGCCCAGCCCGACTCTAATTCCTTTCTTTGTCAAATGTTACCGGTCGACCGATTTGGTCGATTTTCGTCAAATCTGCTATTTTGAACCAATATTGAACCAGAATCTCAAGAAATTGTATTATGGTGCCCATGAGCGGCATGTTGTACTACGTCTTTCGACCGGTTATCAATGGTGAAAAGCGCTGGGGTTACTGGTATCGAGACGGCAACCGGAAGCGTCAGGTGATAAAGCATCCGCAGACCGGGAAACGCTTTGCCACGAAGAGGGAAGTTGACGAATGGATCAGTCAACTGAGAACCGATTGGGCATCTGGCTCATCAGCAACTTACGAAG
Organism: Spirochaetia bacterium; assembly: GCA_035530835.1. Lineage (GTDB taxonomy): Bacteria > Spirochaetota > Spirochaetia > DSM-27196 > DATKUC01 > DATKUC01. Next base: position 29,470 of record DATKUC010000024.1, read on the forward strand.
AGCTTTGTGAACATCTATTCGACACATCGGGAACGTGGGCAGAACGTAGGAGGCGACAGCGCGATGGGCAGAGTCTGTCTGAAGCGACACTGGTCCAGCATCGGCAATTCATTCGTGACTACATTCTTCCGTACTGGAAATCCAGAAGAATCATCGACACAACTTCCCGCGATCTAGATACTTGGCTATATGACCTCGAATTGTCCAATGCAATGCGGCGGGGGGTAGCCATCACGATGAATGTCGTTCTGAAAGAAGCCCAACGGCGAGGCATCATGGAAATACTACCGGCGATTTCACTCCCTGCAAAAGCCAAGAAGGGAAGGCGCTCGGTACTTTCCCTTGACGGACTGTCTTCGCTTTTCCCATCCTCCGCAGGGGAATTGCGGAGAGTGTGGTCATTTGCGGGCAGTCAACGCGAGGAGGAGTACACGTGGCTCATGTTCGCGGCTTGTGCTGCAACTATGTTCTACGGGGGACTTCGTCCGCAGGAAGCGCGGGCCATTCATCACGACCAGATCATTCCAGAACTCGCGGCGGTTCTCGTGACCCGCTCTATGGATTCTCAAAA
>DATKUC010000025.1:0-22318 GCA_035530835.1 Spirochaetia bacterium
GTGGGTATGTCCTTCCTCCTGAAGCGCAGGTACCGGCAGGCCCGAGCGTGAGCTTATCAGGCGAAAATCCTCCGATGGATCGGTGTCCCGGATGAGCGCGCCGAGCCCCGGATCGCTCAATGAGACGCTCAGGAGATTTCGTTCCAGAACAGCCGGATCACTCAACTGTTGAAGCTCCGGGTTGCGTTTGCCAGCGTTGATGCGAGGAATTGGGTCACCGAGTGTACAACCTGCCCGGCTTCGTGAGCCGCTTTGGATCGACTTCGCGAAAGCAGTCGCCGGATCCGCAGCAGACCGGGCAGGTCGACCAGCCGCAGAATCCCGGGAACACTGTTCTGCCCGGCAGAGCGTGAATCCCAAGGTTGCGAAACTGAGTCAATCCGGTGAGCGAACTCAGAAAGCTCGCGATGCCATCCGTCAACGATCTCTTCGAGAACTGCCGCGCGCACGAGGGGAGAGGTGCCTGTGGAGTATGATCCGGAAGGCGCGTCTCCGTGCACCGGCGGACCGGATCTGGTTGTCGCCTCGATGAGCAATCGGAAACCCTCCTCGTCGACAGGCTGCATGGGCAGCGACACGGGTGAGGCAGAAAGGCGGTACACCGATCGCGTCACCATGCCTTCCCACGAGGCAAACCAGTTGCGGAACGTCACATGCGCGCGCGTTGAACGGTACCGGGTACCGGAAATCGGCGCCGAATCGAGAATGTTGCGTTCGAAGAGCAGCGTCGTTTCGGGTGTACGCCGCTGCTGTCGATATCTGATGTACCGGTCAAATGCGTGTGGCGAAGCGTGAGATTGCAGATCGTGCAGAGCAAGGTCGAACCCGGCAAATACGATCGGTCCGCCGGTGGTTTTCAGTGCAACGTCCAGAGCGGTTCCCGCCACGGTCCCATTTGCAGCGGCGTGGATGGAGCGAAGTCCGAGGCGCGGCAGCAGTGCGTCTTCGACGATGCTTCCCTGATCGATCAGGACAACCGGGCATTTCGTTCGCCACACTCCGCGTGCCGAGGTCAGCGGAAGCATGACGGGCACAGATCTCCCCAGGAGGCAGTGCAGGTGTTCAATGCCGTAGTAACCCGGATCGGTAAGGACTACCAGATCCGGAACAATGCCGCGCGCAAGGAGTGGCGCCACCGCCGATCCGAGCGCCCAGATCCCAATAGCATCCCGATGGCGAACCAGAGATTGCGCACTACGCTCAAGCGACGGACCCGATGCGGCAATCACCGTCACTCCACGTGAAGGGGGCAGGGGCTGAAACTCGTTCAGGCAGAGGAAGTTCGCGAACGCGTTGCGTACCCATCTGCGTCCGAAATATCCGGTTGTTGCAATATTCGCGTTCAGTTCCGATAGTGCGTCGGTAAACTCCGCGGCCACCTGCCGGGCGCGGGCCGGGAAGGCCCGGGCCGCCGGTTGCCACTCGATAATGGCAAGCCCGGCAAGCTCTTCCTCCGGGAGAACTCTGTGCAGGAAGGCGCCAACCGATTCTCCGGATTGCGGGTGCCATTCATGATCGGGTGCGGCCACCAGGAACCGGCTGAACTCATGCGTATAGTCGAGGGTGATGATGCGGATGGCCGGAAATCGGCGGTGAATTTCGCGCGTGAGGTAGCCAAGACTCGAACCGAGAATTACTGCCGCGGAACCCTCCAGCAACGGCATGCGCGCATTGAGAAACAGTTCTGCCTCATGTTCGGGATTGACTGATGAATGGATACGGATGGAGCCTGCCGTTGCTGTCCGGCTCCCGTTGCGCGCCTGCACTACCGAAAGCTTCGATTCAGGTGGGCTTGTCATGTTCACATGAGGCTGCCGGTCAGCTCCTCAAGATCGGCGGAATCGTTTGGATACCTGAGAAGCCGGTGCTCGAGAATGATGCTCTGCGTCCGCAGCTCACTGAAGCAATCCCTTAAGCGGCACCCCATCTGGTGCAGGAGCAACTCAACGTCCAGGTGCCGTTCATTTCCGTGCGCCTCGACTCTGAGGAGCACGAGCCGGTGCTCAGGATAGAGAAAAACACTTCCGAGGCCGGACACCATCGTGTTTACCAGGCGCGTAACATCCTGTGTAATTCGATACCGGTCTGTTTCCCGGGCGTGGGCCGCAATTCCTTCGACTGCCCGGTCCGCACTCAACTCGAGCAGCAGGAGCGTAACATCCTCACCCGGATGCTCTTTCAGCGCCTCGTGAGCCATCGCGGGCAGTTGATCGTGAGAGAACAGGAGCGGCAGCTGGATGTGGGATATTCTGGTATCCCGGCTGCTGAACAACAACGAGGCAATCTTGTCTTCCGATGCCGAGTACATCACCTGCAGGATGGTGTGATCGAGTGCAAAGAATGGGGTTTCTGCGATGACGAGAATTGCCAGCAGTTTTGCCTTGTGAAAGAAGGGAGCGAGCACCACGTTGCGTACGGTGCTGAACTCCCGGACCGACAGATACTGCTCAACGGGTTGCAGTTCGTCGCCCGAGAGCAGGAGAAACGAAGCGGTTCGTCGCGGAAAGAGCGAATAGGCACTATCCTCGGGGATGTGGAGGCGCCGCTGCGTGGTCACGTCGAATCCTGAAAGCGACCACGGAACGAATGTACGTTCGTCCGGGTCAGGAAGAAGGATTGCGGCCTTTGTAAGTACGAGATTTCGTTTTAGCACCGCAAAGACGTGCGCAGGGGCTTCGAGGCTCGGCTGGATTGTATCCAGTTCATCAAGCATCGATCGGATCACGATCTCAGGGCGAAGGGACGATGGGCTGGACTCCGTGACCTCGCCGGCGGCGACATCGGCACTGGACGCAAGCAAGGTGCTGCGTTCGGATACATTGGCCTGCGTCAGCACCCGCTTCATCAGGCCCATGTTACTGCTCCAGTCCAAGTTCCTCAAAGAGACGCTTGTACACTGCGAAGTGCTCCGAACGGGCAAACTCCTGGATCTTCTCTTCGGGCAATGCCTCGAGAAGCTGATCCATGTACTTCAGCACCGTCTTGATTTCGTCTTTAATATCTGGGGACAATGAATTACCTGCATGTGCATTTCGATTCGATACTGCAGGAGATGCCTGCGGGACAGACTCCATCTCCGGAATCAGTTCTTCGGCTATCTCCTCAGGCTCCTCTTCGAGTTCGTCCGGAAACTCCTCGACTGAGAGTTCCTCGGCTTCAAGCTCCGGAACTTCTGCATCTTCGAAGTCTTCAGTGAGTTCTCCGAGTTCCCCGAGCTCTTCGGTCAAAACCGGAGATTCTGATTCAGCGAGTTCGATCTCGGGAAGTTCCTCGAGTTCAAGCTCCTCGAGGGTGTCATCACTCTCCTGCTCAGTGGAGGGTATCGTGAGTTCATCCTGCTCTTCCTGCAGGGACAGATCGATGTCCAGGTCGCTTGCATCGAACTGGAAATCATCGTCGCTCTCATCGTCGAGTTCTTCTATTTCTGCAAGTTCAGATTCGATGTCCATTTCGGCGAGCGCGTCGACTTCACTCTCGTCACCGGGAAGCAGTGGAGATTCGCCAGGTTCAGGCTCCAATTCCGGTTTCTGCGCGACAGGCTCGGATGCTTCCGGGGAGTGCAGCGGAAGTTCCTCTTCGAACTCTCCGAGCTCTTCCTCGAAATCGATCTCCTCAAGGTCCTCGTCGAGTGTTATCTCCTCGATCGGGAGCTCTTCGGCGGGAGCCTCGACGTCTTCGTACTGTGTATCTTCGAGACTGGTTTCATCGAAGAGGTCCTCAGTAACAACGTCCTCAGCGGGAGCCTCGGTCGATGTTGGGAACTCTTCCATGAAGTCTTCGATTTCGGTCGGCTGGCCGGTCTGTTCGGTGAACTCTGCGGTGTTGAGTATATTGTCGAGTTCGTCCCCGGTCAGGGCGATGGTCTCATCTTCTTCTTCCTCGAAGAAACCGGTAGGCTCCTTCGAATCCGAAAGGGCTTCTTCACCTGCGGATTCGTTCGACGGAGTTTTTCCGCGAAGCGACGTAAGCTCCGTTTTCAGCTGCTTCAATTCAGTCTTTATGGACTGAAGCTCTTCTTCGATGTTTCTGAGTATGGCGAGTGAGTCTTCGGAGGGGGAGACTTGCCTGGCGTTGCCGCGTTGCGAAGTTGTGTTTCCGGAGGCAATCATCTCCTCTTCAACCGCACTCACGTCGTCAAAAATCCCGAGGTCCGTCGAGAGCGAATCGTCAAGAAGATCGTCGTCTGCGAGGTCCAGATCGGGTAGGCTGTCGACAAACTCTTCGGTCTTCAGTGAGTCCGCGTCGTCGGTCAGTGTAACTTCATCGTTTTCCAGTGGCTGTAGTACCTCGTCTTCGAAAGATAGATCAAATGCATCGACTTGGGCCTCATCATCGCTGAACTCTTCGAGAGAAAAGTCCGAAGGGGGCAGCTCGACCGGGAGATGTACGCCGGATTCCGGTTCATCCAGGGAGAGCATCGCCTCATTTTCAAGTGAAAGCGGAATCTCGTCGTCCAGTTCAGGGAGGTCCTCGTCGGGGATATCGGGCAATTGTTCATCGAATGCGTCGTTCGAGGTTGCATTGTCGAATGTCGACGAAGGAGTATCGAAATCTTCGCTTTCGAAATCAATCATATCCAGCTCTTCGTTGGATTCATCAGACGACGGTTCCTCGAGGGAGCTCAGGAGCTCTTCTTCCTCTTCCGTTATGGCATCGTCCAGCAGTTCAAGATTCGAGCTATCCTCCAGATCGGAGAGCGCAAAGCCCTCATCGTCCCCCTGAGGTTCAACATAGTCTTCAGGTCCTGCTTTTACCCATACCCCGTACTGCTCGAGCTCCTCGTCAGGGGTTATGGTCGGAGTGTTCTGACTATGATTGTCTCGTGGTTCACGGACGGTTCGCTGATTGTCACTCACAGTCCTCTCCTCCTGGAGTCAATACGTGCTCTATTGCTTTTTTATCGGCATTCCGAGGCTAAGCATAACGCATTAACTTAATGTACTCCATGGATTTTCCTCTTGTCAACGTAACCGGTTTGTCTCCGGATCTCACAGCCATTTTGCTCAAGCATGGATGCGAACTTACCGTATTGGTAAGTATGAAGGGGTTCCGGATACTGTTTTCGGTGACGACTGGTCTCGTCACCTACCTGCTTTTGAGCATCTTTCTGGGGCACACGGGAATTCTGGAATATCAGAAGCTCAATCACTATCAAGAACAGCTCAGCGCGAACATAGGGGATCTGGACAAGATCAATTCCCGGTTGCAGGACCGAATCCAGTCGCTGCAGTCCGATCCTCAGGCGGTTACGGTGCTGGCGCGAAATCTTGGTTATTTCACGCCAAATGAGGGGATGATCTGGATCTCCGGCTACAATCCGGAGGTTCAGGTTACCAGCCCCGGGAAAATCGTGTATCGTCAGTCGAAAGAGGTCAACCGGAAGCCCATTTTCCGCGTAATAGCGTTCTCAATTTCAATCCTGACCTACCTTGTCCTGCTCATGGAGGCGACGGGATTTCAGTTTGCCGGGCAGAATCCGTTCAGAAGAGGCCGCGGCGGCTTCATTCGCCGTATTCTTCGACGTCGCGAGCATATGCCTATTTGAGCCGCTGCCACTCCGCCGGCCGCGAATAGGTATTGTCCACCGAGACTACCGTACCCCGGTCAATCCGGAAGAACGAGGTCTGCTTGGTGCCTGTCAGGGTTTCGTGATTCCGCGTAAGCCGGAATGTCCAGCTCATCGGGCGGGCAAGGTCAACGATCTGCACAGCTACGCTGTACGGGAAGAATGGCAGGTACATTTTCGGAGCGTTCGGTTCATCCTGTAGCACGACTATCTGATCGCCCTCGATTGTAACATTCAGTTTCATACTGTTGCCATCGGCTATCTCGGCGCTCGCACGTCCATCGGTGCCGATGCGGACGGAGGTTATGCCTTTGTCGCCTTTCCAGGTCCCGGCCACCATGCTGAGACTTGGTACGCTGACATAGGTTTGCTGGTTTTGCAGTTCGGGCTGGGCTCGTTCGCCCGAGGGTGCCGCCTGAGTTCCTGCGACAGTTGGTGCGGCCGGACCTGCGGGAAGCGGGGAGACCTGGAACAGCGCAAATACCAATCCTCGACAGCCGGCGACCAGATCGGCGTATCCGGGAAAATCGCCCGTGACTCTGTTCACCAGTTTTCCCGTGTCCACGCGGATCAGCGCGAGCGCAAGTGAGTAACGATTTCCGGTGTGTAGGGCGATTCCCGCCACGAGTGCACGGGCGGCTACATCGCCGCCAAGATCGGCTACCGTCGTCTGGTTTGCATTCCCCGTCAGTTCGGGAGCGACGCGGGCGAGAAGCTGCTCACGGTTGTTCGGTATGATCAGGCCGTAGTTCTCAGAATCGGCGACCTGCGAAAGATAGGACGTGATGCTGTTTTCGAGCACCCGGATATCGTCGGTTGATAGAGCCGCTCCGGCAGAGGAGGCGGGTGACTGGCTTACGCCGAGAAACGCAATCACAACCTGTGATTGCGCGGCAAGAGATGCTGCTGCGAGAAATACCATGAGTATCGCGGCTGCGTGCCTGCTCATACTAGCCATTCTAATCGCTTTTGACCCAATATCCAATGCATTGAGCTGTCGTCAGCCGGCCGTCGAGTACTTTTGATCGATGATCCGAGCTTCCATATAGTACCGCTTCTCTTCCGCCTCGCCGAGAGAAAACGCCTTGCGCGGAAGCACGCCGCGTTCAAGGACCGTCGGGATCAGGAGCGGCCTGTCGATCGGCGGCAGGAGAACAGAGAGGGTATTCGGCTCCCGGGCAAACCGCGCGAGCGGTTCACTCCCGTGAATGTAATCCACCTCTGCCTCTGGATGTTCAGTGACGTAGGAGTCGAGCAGATTCTGCACCAGGGTTACCGTGAGGGTTCCCGGATCGCTTGAGAGTTCGAGTACCGACCAGCCGTTGGCATCTCCCACGCCGAAGCGCACTGCCGATTCGGTGAACTTGCGAATGAGCTGTCCGGCCTCATCGATTCCTGAAACTCGCCGCGTCTGTGCCGAATGTCGTTCCGCAGCGAAATGAGCGAACGCAGCAGGTTCTATGCGGCGGATAACCCGGTGGATCGGTTCGATGGGGAGCGCCGGACTGTGGAGATTGATCAGCTCGACGAGCGCCCATCGTGCCGGATGGTCCGGGCGCACCTTGCCGCTGCTCTTGAGCTCTTCCCACACAGCCTTTGCCGATGCAAGGGAGTGGTTGCCGTCTCCAACTGCGAGAAGCGGCGCATCGGCTACTCCGTAGCGAGCCGACAGATGCTGCGGTGCCGCGAACTCACGAAGTGCGGGAAGCAGCTGCTCTTCGATTGCCTTCGGTGTCACCGGGTAACCGCTGATCTGGCCGCCTCCCATCATCAGCTTCGTGCTGTACAACGGTTCGCCGCGGGATGCCGTGTCGATGACTGGCTCTATCACCTTCATCTCAGGATCGTCGACAAGAACCAGGATGTGCGGAAGTTCGAGCGGTGCACCCTTGCGAACCCTGATGCGCGGAGGCAGACGTTCAACTATGGTCTGCTCAGTCGGTCGAATCAGGCTTCGTGAACCCGGGGAGTAATCGTAGAGCTCCAGATCCACCGCAAGAAGGAGCCCCTTTCGCCCCTGGACCATCGGCGTGTCGCGGACGAGCGCGACTGCCGTCTGCCTGTGTGTCCGGAGGATGCCCTGGGCAAGGTAGCGACGCATCGATTCGTGCACCGACTGGATTCGCGCCGAGACATCGCTGCTCGAGAGATAGACTTCCGGCAGGATCAGATCGAGCGTTGACGGGTGCCCGGAGGTGAGTTCACGCACGCGGTTCCAGTATTCCGGTTCGGAGGTGAACTGATCACAGGCAATGACAGCCCAACTCTCGAGATCTCTGCTATCTGACGGAAGAAGAACATCCGGAAGAGCCAAACCGAAGCGAGCGAGCTCGTCTTGTACAGCACCCATAATGCGCGTAAGAATACCGTTGCACCGGTGGTTGCGCAAGTAGTTCAGCCTATTCATACTCTTCCAATGGCAGCAATTGCGAGAAGCGGAGCAATCCTTGATCTCACCGGAGTACCGGTTCCGCCGGAGCGCTTTCTTTCGCTCGCAGGGACGCTCGCCAGTGCCGGATTCTCGCAGCTGATTCTCCGCTGGGGTGAACTGTTTCCCTGGACAGTTACAGATCCTGACGGCCGGAAAGGGGCTGCCTTCCCGGATACGATCTTTCCCGCTTTGGAGAGATCTATTTCGAGGGAGACAACGCATCTGATTCCCGGCATTGATCTGGCGTGCGGACTCGACGAGTTTTTCTTTTCGAGTGTCTTCCGACGAGCCGCACTCTTTACCCAAACGGTCACGTCGTTCAGGGAGGGTTCGGATACTGCATTCCATCTGGCAAAACATGCAATTGACGACCTGCTCTCTCTTCACGAGGGAGCGGAGCACATCTACCTGGGAGGCAGCTCGGCAGCGCCGACCGGAGTCTCGCCATCACTCCTGTTTGAACACTATCTGGCTCCGCTTCTGCGGTATTCGGTTGAGTGCGGCGTTGTTCCGATCGTTCACCAGGCAGCTCTCGATGAGGTTGATGAAGCGCTGCTCTACTCCCGGTTGAAAACCTGCAGGTGCGTGGTACTAACTGCAGAGCCTGATGCCGCTCTCAGGATTGCCGAATATGGCGCTGAAGCCTGGCCCTGTGTCGAGGGTTTCTCGATTGTCAGTGGCACGCCGGAGCCGACCGGCGTCCCTGTATCATCGCCGGCAATAGTCGACTGCAGGGTCCGCATGTCACCCTACGAGCCGGCGACAGTTCTGATCGATGAGTATCTGCCCCAGCTTCTGTCCATCACGAAGGTCCCTGCGCTGCAAGCTGAACGGGAGGCCTCAGCGCGCATCGCGGCAACAAGCGGTGCACTGCGTGCCGCCGTGCGTGAATGCTGGGAGTGGCTCCGGCGCAGCCGTGAATGTCTGTCCATGGCGATACTTGATCCGCGGCGACGAAGTCCCGAAGGACTCCGGCTGAGGCGGCTCCTGGATCTTGCGAAGCTCTCGGCAGGAACCGCATCACTCTACGCCCATGAGTTGCGTGAGCTCGGCCGTGGAAAGGTGGAAGCCCAGCAGCTTGAGGAGCTTTTCACCGTTCAGCTTGGACCGGTCGAGGAGGAACTTTCCGAACTTGAGGCTCGCTCGCGACCACTTTCAGGCTTTCGCCGATAGGCGGTGCGCAGCTGCCAGCTTATGCGGTAAAGAGACCTACTCTCATCTCTTCCGGCCTGAGTCCTCCGTGTACACCGCGGTGATGGATCGGTTCCCGGTTATCGGGAACGAACTCAAGTACATACGGTTCCCGCGCTATGCCTATCCAGCTCCCCAGGTGGGAGCGCATGAGCGGTGAAAGGGGCTCGGGTCCGTACAGATGAAGCTCTTCCGCCTGATCGGGAGTGATCAGGGCGAACCTGTCAGCGAGTCCGGCGCGTTCGAACTCGGCAAGAAACGCCGATTCGTGCTGCGCAATCACGTGAAAGATCGGCGTTGAACTTTCGCCGCTTGGCGGTACCGCAAGGTGAGAGAGGAGCCGATGGTCGGAGCGAAGTTCTGTCGTGTGGCCGTCCGGAACGTCGATGAGCCCGTGATCGGCAGTCGCGATGATTCGGGCCGATTCCGGCAGCGCGTCCCTGAGCCGCGTGAGCAGATAGTCGTTCTGCCGCACCGCATCGTATACCTGTTCATCGGCGGTTCCGTTCCGGTGAATGCGTGAATCGACGTCCATCGAATAGACGTAGCTGAATGTTGCCCGCTTTGCCTTTCTGGTCGCTCGGGAAAGCATTCTTACCAGCTGATCGAATGATCGATATCCCGCCACCTTCGTCCCGCCACGCGACCACTCGGAGTATTCGCCGCGATCAAGCGGCCGGGGCAGATAGGAGCGGGATTCCCGAAAAAAACCGTGATACATACTGCGCACCGGCAGCAGCTGATCGAGGTGCAGGTCAAATTTGGTTGCTGATATCATGCTGGTTCGATCGAGAAAGCGTAGCGGGCATATCGTTCGCTGCTGTTCGCTGAAATAGGTCCACCAGCCGGTGATTCCGTGAGCTCCAGGCCAGGCTCCGGATGCAAGAGTAGTCAGGGCCGCTGCTGTTGTCGATGGGAACACCGCCCGAAGCTCGGCCTTCAGAGTCTCCGCGAAAAATCCGCCGGAGGGGAACTGAGAGGTGAGGTTCAGCCCGAGACCGTCCACGAGCACAAAGACCAGGTGATCGGCAGGCTCAACGATCGACCGAAGGTCGTTCATTCCGCGAGTCATGGGAAACTCGGGCCCGCCAGAATAAATTGAAAAGAGTCGAATCAAATCGACGAACGAGGGAACGTCTGAGACCGGATGCAGCAACGCGCGGCCGGAAAACCAGTTTTCCAGTGTCTCTTTGCCGTTCATGTAAACTCCTTGGCGCGTGAAGAATGCAGCATTCATTCCCTCGTTCGTGTACCGGGTGCTCGAAGTCAGATCAACTCAGGGAGCGCTCTGCTTCTGCACCTTGTTCGCATCGAGTTCGAGCTTTGCAAGCGTCTGGTCGACATTTGCTCCATCGAGTACCGCGTTGAATGCAGTAGACATGAGCCCACGCACCTGCTGGTATCCGGAGAACGGCGGTTCCGAAACGCTCTGTGAATTGACCAGGATATCGAAGGCGTCCTTGTACTTCGGATCTTTCTGGAAATAGTCGGTCAATTCGTTTGCTGCAGATTTCCGGCTCGGGAAGTAGTTGGACACGCGAACCCACTGTGCTTCCTGTTTCGGTTCGGCGAACCAGCGCAGGAATAACCACGCTGCGAGCTCCTTCTCAGGAGTCGTCCTTGTTACGCTGACCGATGCACCATAGATGTTCACGACCGGTTTGTCGGTCGAGTGCGGCATCGGCGCAACGCTCCAGTCAAATGTACCTGCCGCGCCCTGCGCAATCGCCTGCGCGTAGTAGGGGAGGCCGGCACTGGTTCCGGTGGTAAACAGGACCTTCCTGTTTGCGAAATCCGCCTGTTCTCCGTACTTCTCGGCGATCTTCTTTGCCGACCCATCTTTGTACAGCTTCTGCATGAAGGAGAACGCAGCCTTCGCTTCAGGGGTGTCGAGCGTGTAACCCGAACCGTCAGCCTTTGCGATATTGCCGCCGCGCGAGGCGATCTCCGAGAAAATGTCGGAGGCATCGGTTGTAATAGCGTAGCCGTACGTACCCTTTGCGCTGTTGGTCGCGGCCGCGCACATCTGCGCGAACTGCGCCCAGGTGGTGGGCGGGCTGTTGAAACCGAGCTGCTTCAACCAGCTGATGTTGTAGTACATCAGGTCGATTGATCGGAAGATCGGCAAGCCGAGGCGCTGATTGTTGAACTGTGAGTTCACGTCCTGGTCGAGAAAACCCGGGAAGAAATCAGCAAGATCCTTGATGCCCCACTTTGTGCTGTGCAGGTAGGGATTGAGGTCTACCAGCCCGTTTGCCAGCTGGTAGGAGGCAGACTGGTTCTGATACGCCATGACCAGGTTCGGCACGCTTCCACCGGCAATTCCCGTGATCATCTTGTTGTATATATCGTCGTAGTTGCCCGCGTATTCACCCTTCACGGTGATCTTCCACTGGTTGGTGCTGTTGAACTCGCTGATCAGCGCATTCAGCCCGGCTTCCTGCTTGTTACTCTGGTTGTGCCAGAAGACCACTGTCTGGTTGCTCGGATCAACCGATGCCAGTGTGTCGGTCTGACTCGATGCCGCAGGTTGCATGGCTGCACCCTTCTCGGCGGTGCCGCCGGCAAAGGCGGCTCCCGCAGCCACGGCAAAGAGAAAAGCCGAAATGGAAAGGACGACAGGCATTGCAATGCGTCTGCCATCTACCCGATGAAATCTCATAACTCCCTCCTTCACTACCCCTTCAGCCCGGTGTGCGTCACCGCTTCAGTGATCTGACGCTGCGCAACTATGTAGAGCACGGCCACCGGAATGAGTGCTATCACTGCGGCAGCCATTCTGAGATGGATCTGCGCAGAGGCTTCACTAATGAATGTAGTCAATCCAACCGCAATCGGGCGCCATTTCGGAGTCTGCGTAACCACAAGCGGCCATTGCAGCGAGTTCCACGCGCCGGTAAACGCGAGAAACCCCATGGTTGAAAGTGACGCTGTCGACAGCGGCGTCACGATTCGCAGCATGATTCCGACATTCGAACTTCCGTCGATCCGCGCCGATTCGAGGATCGTGTTCGGGATCTGATTGAAGAACTGGCGGAGCAGAAAGATGAAGAACGCGCTTGCCATGAACGGAACAGTCAGTGCAGCGAGTGTGTCGATCCACTTCAGCCGGGCGATCACCAGATAGTTTGGAATGAGCAGCACCGTCTCCGGCACGATCAACGTCGCAATAAGCAGCGTGAATATCAGGTTCTTGCCGGCAAAGCGGAGCTTCGAGAAGCCGAATGCAGCAGGCACAGTGGTAGCGTACAGGCCCAGTAGTGTGACCGTGCTTATGACGACACTGTTCAGAAAGTAGTGCGAGAGCGCGCCGCTCTGCCATGCATCAGCGTAATTCTTCCACTGCGGCACCCGCGGCCAGAAGAGCGGCGAAAACGGAATTGCACTCACCCGGGTGATAGTCTCCCCATAGGTCTTCAGGCTGTTCGCTATCATGTAGAGAAAGGGCAGTATTGCCAGAATCCCGCCCACTGCAAGAAGCAGGTGCAGCGCGAACATCCGTCTGACCCGGGTGCGTCGGATGGAAGGTCCGCGGCCCAATCCATCATTCGCCATAGTTGACCCGCTCCTCCATGAGCCTGCGCTGAACGACAGTGAGACCAAGCACCAGAGCGAACAGGAACAGCGATGCAGCGGCGGCGTACCCGAAGCGTGACTGACTGAAGAATGTATAGAAGATGTTGATGCTCAGAGTGTCCACGGCGTTCCCGATTGTGTTGTTTCGCAGCACGTAGACGCTGTTGAAGCTTTTGAACGTTCCTATAATGCCCAGCATGGTCAGGAAATAGGTCGTCGGCGAAAGGAGCGGGACTGTTATATTCCTGAACATCGTCCACCGGGAAGCACCGTCCACTTCCGCAGCCTCATACAGCTGTCGTGGAATGTTTGCGAGCCCGTTTGCATAGATGAGCGCGTAGTAACCAATAAATACCCAGTAGTTGTAGATCATAATCGCCGTAAGGGCGAGGCTCGGTCCGCGCACCCAGGACGCCCAGTAGGAGACAACCGGATTTGCGTCCGATGCAACCTTTCCCCACCCGAAGGCCATACCGAAGATGCCGTGAGGATCTCCGAGCCAACCGAGCGCGTTTCCGCCCAGCAGTCTCACAATAAGGTTGGCGAAGCTCTCAGGCCGCAGCGAGAAAAGAACCTGGAATACCGCCGCCGATGCGACAGTGGGAACAATGTAGGGTAGGAGGTAGATAACGCGGTAGACCTGTCGGCCCCGGAATTTGCGTTCGAAGAACAGCGCGAGAAAGAGTCCCCCTGCAAGTTGCACAGGTACAGTGCCAAGGGAGTAGTACACAGTCACTCTGAGCGCGTCGAATACATTGCCGTCACCCGTCGTCCACAAAGCCGGAAGTGAAAATGCCAGTCCGGCGAGGCCCGCGATAAGCAGGAGAAACGCGGCAGATGTCCGGAACAGCGCAGGATCGGGGACGCCCTGACGGGCGCGCTTCTTCCGAAGAAGGACGAAGCCGAGCGCAACAATGAAGATCGAGAGCACGAAGAGCAGCAGCCAGCCTGCTGATCCGAATAGCTCGGCGTAGTTGGCAAGTCCGATGAACTTCCCGCGAATGATCCGCCAGCGGAACAGACTCACGAAGACGGTATACGCTATGGGGAAAAGTCCGAAGACCGCAATCAGGATCGTCGCGGGGCCAATGAACAGATATCCCTCGAGGTTGTTCATGAGACGCTTCGATCGGTTCACCATATTGGGAGCATTCACTCGCGCATCCATTGCGTCAGTCTCTGCAGGAGGTTACTACGGTCCTATGCCAGTTGCAAGATCACAAAGTACGCGCGGCACTCTCAGATCGCCGTCAGGTCACACTGTCTACTGCAACAAAGCAGCGAATGCACTCGCATGGTCGTGCAGGAACACGAGCAGATTCTGCTGGATATCGTCAAAGTAATCGTGCATCATTCGCGCTGCAGGCACCCCGATGTAGCGGTAATGCCACGGCTCATACATGTAGCCGGTCAGCTGTTCATAGCCCTGCGGATAGGAGATGGTAAAGCCGTATTCCCATCCGTGCTGCGCGATCCACCTTCCGCCGGCTGTCTTCGCAAATGCGTTTGTTATGTCTCCAAAATCGATGGCCGTCCCGAGCTGATGCTGGCTTGTTCCCGGATGTGCCGACTCCCGCTCAGCCTCCTTCAGCCCGTAGGTGGAGACATTCCACTCGAATATCGCTTTCTGCAGGCTGTAAGAGCGATAGGTGCTCGCTATTGGAAGATCGGTACCCGCCACTCGCGACGCGTGTACCATCGCCAGAAGCGACGGAAGCGCGATCCGGCGCAGGAAGAGATTGCTCTTGTACAGCGTCAGATCGTGATGGTTGAGCGACACAAGGTCCGGCGGAACGTAATCCGAAGGAAGCGCATGCTGCTTGTCGACAAGCCGGATGAGGTCCGACGGCTCCTGAAGAACCTTCACCATCAGCTCAAGAAAGTGGACAGGAGTCTTCAGGATCAGCGCCTGTGCAGCGGCAGGAGCATCAGCAATCATCGCCTTCAGCTGTTCGGGGCTGACGTAGATGCGCTTCTGCGCCGCGACCGAAGGGGATGCTGCGGGAGAGATCGCCGGCGCGAGCGGCGGGGCATTTGCCGCAACCACCGGCGCGGCACCTGGTGATGATTGAGCGGTGGCAATCCCCGCCACAGTCAGCGAAAGCAGTGCGACCGCCAGAGCCAGGCGGGTAGGGAAGTGCAAGTTTGTCCGTTCACCGGGTCGATACGGGCGAATACCCCGTTCTGTCGATTCTCGTAGTGCCATAGATCCTGAAGCTCCTGAAGATGAAACTAGTACAACTGCTCGATGACCTGTTCCATCGTGGCAACCGGATGGAACTTGATCCCTTTCTTTACATGATCGGGAATTTCGTCAAGATCACGAACGTTCTTCTCCGGAATTATGATCTCCTTAATTCGGGCACGCCTGGCAGCAATCGTCTTCTCCTTCAGCCCGCCTATCGGAAGCACGTTGCCAACCAGGGAAAGCTCGCCGGTCATCGCCAGATTCCTGCGAATCTGCTTCCCTGTGGCAAGAGAGAGCAGCGTTGAGGCCATCGTGATTCCTGCCGACGGGCCATCTTTCGGTGTTGCACCCGCGGGAATGTGAAGGTGAATCATCTTGTTTTCCCACCACGTATCGTCGATTCCGTATTGCTTTCCCACATGGCGCACATAGGTGTAGGCGATGTTTGCCGACTCCTGCATCACCTCGCCCATCTGGCCGGTCAGTTTGAAGCCTTCGTGTCCGCCGTTTGAAACAGCTTCGATGATGAGGGTGTCGCCGCCGAACTGCGTCCATGCGAGTCCAATCGCCATCCCTGGCCGTGAGATCCGCTTGATTTCATCATCACCGAAGGAGGGTTTTCCCAGATAGGTTTCGAGATCCGGCCCATCGATAGTGATGACTTTCGTTCCCGCCTTCCTGTCTTCACTTTTTTCAGATTCCGTAACAAGCCCGACTGCGAGTTTCCGATGAATCCGGTCAAGTGCCTTCTCGAAGTTGCGCATGCCCGCTTCCCGCGCGTACCCATTCGCAATATGCAGAAGTGCGGCCTTCGTATAGCGCACGTTCCGGCGGCTTATTCCGCTGCGCTCGAGGGAACGTGGCACAAGGTACTTCTTCGCGATCTCCAGCTTTTCCTGATCAATGTAGCCGGAAAGTCTGATCACTTCCATGCGATCAAGGAGCGGACTCGGAATCGAATCGAGGGTATTCGCCGTCGCAATGAACAGGATGTCAGAGATGTCGAAGGGCAGATCGAGATAATGGTCGCGAAACGCAACATTCTGTTCCGGGTCGAGCACCTCCAGCAGCGCCGACGCGGGGTCGCCCTGATAGGAGGAGGAGAGCTTGTCGATCTCGTCGATCATGAACACCGGATTCTTCGTCTTCACCACCTTCAGTCCCTGGATCACCTTGCCCGGCATTGCGCCGATGTAGGTTCTCCGGTGACCTTTTATCTCAGCCTCATCACGCATGCCGCCAACCGAGAACCGGAAGAATTTTTTATCGAGCGCACGCGCGATCGACATGCCGACCGACGTCTTTCCGACCCCCGGCGGGCCGACGAGACAGATGATCGAGCCTTTCGAATCCTTCTTGAGTTTGCGAACTGCCAGAAATTCCATGATGCGTTCTTTCACATCATCAAGGCCGTAGTGATCGGCATCGAGGATTTTGCGTGCCTTTTCAACCTCAATCTGCTCAGGCACCGGATCATTCCACGGCAGGGTGACGATCGTATCCAGGTAGTTTCGGGTCACGCCGAACTCCGGCGAACTCGGCTCCATCAGCTGAAACTTTTCGAGTTCACGTTCGACCTGCTCCTTGACTTCGCCGATCAGATTCAGCTTGTCGATGGCTTCTCTGAACCGGATTGCATCCGAGCTCTTCGAGTCCGTCGGCATGCCGAGTTCCTGCTTGATAGTCTTCAGTTCTTCTTTCAGGTAGTATTCCCGCTGGCTTTTTTCAATCTTCTCATTGATCTGCAGCTGAATCTTCTTTTGCAGACGCAGGAGCTCCTGTTCCTTCTTGATGAAGATCAGGACATGCTCCATCCGTCGCTTCACGTTCAACTCTTCGAGCACCTTCTGCTGATCCTTCCGGTCGATGTTCAGGATCGAGGTGATGAAATCGGCGATCTTTCCCGGATCATCAATATTGACCATGTTCAGGCGCATCTCTTCCGAGAAGAGAGGATTGTTTTCTGAAACCTGCTTCATTTCGCCAATGAGGCTCCGCGTCATCGCGGTCACTTCGTCGCTCTTCTCTTCGACATCGTCGAGGTATTCGACGGCAGTCGCTATCGGGGCCTCCTGGCTCAGGAACTTCTTCACTTTGAATCTTTTAAGCGTCGATACAAAGATGTTCATGCCGCCATCGGGCAGATTGATTTTCTTTACGATCTTTGCGACAGTGCCGACGCGAAACAGATCCTCCGGCTTCGGATTATCGACTTCGTCATCCTTCACCAGCACCAATCCGATCAGCGCGTCCGATTCGATCGAGCGCTCGATGACCTGTATGTCATCCTGCGATTTGATCATCATTGGCGTAAAAATGCCGGGGAAGATCGGCTTGCCCTGCAAGGGAATGAGGAGCAGCTTGTTTGGTAAAATCATCTCCGCCGGTACGATCTGTCGGTTTGACATGTTTTTCCTTCCCATTTAGCGTTGTTGCGCGCCGCTACGAACTGACACAGAGCAGGAACTCACTCGTTCAGCACCGCATGATCGAGAATCGATTCTCAAGCTGTAGTAGTATTTCACCGGTTCGGCGCGACAGGTATAGTATAGTGATAATCCCTGGGGAAGCAAAACGAAAATATGTCCAGAAATCAGACTTGCTCGGCAATTGTGCTGAAGACCTATCGTATCGCGGAGATACACCTCGGAGTGAATTTGTTCACCCGCGAACATGGACTTGTGTCAGCCATTGCTCATGGCGCGCGTTCCGCGAAGGGCAGGCTTCGCGGACTCACCGATCCCTTCTGTCTCGGTTCAGTCTACCTCTATACCGACCCTGTCAGGAACAGCGTGAAGATAACCGAGTTCGATGTGCAGGATTTCTTCCTCGGGCTGCGTGAGAATATACGGCGGTTCTACACAGCAAGCCTCTGGGCGGAGATCGTATTGAAATCCTACGGAGGAGGTGAGAGCTCGGAGCAGCTGTTTGATCTGTTTGTTGCAGCAATGCAGAGGATCGAGACCGCGACCGATGAGCAGATTCCGCTGGTCTCAGTACAGTTCCTCACCCGCTACCTTGCGATGGTCGGAACCTTTCCGCAGACCGATGAATGTGGTTCCTGCGGCAGGAGGCTTGCCGACGGACGGAGTGTCAGGTATTCGGCGACGCGTGAGACCTTCGTCTGTCTCGACTGCGCCGGGCCAGACATGCTGGAGCTTCCAATCGGCGCACTTCGCTATCTTGACCACACGCTTTCCCTGCCGATAGCGAATGCGTTCGGAATAAAGGCGGATCAGCTCTCGGTTTCAGCGATTCTGCGGCTCCTGTACGCACTTGTTGGATCTCTCGTTGAAACTCCGCTTTCTACCCTTGAGATCGGTCGCGGTATCCTGTAGCGATCACTCGGGCTTTCTGATATCCTTCGAAACATGGGAGGCGCGGTAGATGCGGGCACTGGATGTCATTGTCAAGAAACGCAACGGCGGCACACTTACTGAACAGGAAATCCGGTTCCTGCTCGCGGGCTACGTATCGGGTGATATTCCCGAATACCAGGTTTCCGCCTGGCTGATGGCGGTTTTTTTTCGCGGGATGACGCCCGAAGAGACAGCGCACCTCACGCGTGAAATGATCGGCTCTGGGGACACAATTGACCTTTCCGATCTGACAGGTCCGTTCGTAGACAAGCACTCCACAGGAGGGGTCGGCGACAAAGTTTCACTCATCCTCGCTCCACTTGTTGCGTGTTTCGGCATCAAAATACCCATGATGAGCGGCCGTTCACTCGGACACACCGGCGGGACGCTGGATAAGCTTGAATCAATTCCTGGATACACAATCGCGAGAAATACCGCGGAATTCAAGAGAATTCTTGCCGAAGTCGGTTACGCGATGACCGGCCAGAGCGAGAAGATCGTTCCCGCGGACAGGCTGCTGTACGCACTTCGTGACGTCACCGGTACCGTCGAATCGATTCCGCTCATTACCGCGAGCATCCTCTCCAAGAAGTTTGCAGAAGGCGCAGATGCTCTCGTATTCGATGTGAAGTGCGGCGATGGTGCGTTCATGAAGTCCCGGGAGGAGGCGCAGAAGCTTGCCCACTCACTGGTAAATACCGGAGTAAGCCTCGGAAAGCGCATAGTCGCGGTCATTACCAATATGGATGAACCTCTGGGCAACATGGTCGGCAACTTTCTGGAAGCCGAAGAGAGTGCACTCTGCCTGAAGGGTGAGGGTCCCGCAGATCTTATGGACCTGACGGTCAGGCTCAGCGGCTGGATGCTGGTAGCTGCCGGACGTGCGACAGACATCGAAGAGGGCGTGTTGCTGTGCACGCAGAAGCTTGCGACCGGCGAACCATGGGACCGATTTCTCGCGAACATAAAGTCGCAGCATGGAGACCCTGCAGCGTTTCAAAACTCATTCGGCAAAGCGAGGGCTCCCGTTCAGACGACCATTACCGCCGAACGATCAGGATATGTCGGCGCAATCCACGCTTACTCGGTGGGCATGGCCGCCGTCCTCCTTGGCGCCGGCAGAAGCAAGGCTGATGATTCGGTGTTTCCTTACGTGGGCATTGAACTGAAGAAGAAGCGGGGCGATTCCGTATCTCGGGGAGATGAACTTTGCACACTCTTTGCCGAAACACCGCAGAGCATGGCCGCCGCTGTACCTCTGCTTCGTAAGGCATATTCGATCACCGAAGCCGCTCCTGCTTCACAGCAGATGATAATCGAGGAAATAAGCGCGCTATGAAGTGGGTAAAAGAACCAATCGACGCGGGTAACGTTCGAGCAATGGCTGAACGGTATGGAATTGAAAAACTCGCCGCTTCCATACTCCTGCGGCGCGGTATCACAGACCCTTCGGAGATCCAGTTCTATCTCGAGGATGACCTGAAAATCCCGCACAATCCGTTCCTGTTCGACGGCATGGGCGACGCGGTTGAGCGAATTATGACCGCGAAGGCCGAGGGTGAACACGTACTTGTGTTCGGAGACCGGGATGTTGACGGCATAACGAGTATCACGCTTCTGGTTGAGACACTCAGTGAACTTGGCCTGAGCGTCGACTGGAAGTTGCCGATCGGGGATGACCCCTACGGGGTCACCCGAAGCAGCATAGACGAGTTTGCAGCGTCTGACGGGACGCTCCTTATCACCGTTGACTGCGGAATATCGAGTATTGAAGAGATCACCTACGCCGCCGAGCTTGGCATCGATACAATCATAATCGATCATCACAATCCCCAGGAACAATTGCCCCCCGCAGTCGCAATCATCAATCCGAAATTGCCCGATTCCGGCTATCCGTTCGCGGGTCTATGCGGCTGCGCACTCAGCTCGAAAGTTCGCTGGGCACTCACATTTGCGCAGACCGATTTTTACAACCAGCCGGTCTGTCTGCTGAACGTACGGCCCGGAAACGAAACACTTATTCTCGAAGCCGTGAAGCTCGAGAATCTCGTCGAGGTAGACAGGCTCATCGAGAACGTTGTTCCCGGCATGGTTGATCTTGATCGCACGAGAATCGTACCGTTCCTTCAGGGACAGCAGATTCTCGTCTACGACGCACCCTCACAGGAGGCGATGCTTCGCAGGATATTCGGTCCGAACGTTGAAATCGGCTTGCTCGACATAGCGCCCGAGGTGTGGAAACTGTTTCCCGCGCTCAAGGAGCGCAGCCTCATCAAGATGCGGCCGGACACGCGGCTTGCGCGTTACGCCGATCGGGTACCCGAGGAGATCGACGTGCTCGTCGGCCTCTTCTCGACATTTGTCTACCGGCGCATACCGAATCTGATCGAGCACTTTGAACTCTCACTTGACCTCGTCGCACTCGGGACAGTCGCAGATATGATGCCGATGCGTAACGAAAACCGGGTGCTCGTCCGTTCAGGACTTCGGGTGCTTGCGGCGACTGGCCGACCGGGACTCCGTGAACTCCTGGTCCGCGCGGGCCTTGCCGGGAGGGAGATCAGCGCCAAGGACGTCGGGTGGAACCTTGCCCCTATCATCAACGCATCAGGACGGATGGGCGAACCCGACAAGGCGGTGCGTCTTTTGCTGAGCAAGGATGCAGGAGAAATTGGACAGCTCGTCTCGGCAGTCATCGCATTGAACGAGACGCGACGCAAGACCGGTGACGAGGCGTGGGACCGAATTCTTCCGCAGGCGTACAAGAGCTTCGAATCATACGAAAGCAGATTCGTCATGGTCAGCGACGATTCGGTTCACAGAGGCATTACCGGCATCATCGCGGGCAGGCTCGCCCGCATGTTCAACGTTCCTGCAGCGGTTGTGGCGCGACTACCGGAAAAGTCAGTCGGTTCGATCCGCAGCGCGCGAGGCTTTCCCGTTACCGATTTCCTTGCACGGTTCGGCGACATCTTCGTCGACTGGGGCGGACACGATTCGGCAGGAGGCTTCCACATGGAGGTCGACCGGTGGGACCAGTTCAACGAACGCCTGACCGATCTCGTCGGCCTGTTCGAGCTCGAAGCCGAATCCGAGGAACAGGTCACAGTGGATGCCGAACTGCCGCACGAGTTTCTCACAACGAAGCTGTTCGATCTGCAGAAACTCTTTTCTCCCTCCGGCCAGGAGAGTGCCGAGCTCACATTTCTCGCCCGGGAAATGGTCATCGCGCAAATGGACCTTGTCGGCCGCGATAACCAGAAACACGTGAAGTTCCTGTTCGATACGGGTAGCATGAAATGGCCCGCACTCTTCTGGAACGCCGCCGATCGTGTAGGCAAGGATTTTACCGCAACAGACAGGCTCGACGTAGTCTTTCATCTTTCAAAGAACTACTACCAGGGACGCGAATCGCCACAGCTCCTGGTGATCGACGTTCACCGCGCGGACAAGCCCGACCCTCATTGACAAGTAACCGATATTGACTACAATGACTTACGCCCCGCGGTATGCCGGGGCTGCTACTGCAAAAGAAGGGAGGTGATTCGTATCGCCTACATACGTGTTGACGACGGGGAAAATCTTGAGAAAGCCATCAAACGGTTCAAACGAATGGTCGAGAAAGAAGGCATCATTCGGGAATGGAAGAAGCGTGAATACTTCGAGAAACCTTCAACTATAGCGAACCGGAAGAAGAAATCCCTTGAGCGAAAACTACTTAAGAAACAGCGCAAGATCCAGGCAATGAAGAGCTACTAGTTCCTGGGGCGATTGTTTCGTGAAAGGCGGCCAATTTTGGCCGCCTTCTTTTTAGGTAGTGTCACAAAGCCTGGTGTTGGAACTTAGCTAAAAGCATATGCCGGAAGATATTCGCGCTTCGGGCATGAGATTTTGGAAGCGCCTATCTGTAGCCGCAGATCCTGAACCTTGATTTCCCGTTGTGCGCCGAGTCGTCGCACCGCTGCCAGAAGCTGCGGATCCTCTCCTCGAAGCGGCGTTGCGTATCG